>JAAOYC010000007.1 GCA_018221125.1 Candidatus Woesearchaeota archaeon
ACAAGAGGAAGAAAATACAAGAAGAAAAAAGGAATTCTCTTTGTTGTTTCAAAAGACTGCAGCCTGGAAAAAGCTGCAAGAAACATCCCTGGAATTGACATAGCTGTCGTCAACAGCCTTAATGCAAAACTGCTTGCTCCTGGAGCTGTTCCTGGACGCCTTACGCTTTTCACAGAGGCAGCAATAGACAAGCTGGAAAAAGAAAAACTATTCATGTGATATCAACGAAGTTGATGCCAAATTTACGAGGTAAAAAAATAAATAACGAGGAAATTTAAGCAAAGATGAAAGATCCATACTCAATAATCAAAAACCCATTATCAACTGAAAAATCAATCAGGTTAATGGAATCAGAGAATAAGCTAATCTTTGTTGTAAATAAAAAGGCAACAAAGCAGGAAATCAAAAAAGCAGTAGAAGAGCTGTTCAAAGTAAAAGTCCAAAACGTTAACACATTTATAACACAAGACGGAGAAAAAAGAGCTTATGTTAAATTTTCAGCAGAAACACCTGCTATTGACATTGCAACACAGCTTGGATTAATTTAGGTGGAATAGATGGGAAAGAATCTAATACAGCAAAGACGTGGAAAAGGAAGCTCAACATATAGGGCGCCTAGTTTTAGATACAAAGCAAAGGTTAATCATAATAAACTTACAGGAGAGACAGTTAAAGGGCAAATCTTGGATATAATAAAATGTTCAGGACATTCTGCTCCTTTAATCCAGGTTGCATATGATAATGGAGAACAAGCATGGATTATTGCTCCAGAAGGAGTCAGAGTAGGGGAGACAATTGAATCAGGACCAGAATGCAGGGCAAAAACAGGAAACACGCTGCCTCTTAAAAATATCCCAGAAGGGACTCCTGTATATAATATAGAATCAAGTCCTGGAGATGGAGGGAAATTTGTAAGAACCTCCGGCACAGCAGCAAAGATTGTTGGAAAAACCAGAGCAGGAATCACCATAATACTTCCTTCAAGCAAGCAAAAACTTTTCAATCCAGAATGCAGGGCTTGTATCGGAGTCATTGCAGGAGGAGGAAGGCTTGAAAAGCCGTTCCTAAAAGCAGGAAACAAATATCATGCAATGAGGGCAAAAAACAAATTATATCCTCATGTTTGCGGGGTTTCTATGAATGCTGTTGCGCACCCATTTGGAAGTGGAAGTTCACACACAAAAGGAAGGCCTACTCAGGCAGGTAAACATGCTCCACCTGGAAGAAAAGTAGGAAGCCTGTCGCCTAAGAGAACAGGACATAAAAGATGATTAAAATCAAAAGATTTTCATCATCTGAGAAATTTCAAAGAAATTTTGAAAGGTAAACAAAAATGGCAAAAAAAGAATTCACATACTATGGAAAAACACTGGATGAATTAAAGAAATTAAGCTTAAACGAGTTTGCTGAACTTGCTCCGGCAAGAATAAGGCGTTCTCTCAAAAGAGGTATTGACGAACAGCAAAAAACTCTCCTTAAAAAAATAAAAAAAGGGGAAAAAGATCTGAAAACCCATTGCAGGGACATGATAATCCTTCCTGAAATGATTAACCAGACAATAGGGATATACAATGGCAAAGATTTTGTAAGAATTATAATCCAGCCAGAAATGTTAGGGCACTATCTTGGGGAATTTGCAGGAACTAGAAAAGGTGTCTCTCACTCAGCTCCAGGAATAGGAGCTACAAGGTCTTCAGCAGCATTGTCTGTGAAATAAAGGTAAATAGAAATGGATGACGCAAAAATAACAAATCAGGAACATATGGCAAAGGCAACAGGCAGAAGCCTTCCTATTTCGCCAAAGCAGTCTGTAGAAATCTGTAATTTCATTAGAAACAAGAATCTGCAGAGAGCAAAGAAGATCCTTGATGATGTTATATTGGAAAAGATTCCTGTCCCTTACAAAAGATACAACCGCTCAATAGGGCATAAAACAGGAAAGCTTTCAGTAGGAAGATATCCCATCAAAGCTTGCAAACAAATACTCTCTATCTTAAAATCAGCTGAATCAAATGCTCAGACTAAAGGACTGAACACATCAAACCTTGTAATAACCAGCTTAATTGCCAACAAAGGCAGCAAACAGTATCGTTATGGAAGGCAGCGTGGAAGAAGAATGAAAAGAACACATATAGAGGTTGTTCTTGAAGAAAAAGAAACTGGTAGCCAGACAAAGTCTGACTCTTCGCAA
>JAAOYC010000061.1 GCA_018221125.1 Candidatus Woesearchaeota archaeon
ATGTGAAATATGTGGTTTCATCTACAAGGAAAAACGAATTGCTGATAATTGCGAAAGATACTGCAAAGAGTATAAAAGCTGCAACCTTGAAATTACCAAGCATGCAATAAACTTATGAGGTGCAAAATGTACAAATGCCCAAAATGTGGAATGGAATTTGAAAAACCAGGAAAATGCACTATGGACGGTGCTACTCTTGTGAAAGTGGAAGAGGAGAAATCCTCTACTGCTCCGCATAAAAGGCATGATCATTCTGAACATCATAAACATATGGCACAGGATTTCAAGAAAAGATTTATCATTTCTGCAATAGTTACTATTCCTGTCCTTATTCTATCTCCATTGATTCAGAATTTATTGGGCTTTAGTATTAGCTTTATGGGTGATAAGTATGTCCTGTGGATTTTATCATCTTTTGTATTCTTCTATGGGGGATACCCCTTCCTTAAGGGACTATTTTCCGAACTTAAAAACAAAAATCCAGGCATGATGACTTTGATTGCTGTTGCAATAAGTGTTGCTTATGTCTATAGTACAGCTGTTGTTTTTGGACTTAAAGGCAAATTCTTTTTCTGGGAGCTAGTTACCTTGATCGATGTTATGCTTATAGGGCATTTCCTTGAGATGAAATCAGTTCTTGGGGCATCAAAAGCACTTGAGAAACTGGCTCAGTTAATGCCTGATACTGCCCATTTAGTTACTGGAGGAGACATTACTGATATTAAAATTTCAGAATTGAAGAAAGGAAATATTGTATTAGTTAAAGCAGGGGAAAAAATACCTGCTGATGGGATAATTACAGATGGAGACAGCTATATTGATGAATCAATGCTTACTGGAGAATCAAAGCCAGTGCAAAAAAAGAAAGGAGACAAAGTCATTGGCGGTTCAATTAATGGAGATAAAATCCTTAAAGTAAAAGTGGAAGGAACTGGTGAAGAATCATATCTTAACAAAGTGATCAATCTTGTGAAAGATGCTCAGGCTTCAAAATCAAAGACTCAAAGACTTGCTGATGTCGCTGCAAGATGGCTAACAATAATTGCAATAACAACAGGTGTAATTACATTTGTTTACTGGGTATTTCAGGGTGATTTAGCTTTTGCAATCGAAAGGATGGCAACAGTAATGGTTATAGCTTGTCCGCATGCATTAGGCTTGGCAATTCCATTAGTTACTGCTGTTTCGACATCAATTTCTGCTAAGAATGGGTTATTGATCAGAAACAGAACAGCATTCGAGAATTCAAGGAAAATCACAACTGTTCTTTTTGATAAGACAGGCACACTTACTGAGGGGAAATTTGGAGTTAGTTCTATCAAGGTCTTTGATAATAAATATGATGAAAATAATATTATTAAGTTATCAGCATCTATTGAGAAAAATTCAGAACATCCGATTGCAAAAGGCATTCTTGAAAAGGCAAACGGAATTAAACTTGATGATGTAAAGGATTTCAAGGTACTTAAGGGAGAAGGGATTGAAGGCAAGGTTGATGGCAAGAAAGTAACTTTGCTGAGCAAGAAAGCACTTGAAAAAAGAAATATTGCTTTATCAGAAGATTATGATGATACTGCAACCCTTGTATTTGTATTGATTGACGATACTTTAGCAGGCGTAATCAGCTTATCTGACCAAATCAGAAAGGAATCGTTTGAGGCTATTGAATCATTGAGAAAGGTAGGAATAAAAAGCTGGATGCTTACTGGAGATAATAAACAAATTGCTAAAAAAGTATCTGGGGAATTAGGTTTAGATGGATTTTTTGCAGAAGTTCTGCCTCACGAGAAATTGGAGAAGGTTAAGGAACTACAAGAGAGGGGTGAGTTTGTTGCTATGACTGGCGATGGCATTAATGATGCACCTGCCCTTGCTCAAGCTGATGTTGGGATTGCAATCGGTTCTGGGACAGATGTTGCAGCTGAGACTGCTGATATAATATTGGTTAATAGTAATCCTAAAGATGTTACTTCATTAGTATTATTTGGCAAAGCCACTTATAATAAGATGGTTCAGAATCTATGGTGGGCAACGGGATATAATGCTTTTGCGATTCCTCTTGCGGCAGGAGTATTGATCGGATACGGGATTGTGATTTCTCCTGCTGTTGGGGCTGCATTGATGAGCTTAAGTACTGTAATCGTCGCTATTAATGCTAAGTTTTTGAAGGTGAAGAAGTGATGGTAACTAAAAAAACTATTAAAAAGGAATACTATATCTGTGATTCATGCGGTTTTGTATATAAAGACAAGGAAACAGCCCAAAAATGTGAAGACTGGTGTAATGAACATCATAGTTGTAATATTGAAATAACAAAGAATGCGATCGATCTAAATGAGTGAAACAATATGTTATTGCAAGAATGTTAATAAAGATACAATAA
>JAAOYC010000062.1 GCA_018221125.1 Candidatus Woesearchaeota archaeon
GCAGAATAAGGATAATCTTTTTTCATTTGGTTGATTATAAATTCTTTATCTTTATTACTATACACTTCTTGAAGTGCAATTATATCAGTCTGGGTCTTACACAAGACTTCAGGAAGTTTTTGTAGTCTTTGCATTGTATAAGGAACTGGCTCAAAAATAGAAATACCTAATAATTTCCATAATAATAATCCTGCATTAAAAGTTACAAGTTTAAGCTTGGCAGACATAAAACAAGAAAGAAATTAAAAGATTATAAATTTTTCGTGGTTTTAATACAATACCCCAACCAAAACTCCTTTTACATCACTAAATCTAACTTTATAATCATCTGCTTCTTTATTATTGTCTCCTTTAGTAACACAATACCATCCAGCAGAATCCTCTGAAATCAAAATAACTCTGTGGATGATTACTTTCAAATTGTGTGAGTAAGAAATTACATCACCCACAGAGATATCTGAAAACGTACTAGGCAACAACTCCAAGGATACAGAATTTGCATTCAATACAGGTTCCATAGAATGCGTATCCAAAACTCTTGCCCAAATAAGATTATCAGTGTCAATTACAGCTTTATCTTTAAACACATGCAGATCCTCAATAGCAATATGGTCTGATGGAGAATCAACAGCAGAGCTATCTAAAGAAAATGCATACCTAACATCCCCACTAAATAACATAGCAGCAACTACAAACCCCAATATAAAAGTAGATACTGCTAAATAGTATTTATTTAGCAATAATACCACCCCTCACACAACTATATTTCTAGATTCTCGACTATAAAAACTCTTTGATGTAACTCAAAAATAGTCATATTTTTCTTTATAAACACAAACTAAACTAGTATACTAAATAGTAATATTTATATACTAGGTGTGCTTTATACCAACAATAAAATGAGGGTAAAAGAGGTGTGGATATTAGTAGTGATTCTTTTAGTAACTATAGTATATGCAGCACCTAATGCAGTTGTGAATATAACACCTGTTTCTCTGTATGAGACTACTGAAGCAGCATTTAATCTGACAATAAATAATGTTTTTGGAAGTGAAGTAATAGAAGAAATAAGAGTTGATGCACCTAGCCTAACAATAACAGGTGTTACTGATTTTGCAGGATGGCAGAATAATTTTACAGAAAATCTTGTAACATGGTTTGATGGAGATATTGAAAATAATGCTATTGCATTATTCCAGTTCAATGCTAGAGCAAAATTAGTTGATGATGATGAAACAGGTGATATTGAGATTATAACAAAAGGAGACAGTGATGAAGAAACAACAGATATTATTGAGATAACAATATTAAATGATGATACTGCTCCTCTTTTATCTAATAACATACCTCAAGATGGAGGATTTGTAAGACAAGGGATAAACAACCAGCAGTTATCTATAGATGCTATAGATGATGAAACAGGAATAAAAAATGCAAGCTTTTCTTATTGGAACTGTTCTCCAAATGCAACAATTACCATAACTTCAATTGAATTAACATGTGCAGCAGGAACATGTACTTCACAAGCTGACTTATCATCTTATGAGGAAGGAGATTCAATGTGCTTTGAATTTATTGTTTATAATAATGCCCTTGAATCAGAGACAATTTCAGGAACAGTTGGTTTTGATGGAACAGCTCCTTCAGTTGTATTGATTGCTCCTGATAACGGAGCTTATGGTGGATCTTCCACACTTTTTTCATTTAATGCTACAGACAATCTGGCTCCAACATTAGAGTGCGAATGGATTGTTGATGATGAAGTGATTGACTCAGCAACAGCAAATAACGCAGAAATAACAGACACAACCTATGACATGTCAAATGTTTCTGAAGGAAACCATAACTGGAAAGTAAGATGCACTGACATGGTTGGGCTGTCTGCAGATTCAGAAACAAGGACAATAATAATTGATAAGACTCCTCCGACAATAACACTAAACAGCCCTGAAAACAATTCAATCATTGGAGACAATGTTCTGATTGACATAGATGTAACTGATAATTATGAAGTTGACACAGTTGACTATAGCATAAGCCTGAACTCATCAGAACTCCCAGAAGGAACAAACATATTAACTGTAACAGCAGAAGATGAAGCAGGAAATACTGCAATAGCTGAATTTATTTTCATTGTTGACAGGACTGCTCCAACAATAAACATGATTGCTCCATTAGATAATGCAAGCTCAGATGTTCATGTAAACTTTGTATTTGATATTGATGATAACTTAGACTCAACATTAGACTGCTCACTATACCTTAATGGCTCCTTGGAAGAATCTGCTGAATTCAATATAGCAGATACAATCAACTGGACAGTCATCATACCAAGAGCTGACTATGACTGGTATATAATATGTGAAGATGATGCTGGAAATTCAGATTCAACAGGCTCAAGACTGATACATGTAAGAGATGTAACTGGTCCTGATTTTGTTTCAGATATTGTCTATGTTCCAAGAACAAAAGATTATCCATTTGATGTTGAAGTGACAGACCCAAGTGGAGTGAATAGTGTAGAGATTATATTCAATAATACTGTCCTTAACATAACAAATGATGAAGATATTTATTCAGGGATGATCCAGACAGATCTATCCTATCCATTAGGAGTTTATTATCTTGAGATAACAGCAGCTGATGAACTGGGAAATCCTAACAGCATGATAGATGAATTTGAATTAGTCAATGGTTATATAATAAACCTTAATGTTGAGCCTAATGAAGCTGAAGAAGGAGAAGAAGTAACAGTTTCAGGAACAGCATTGCTTGATGATTTAAGCCCTGTTCCAGAAAACTTTGCAACATTATATCTTCCAGAAGACATAGTCAATGTTACAATAGATGGCGGAGCATTCAATTATACCTTTGATGCAGAAGACGCAGGAACTTACACAATAAGGGCTGTTATTGTATCTGCAGAAGGAATTGAGCATGAAGCAGCAAAAATCTTAATTGTATTAGCTCCTGAACCACAACCAAGCTCAGATAGTTATGGCTCATCCTCAGGAGGATTATACTGCGGAGATGGAACATGCTCAAGTGCATCAGCAGCTAATGAAGACTGCAATAATTGTCCTCAGGACTGCGGAGCTTGCCCTGCTGAACCAGCAGAAAAAGATATTCTTTCAGGAGGATTTAATGAAACTCCAGAAGAAGAATCAAGAACACCTGCAGGAGTTGGAAGCGCTTCAGGGTTATTCAGAAGAGCTGCTTCAAATCCACTTGCATGGATATTGATGATTATAATCATAGCAGCATTATATATGATGTCTTACAAAAGACCAGGTTATAGAAGAAAATCAAGAAGCAAAGTTAACTGGACTGGATATTTTGATAGATTAAAGAAATAAAATGGTTTTCGAGCAATTTCTTGCATCAGACAGTGTCAAAAAAAATTTTCTCTTTATTTTCCTTCTAGGAATCTTTTATGTATTTGTAGGATATTTTGTTTCTGCTTATTTCTTTGAAGAGCAGGTTTCAGTTGCAATGCTTTTCACAATAACCTTGTTATTAGTCCCTTCAATCTCTATAATCCTCAATATCGAGGAAAAGATAGAAAGCAAAGCAGGAGTAAAGCATTTCTTCCATAATCATAAAGACATCTTCAAGATATATTTCTCCTTGTTCAAAGGAATCTTTGTTGCATTCCTGATATTAGGAGCTTATTCGCAGTTATCCATGTTTGACTATCAGCTTGATTTTCTCCAATCAAGAGGCGATCTAACAGGAGAGATTATCAACGAGTTCTCTGCAAATGAATATAACCCTACTGTTAACAATGCTATTGCCTTGATCTCGCAAAACCTTCTTGTTGTGATAATTGCCTTTATTTTGTCTATATTCTATGGAGCAGGCGCATTATTCCTGATTGTATTAAATGCATCTGTATTTGCCTCGTTTATCATTTATGTGATAAAGGAAGCAGGAAATGCCCTTCAATTGATTAGCATATTCCTCATACATCTTATACCAGAACTGGCAGGATTCCTTGTAGCAGCAATTGCAGGAGGAGTTGTATCAAGAGCAATAGTCAGGGAAGAATTCGGCAGCCAGGGATTCAGGAATGTAATGAAAGATGCATTAGTGTTATTGGCAATATCAGCAGTCCTTATCATCATCGCTGCTTTCTTAGAAATATTTGTCAGTGCTAATTTGGTTAAATTAGTGATTTAATGTAATCTTTATAAATGCAGATAATTTACACTAAAGTAAATTAAAATGTCAAAAATTGAAAATCCAAATGTAGAAGAAATGGTACTAGAAGATCTAGAAACAGCACAAAGTCAAATCAGTCGTATACTAACTGGAAAAGAGCAAAATAGGTTAGTGATGGATGCTGATTTTGATGCTCCAACTGTGCAATTTAATGAAGTTGTACCATTAGATGATAAGTATGGAGAATTCCAACATTACAAAAAAATTAGAGATACAATGGAATTAGTTTTAACAACTGGCAAGATTCCTAAAGAAAAAGTTCCTGATTTGCATGTTCCTGCTTATTTACAGTATCTTGTTCAATAAAATTATCACTATTAAAATTAGAAACCTTTATAAACATCCTATAAAATATATAATTATCTGCTTCTAAAAATCAAAAAGAAGTAGAATAAAAAACAAAAATGGAATCGGAAGAAAAACCATCCTTTGTAACAAAAGCAAAGAGATTTGGAAAAGAATGTTTAAGAGTTTTAAGAGTAACTAAAAAACCAAATAAAGAGGAATTCAAGACTATTGTTAAAGTATCTGGCCTGGGAATCTTGATCATAGGTATGCTTGGGTTTATAATCCAGATGATAAAACAATTGTTATTTTAAGAGGATAAAATGACTGAAGAACCAAAAAAAGAATCAAAAGATGAACCAAAAATCTATGGCTTAAGGACAACAGCTAATAGGGAAGACCAGGTTATGGATTTTGTTGGCTCAAATGCTGAAAAAAAGAAGCACAAAGTTTTTTCTATTATAAGGCCTCATGGAATGAGGGGATATATATTTGTAGAAGCTGCATCAAGGCAGGATGCTGAGCAGGCTGCATTTAATATTCCCTATGCAAGGGGAATTCTTCCAAAAGAGATTGATTACAGCGAAATAGAGCATATGCTTGAGATGGTCAAAGTAGAGATGAACATAATGAAGAGTGACATTGTAGAGATCATATCAGGACCATTCAAGAGGGAGCAGGCAAAAGTAACAAGAATAGACAAGGTAAAAGAAGAAGTTGTTGTTGAATTACTGGAAGCAGCAGTTCCAATCCCAATCACAGTCAAGATGGATGCTGTCAAGGTCATAAGAAGGGAGACAGAAGAAGGTGAAGAGCCGGAAGAAGAAGAGTCTGTAGCAATCCCTACACCAGAAACAAAAGGTTCTCCTATTAAATTTGCAGATGAAGAATCAGACGAGCTTCCAATGCCTGATACTAAAAGTGAATCTGAAGCTACAGAAGAAGAACCGCCAAAACCAATTATCCCTTCAGGAATCAAGATACGCAAAAAAGGGAAAAAAAAAGAAAAGAAAGAAGAAATAGAAGAAGGACCTGATGTGGATGAAGAAGATATTAAGCTGGATTTAGATGAAGCAAAAGAAAGCATTGCTGAAAAAGCAAAAGATGTTGTTGAAGATATCAAGGAAAAAGTAGAGGATGTTGTTGAGGATGTAAAAGAAGCTGCAGGAGAAGCAGTTGAAAAAGTTGAAGAAGTTTTGCATATTAAAAAGCCTTCTAAAGAAAAAAAAGTTAAGGAAATTAAAGAAAAAGTTGAAGAGCTTAAAGAAGAAATTAAAGAAAAGAAAGAAGAGCCTGAAGAAATAAAACTTGAAAAAAAAGAAAAGAAGAAAGTCGAGAAGAAAGAAAAAGAAGTTCCTAAAGAGATAGAGATAGCAAAAGGAGAATCAACTGAAGAAAGTGAATAATTATGGCAAAAGAAACAATTGAACAGCTAGTAGAAGGCGGAAAAGCAACAGCAGCTCCACCATTAGGCCCTGCATTAGGACCAATGGGAGTCAATATTGGAGAAGTTGTTAAAGTAATAAATGAAAAAACAGAAGGATTCAAAGGAATGCAGGTTCCTGTCAAAATCACAATAGATACTGATACAAAAGAATTTGAGATAAAAGTAGGAACTCCTCCAGCATCTGCATTGATCAAAAAAGAAGCTCATATTGAAAAAGGCTCAGGCAATCCAAAAGCAGACAAGGTTGCAGACCTATTAATAGAACAGATAATCAAGATTTCTAAGATGAAAGAGTCTGACTTGATGGGAAAGACCCTGAAAGACAGGGTAAAAGAGATAATCGGAACATGCAATTCCATGGGCGTCATGGTTGAAGGAGTTGCAGCAGTAAAAGCTATCCAATTAGTCAATGAAGGCAAGTTTGAAGAAGAGATCAGAACAGAGAAGACAGAACTGTCAGCAGAAGAGATGAAAAAGCTGGAAGAAGAAAGAAAGAAACTGGCTGCAGAGATTGAAAAGAGAAGAGCTGAATACGAAAAGATGGCTAAAGAGATTATTAACTCTATGGCTGGCAAGGAAAAAGGAGAGATCAAGGCTAAGTTAAGAGAAGCTAAGATCCCATCACAGATCATTGATGAACTGATGCCAGCAGAAGGAGCTGCTCCAGCTGAAGGAGCTCCACCAGCAGAAGGCGAAGCTGCTAAAGAAGCACCTGCTGAAGAGAAAAAAGAGTAATTCTTTTTTATTTTTAATTGATTAGAGATAAATCTAGATATAAATAAATAATAAAAAAAGAAAAAATTATAAATTAACTTTTTTCAGCTTCTTGGCCTGCTCTTTTAACTTCTTCACAGCTTCTTGTATTTTTTTCTTCTGTATTCTCTTCTGTTCCTGGGCAGCTCTAATCTTTCTTTTCAAGTTAAGCACAATCACTTTTTTCTTGATTAAGTCTCTTTCACTGTTACCCAACTCAGAAATCTTTTTGGCAGTCAAAGGAATATCTTGTTTTAACTTCAGCAATCTTCTCTGCTTCAGCTCTTTCTCTCTTATTTTTCTGTTTACAGAATTTATCCTTTCCTGCAATCCTTGTTGAATCTTAACAAGATTATTCAAAGAATTTGTACGTTTTATAACACTTCGCTGTAATCTAGAAACAACTTGCCTTAATCTTCCATAAACATCTGATTTTTCTTTTTTCTTTTTGGATAAAACAGCAATTTGTGAATGCAGAGGAACTATCTGCTTGCTCTTCAGATTATCCAATGAACCCATAAGATTATTAAGCCTGAGCTGCAGTTGCTTTACTTGAACAGAAAGTGTTTTCCGAAGATTCTCTTTCTGCTTTTTCAAAACAAGCAGCTCTTTTATTTTTGCCTGCATTTCATTAAGAGAAAAATTCAATCCCTTAAGCTCTTTCTTTTTGCGGGTAAGCTGAGCAGATTTGGCCCTGTTCTCATTTTTCTTTATACTTAAGACAGCTTGTTTTTTATTTCTATACAAAGTTAACTCTTTTGCTTTAGTCTGCAAAGGCTTTATCTCTTTTTCAATACCTTTTAATTTCTTGACATCTCTTTTGATTTCATTCAATTTAATTCTCTTATTTTTCTTCTGTTCTCTAAGAGATTTAATATTGACCATTATTGAACCAAACTGAGTGTTTATCTCAGCAACTACTTTTCCCAATCTTCCAGCCCTGTCATTCAAGGCTTTCAAATCACTTGAAATGCCATGGCTTTTCAGTTCTTTCTGCAGTTTTGCTTTGTTAATAGATATCAATGCAGCTCTTTTCTCTTTCTTGACTTCCTCTGTTACTTTTGAAATAAAATCATCGACTTTCATTTTTTCCACCTTTTTAAGAATTTATCAACTGCATCAACAATTTTGTTTTTCTTTTTCTTTGTAACAAATGTTTCATACAGCTTCCTTTTCTGTTTAGAAGTAAATTTCTTTACAGGAGCTGCTTTTTTCTTAAAAGCAGGCTTCTTAATCTGCAAGATCTTTATTCTGCGCAATCTATTGATGATGCCTCTTTCTTCTTCTTCAAGTTTTTGGACTTTTTCAAGCTCTTTAAGCTCTACTTTCTTAAGAGAAGTTAAAGCAACTATCAATCTGCTTACTTTATCCTCTAATTTCTTGGAATTTTTCATATGATATGTTATCAGAATAAGGATAATAGTTATCTCAAGCAATAATATAATGCCTATGATTCCAACTGCAAATATGACCTCTACAATTGGGATATCAATACCGAATATATACATTTCATACACCTCTTTTTTGTTTATTTTATTTTAATTTTCTATTTAAATGTTTCTAAAAACATTAGTGTTTTTTAAGATTAAACTCTCCTACAGCTTGTTTTACCTTGTCTCCTTCTTCAAACAAGGAATACTTCATATAATATTCTCCTGCAAAGTCATCAGTATATTCATACTGATATGCAAACATCACTGTATCCTTTGCTTTGACAGTATAAGGCCCATACCATTCCATGCTTACTGTATTTGGCCCTTCAAACATTGATGTAAACAATCCTTTAAGAGAAGATGTTGGCTTGTAATCAAGGTCAGGCTCTGAATTGATATTCAACTCTATGCTAAACTGAGCGTCCTCATTCTTCAGATTGGTTATGATAAAGTAAACATCAATAAGATTCTCGTCTTCATGAGGGTCAGCTACAACCAAAAAGTCAGTTGTATTGATTCTTATAGGAATCACTTCCTCATAGATCACCTGCCTGTAAGATAATATCTTAAAGTTTACATCAACAAACTCAACTGTTGTCAAAGGAGCTAATATCTCTAGATCAACATCCAGTTCTTCTCCAGGCCTTAATATCTCATATTTCTTAGGATCTGATACCTGCCATCTTAACAGATTTGCATCAGTTATCCTTGCCTTTGTAATCCATCCCATCAGATTTATGAAATCCCATCCAAATATCTTGCGGATATGGATCATATCAGGCTTCTCAACAGAAGGCGGCTTTTCCAGTGCTATAGATATATTCTTAATGCTTAAATTACCTATATTCTTGAATCTGATATGGATTTTATTGACTCCAAGAATCATCCCGCTTAATTCTGGAGTATATTCCAGCTGGGTTATCTTTCTTATCTCTCTTATCTGTTCTTCAGTCAAGACCTGCAGTCCTTCTTCAGGCTCTATTGCTGGCGGTTCTTCTGGTGGAGCTTCTTCTTCAGGTACTGTTGGTGGTGGACTTGGCGCTCCCCCTCCTCCTGAAGGTGGTGCTCCAAAACCTTCATCAATACTTCCATCGCAATTATCATCTACTCCATTCTCTATCTCAGTTGCTCCTGGATTGATTGAAATATTTGTATCATTGCAGTCATCCCCTTGTGTTAAAGAGCAGTTAGCTGGAACAGCATCTACATAACAGATAGAGTCATTGCATGTATGATTTATCAAAATGCCTTTATAGCCATCCAGGTCATTGTCACAATAAAATGCTTTGTAACATGTATTGCCTTCATCTATTTCTCCATCACAATCATTATCCAGTCCATCACAAACTTCAGCAGCACCTGGATTTATGCTGTTATCTGAGTCATTGCAATCAGTTCCAGGAACTGAAAAGCATCCTACTGGAAGATTGACAGTACAGCTATAGTTAGTGCATACATAATTTGAAACATTAGGGGCATAGCCATCTACATCTGAATCACAATAGAAATTTTGATTGCAGATAGTGCCATCATCTACAGTGGAATTGCAGTCATCATCTACCCCATTGCATACTTCAGCAGCTCCTGGATAAATAGTATTATTCGCATCATCACAATCCCCATCACACTCTGTATCATAACCATCTAAATCATTATCAGTAATTGAAGTTACATTTGAGCAAGAAGCTAAGCAAGTTCCATTATTATTGCAAGTGAATGAATAATATGTTCCTGCAATGCATCCAACTGTTCCACAGTCCAGACTAGTGTTACAGATTATAGCAAATCCTTCATCAGTTAGATTATCGCAGTCATCATCTACTCCATTGCATACTTCAGGAGCGCCAGGATAGATTGAAGCATTTGTGTCATTGCAGTCATTATCACATTCTGTATCATAACCATCTAAATCAATATCAGTTATTACAGTTACATTTGAGCAATATGAAAAGCAGGTTCCATTATTGTTGCAGGTAAATGTATAGTATGTTCCCAAAATACATCCATCTGCTCCGCAATCTGCATTTACATTGCAGGCAATTGGAAGTCCATCATCAATTGTACCATTGCAGTCATCATCTACTCCATTGCATACTTCAGGAGCGCCAGGATAGATTGAAGAATTTGTGTCATTGCAATCCACTGCACCGCATATTCCGCCTTCAATTGAGTAACTGTCCAAATCATTATCTGTGCAAGTAAACACATTTACTTTCCTTATTTCGCTTTCTCCTTCATTTGCACTAACACTGTCATCAGTGCAGTTAACTTGCCATGTATAATTACCAATAGAAATATTTGTAAGAGCAAATTCCTGTATAATTCCTTCTGTTATGCTTGTATTTGTCTGGTTAATGCTGCCATTAAATATCAAACTGCAGTTACCTATGCCAGACCAGGTATCAGTAACATTATATCTAAAGATTACATTTGGTGAAACAGTAGATCCATTATTGGGAGATATCAGGGTAACAACAGGAGGAGTTACATCTAATACAATTACATAATGAGTTTCAGACGCCCTTGTATAATTTTGTGTTGCTGGATAGACAACAGTAACATTATATTCTCCAGGAGTATTAAACAAAGTTATATTTGTCAACACACCCGCTCCACTATTGATTAAGTTATTATCAAGATATAATTCAATATACCCTCCAGCAGGAGCCAAAACCTCTCCTGTTATATTAACAAAGCTTCCTTCATTGACAGTATAATTAGCATCTGTTCCATTCAACAGCAGGTTAACAGAGCTTGTTGCTTTTGTAATTGTATAATCTGAACTGTCTCCTGTATAAGAATAATTCTGATTAGCAGAACTATTGCATACATAATTATAGTCTCCAACAGCAAGGACTATATTAAATCCATTCTCTCCGCTTACATCAGTTCCATTCCTGTACAATTTAGGGGCATTTGAACCAGCACAACCGCAGCTGGCATTGATAGGAGTTCCATAAACAGATGGAGAGCCAGGATTTATTGTCAATGTGCAAGCTGAAATTGCTTTAGCTATTGTAAATTCCCATTTATCTGTTTGATTCCATGCATCATCAGAATCATTTGCATATGATTTCCAGTAATAATGTCCTGCTGGCAAGACAGCTGAATAATTATAAACATCTCCTCCAATATTGTTCATGCTGTAATTAGTATTTACACCACTGTAATTGCTTTCAAGCCATACAGTACTGACTCCTATATCATCCTGCCAGGTAATATTAAAATAACTTAAAGTGCTCGGAGAATACACTCCTGCAATGCTTGATTTATTATTTGTCCAATAAGGCGCTTCATTTGGTCCCATTTGGAATGTTGTAAAGTGTGTTGCATTGAATGTAGTTGTATTGCCAACAAAACTTAATTTAGAGCAAGCAGGCTCTGTTGTTGGAAGACAAAGTACAAATGTTCCATCATCATTCAAATCAACTTGCACATTATCATCAGCTCCGATAGAAGCAGATGTTATCTCCATTACTGAGCTTTTGTTAAGTTCATTGCTTTTGGTTGAATTTACAAATATCCTGTTGTCCTGGAGTTCCACTGCGTCATAGAAAAATACTGGACTAGTAAATGTTATTGGCTGTGTGAAATTAATCTCTGAAACACTAGTATTCCTCAATATCATGTTAACTGGCATTAATGTTTTTTCTATTGAGAAGTTCAGCTTGTCTTCTGCCAAGAAAGGTGTCACAATATTGGTGTAAGTAATATTTGAGAAATTTAATCCCTCTGCATTGATTGTATGGACTCCTACTGGAGTGTTGAGAATTGTTGTATTAATGAAAGTATGCCTCGGGCTTGCTCCTGATACATTTATTCCAACAGAAGCATTGTCTATCAGATTTTCAATTAAAAGATTGTTTTTAGATTTTATAGAAGAGAGTCTTATACCAAAAGTAGTTGCATTGTAGATTTTGTTGTAACTTATTACATTGTTTGTGCTATTTCTAAGACCACCAGGATAGAAATGATCTCCTGAGGCATACATAGCAATTCCCCCTATACCCACATTTGATATTATATTGTTTTCAAATGTACTGTCCATGACTAATCCAGCTATATAGATCCCATATGATGAGCAATTATCAACTCTGTTTGAGATAAATGAGTTATTTGAAGCATGTACATAGTAAATACAGTTAGGAGTATTCTTTATTGTGTTATTTGCAATTATGTTATGGTGGAATTTGTCATAACCACTAGACGGGCGGATGCGGATGCCCTCTTCAGTTGTATCTGTTATTGTGTTATTTGTTATATTGTTGTAGATTATAGGATCTGAATACCAGAAATGAATTCCCTTTCTGGTTATTCCTCCTCCAGATATATTGTTATTTCTTATAGTGTTATAACGTGTGCTATATAAGTAGATTCCTCCTACAACATCATTTACAGTCTGGTAACCGCTGTTGATTATTGTGTTGTTTTCAACTAATGCATTCCATGATTTCTCACTAATCATAATGCCTACCCTTTTTGCATTATAAACAATATTATTAATAACAGTAGAGTATCGAGATCCAATATCTGCTGGATTAGATATATGGGTCAAATCAATGCCTTCATAATTATTGCTGGTTGAGCTGCTATAGATTTTATTTCCCTCTATCCAAGCATAGTACGCCACTGCACTTATACCGCCTCCAGCACTGCTATAAGTGGAGTTTATAATGTTATTAGTTATTCTGCAATTATTCCCTCCATAATAAATGTATATAGCATCTCCTGTATGCTCTTCAATATAATTGCCATCAATTGTTGTGTTTTCACCATTAGCATGGATTCCTGTTCCAACTTTCGTTATTGTATTATTTGCTATGATATTCCTATAATCAATATTAGGTTGTATATATACACCATAACCAAATTGTCTTGAACCAGTTACAGTTCCTTGTATTGTGTTGTTTGTGATTATATTGTCATTAATACCTGACCAACCCAGAAATATGCCATAGTAAGCACCTCCATCTGATGTTAGATTATTCAAATGTATTGTATTATTACTTGCACCAGAATCCATGTAAATTGCTTCACCTCCAGAAGCAAGGTTTGGTGAAAAAACATCATTTTTTGTTACAGTATTCAGATTGCCTCTGATATCAATATCTCTAGGGGTTCCGCTTGCACGGCTTGTAATATCATTTGAGCTGAATTCATTAAGATAAGTTAAAGGACCAAAATATACGCTATTATAATTTGAAGTAAAAGTATTGTTTGTTACATTGCAGTCATGATTAGTTCCATCAAGAACTACTGCATATGTATTGCTTACAAAAGTATTGTTTTCCAGGAAAGCATCAGAAGAACTTCCAGTAGCATGCACCCCATAATTATAATCCTCCAGATAACAACTCTCTATTGTAACTTCTGTTATATTATCAAAGAAGATTCCCTTTCCGCTATTATTTCCTATAAGTTTTGTTCCTTGGCATTCAATAGTTACATTACTGGTATTGATATTTATTGCACCATTGCCAGTATCATTCAGATAATATGTTCCAGCGCAAAGCACTGTATCAGAACTTATAGTCATTCCTTGAGTTGGAGTAGTGCATGTTTGTGGTGCTATTGTAAATTCCCATTTATCTGTTTGATTCCATAAATCTCTGGTATCATTTGCATATGATTTCCAGTAATGACTGCCAACCGGAAGTACTGCTGAATAACTGTAATTTCCATTAGTTAAATTTCCATTAATAAGAGTCATGCTATAATTGGTTGGACTTCCTGAATAATTGCTCTCCAACCAAACAGTACTTACATTATAATCATCTTGCCAGGTTATATTAAAGTAGCTTGATATTGCTGGAGAATAAATTGTTACAGCATGTGTTTGATTATTGCTCCAATAAGGTGCATCATCCCATACAGTGATTGTATAATTAACAACAACATAAACATAATCAATATAAGCGCTTGATGGAGAAGCTGCATCATCAGTTGCAATCCTTATTGCTAAATCATTGAACAAAGCAGTGTCATTTCCAGCAGCAAAATGAGGTGTGCAGTCCCACTGAAGTGTTCCTTCTACACCTAATCCTAGCTGTCCTGTTCCAGCATCATCCCATGTAGAAGTAGTCCAGTTTCCAACCTGCAAAGTCCAGGTATTTGCTTCATTATCATACCCGTCAACAAAAACAGTGCAGTTAATAACTTGATTAATATCTGCAGTTGTATTTTGGAAACTTACCCTAAGAGGATTGTTTTGATTTTTATCAAATCCTATACTAGTTCCTCCATCTGCAGAAATAGCTGTTATATCTCCTGCTATGCAAGGAGTTGCCTTGCCTTCATCATAACAATCATCTGCATTGTCTGATTCAAGAGGGGCATATTCAGCAAAAGCAGGGTCTTCAGGTGTCAAGATAAATGTATACTCTTGTCCAGGAACAATGCTCTGCAAGAATGTCCATTCTCCATAACAGCTCTGCTCTGCAAAATCCCAGTCTTTGCATTTATACAATTCAGTTCCTTTTGCAACAGCAGTTACTTCTGCCTCTGTAAAATCAGCAGCAGTAGGGTTGATTGCATATACTTCCACAAACTCTTTTTCAACAATCTTTTCTTCAGCAACATCATCTATCTCAATCAAATCTGTATCACTAGGAGTGATAAAAACCTCTTTCAGGACTATTCTTTTGATTGGATGTTTTTCAAGGGTTATCTCAACATCATAACTGCCTTCTTCTATTTCAGGAAGTTCATCAACATCAAACTCTTCTACTACTTGTTCATTCTTTTTTAGCTTGATTCTTGCTTTTGATGGGTGTTTTTGCTCGTCTATGATTCTAAATAATTGTTTTCCTCCTTCTACAGTTATCTCCCACACCTCGCTTTCCTTGTCATTCAATTTTGTCTGGAAATAATAATTTCCTTTTTCTGGAGGACTCATTATTGTATATGTTTTTGAGATACTGCTGTCTAACTCCTCAATATCCCATTCCATCTTATAATTATCAGAATCATGCACTGAAACACTGGCTCCATCAGCATCTAATATCCCCCATTCAGACGGGAATATCTCTGTCAGCACAGCATTTTCAACAGGCTTTGATAAATGTACTGTTATTGTCATCTGCGCTTCAGTCAATCTAGGAATTGTGTTTTGCGTGCATTTAGGGCAGTCTATAGCTCTTTCAAACAGTATTATCGGCTCTTCTTCAATGCCAGCTTCTTCAAGAATCTCTTTCTGTATCAGTTCCTGCACAACATATTCTATTTTATCAATCTGCAGTTCAACACTCTGCTCCAACTCAAATATCAGTATATATACTGATTGATTCAATCCAAACAATGAGCAGGTATTGACACAGGCATTATCAAAAACTAAGATAGGTTCTTCTTCAGCATCCACAGTCATATTTTCTTCTGTTTCCTCTGTAATATTTTCTTCAATTCCTTCTTCCTCTGTCTCATCAACAGTATACCCTGTTATAAGATCCAAATCAATCCCTATAAGAGAATCCCTGTCAAGAATCAGGAATTTCTGTCCTTGCACATCCCTTAGATATATCCTGAAGTCTCCATCTCCAATCACTTTTCCAGACAGCTTGACTGAATTCAAGACAAACATCTCAGGACGTTCTTCTAATATCCAGTCATATTCCTGAGATTCTATTATTGCTAATCCTAATTCCTGGCTATAGGCAGTTTCATTGCCAAGTATAACATAACCTACAATTCCTGGCTTGATAAAAAAGAATCCGATTGACAGCATAATAAGTGCAGCCAGTATAAAGAAGCTTAATTTTCCGCTGTTGACTTTTCTGTGAACATGATGATGCACTATCCTTGTCTTGTGCTTAACAATCTTGATTTTCTTTTTAACATCAACACTTTTGACTTTATCTGCTTTTTTCTTGAATTGAGTTTTAGCATTATCCTTTGCTTTATTATAAGATTCCTTTGCTTTATTATAAGAATCCTTGGCAATAAGATGTCTTTCTTTGATTTGGTCAGTAGCCTGTTTTATTTTTGCATGAGACTTTTCTAATAAGATACTTTTTTGCTTGACAGGTATCTGTTCTCTCCTCAATCTGGTTAATTCATTAAATTTATCAAAGTGTTTTTCACCAACAGGTTCAAGATGCTTGACTTCAGTATATTCTTTGTTCAGGAGAAGCTTTGCATTATTAAACATGCCAAGATTCAATTCTCCATCCCTATTGTCTTCTCCACTGCTCATTTCTTGACAAGCACCTCTTTTTTCTTGAATTTACATTTCCAGAATTCTAAAAAATCATTTACTTCTTCTGCAAAATCAGAGGGAACAAGCAGAACAGTTCTTCCAAGATGGTCTATCTTACATGATTTCACAATCCCAGTTTTCCCATCTCTTCCTTTTAATGCATAATAGAATCTTATCTTGTCTTTTTTCAGCAAATGCTGGGTTGAATAACTAAAAAGAACCATAGCTTTGTACTTTTTTGTGTCTATCACTGCCTCTTTTCCCACACTAATCTGCCTAATGTTATACTATTTAACAGAACTGGTATATAAAGGTTTTGATGTTATATTCATTAACAAAAGAATAGACGAGCTTTTCTAAAATAAAATAATGTTAAATAGGTTAACAGAAAAAGACAAATAACTTGATTAAAAATCAGCACTTAACTTCAACTAATCCTTGTTCTTCACATTTAGCACTTTCATAGATTCTTGTGCAGTTCTTTTCATTGATAAACTTAAGAGCAGCTCTTGCTCCTACACATTTTGTCTGTCCAGCAACAGTTGCTGAAGTTATTGATGGTCCGAATTTGATCAAAACAAAACTGCTCAAAAGAACTATCACAATCACAAGTCCATAAACAATTTTTTTATCCATTTTAGGTTATTAATCCTATTTCTGATATTAAAACTTTTCTATTTTAAAGTTTTCATTTTATCTCAAAGGAGATAAAAAATTAAGACAAAGCAGCTAATAACTTCTTTTGCAATGCCTTTTTCTCTCTTTCAACCCTTGCTCTTTCTGCTTCAGCAAATTGCTTTGCTTTCAGCTTCTCATTCTCCAGCTCTTTCTCAACCTGCAGTCTCTTTTTCTCTGCAGCTAATTTCGCCTGCTCTAATCTCTTTTTCTCTTCTGACAAGAGATTATTCTGTTTTTTAATCTCCTCAAGCTTTGCTTCAATTCCTGCTTTCTGTTCTTTGACATATTTCTCTGTCTGAACTCTTTCCCTGTTTAACATCTCCTTTGTTGAAGCTCTTTCTTTTCTTAATATCTCAGATGTCTGAACTTTCTCTTTTCTCAGCATCTCTAATGTTTGCTTCTTCGTCTGTCTAATAAACTCATCAGCTTTTATTTGCTCAGATCTTATTCCTTCTTTGGCACTTGTCTGCTCTTGCTTTATTATTTCTTCTGTGAATTTTCTCTGTTTTTCTAATTTCGCTCTTATGCTGTATCTTTCCTCCTCAAAACCTTCTTTTTCTTTTGCTAATCCCTCTCTTCTTTTTCCAAGTTCATCATTCCGTTTAGCCAGTTCCTCTTGCTGCTTTTTCTTTTCCTGCTGCAATAGCTCTCTGGATCTTTTCTGTTCAGCTCTGACTTTTGTTTCTGCATTAATCTTTTCTTTTGCCATATTCTCTTCCAGCATTTTTCTTTCTTTAGTTATCTCTTCCTCAATCTTTGCTCTCTCTCCTGCTAATATCTTTTCAAATCCCAGCCTTTCTGATTTTAATCTTTCTTCTGTAGCTAATTTTTCTTTTTCTAATCTGCTTTTTTCCTTGGCTAATCCC
>JAAOYC010000063.1 GCA_018221125.1 Candidatus Woesearchaeota archaeon
GTATCAACTGCTACATTACTTACACTAGTTGCATCAGTATCAGTAGAATTGGTTGCATTTGTTGCATAAACATAGATTGTGTTGTTTCCTTCATTCAGGTATGTACTGCTTAAGGTTAGGTTTCCTTGAGTATCATTAGTAAAGAGGGTTGTAAGTCCTGTGTTTTTTGTTGTATTGAAAGTAACATTAGCATTATCAGTTGCTGTTACATTTAGCAATATACTATAGGTGTTATACCATCCAGAACTTGGAGACTGTATTGTTGCACTTATAGCAGCATTAGCTATACCTATTGTTAATAATGATAGAACGGATAATATAATCAGAAATCCAATTTTTTTGATTTTCATCTTAAAACCTCTTTTTTTATCTACTGGGAGATAATCTCATTTAAATAGTTTTTCCTTTTAAATAAAGCAAATATTTAAACAATGAAAGGCAAAGCCTTTCAAGCTTAAATATTTAGAAGTTAAACTTCGAAATATTTAAATAATAATGTTCAATATTGAAAATAAATAAGAGGTGTTTCATATGTCAGAAAGAATAAGATGGTTTAAGGAAATTTCTAAAGATGATGTTGAGATAGTAGGAGGAAAAGGAGCAAACTTGGGGGAGATGACGAATGCTGGATTGCCGATTCCGCCTGGATTTGTTGTTACTGCCCAGACTTACAAGGAGTTTATTGAAAAGACTGAAATTAAAGACAAGATTCTTGGGATAATAAAAGATTTAGATATAGAAGATACTGCTAAGTTGCAATCAACAGCTAAAGAGATCCAGGAATTGATAAAAGCAACTGAGATTCCTGAAGAGATTATAGAGGAGATAAAAGATAATTATGGTTTAGTCGGAGCTCATAGAAAAAGTGAAGCAGAAGATATTGTGAAAGGAAAAGAAGAGCTTGTAGCGTGCAGAAGCAGTGCAACTGCAGAAGATTTGCCAGAGGCTTCGTTTGCAGGACAGCAGGCTACTTTTTTGAATGTAATAGGTGAGGATAAATGTGTTGAAGCTGTCAGAAAATGCTGGGCTTCTCTTTTTACTGCCCGTGCTATCTATTACAGGGAGAAGAATAATTTCCCAACTGAACAGGTGTTTATTGCTGTTGTTATACAGAAGATGATAAGTTCTGACAAATCTGGAGTTATGTTTAGCATTAATCCTGCAACAAATGATGATACTGAAATCATGATAGAAAGTGCTTTTGGTTTAGGAGAGGCAGTTGTTTTAGGAGCTGTAAATCCTGATTTGTATATTATTAATAAAGAAGATCTGAAAATCAAGAAAATAGAAGTCAAAGAGCAGAAGATGAAGATTATCAGAGATCCTGAAACAGGAGAGACTGTTGAGAAAAAATTGACAAAAGATGAAGAATCTCAGCAGGTATGCGATGATAAAGAAATCAGAGAATTAGCCAGATTAGCAAAGAAGATAGAGGCTCATTATGGAAAACCTCAGGATATGGAATGGGCTATTGAAGGAGAGAATTTCTTTGTTGTGCAGGCAAGAGCTGTTACAACTTTCAAAAAGAAAGAAGAAGGAGAGAAGAAAGGGGAAGAGGTTAAGGAAGTTGAAGCTGATATATTAGTCAAAGGGGAGACTGCTTCTCCAGGAGTTGCTTCTGGACCTGTTAGGATTATTCGAGACATTAAGAATTTGAATAAGATTCAGAAAGGAGATGTTATGGTTACTGAGATGACTACTCCGGATATGGTTCCTGCTATGATGAAAGCAGCTGCAATTGTGACTAATGAAGGAGGCTTGACCTGCCATGCAGCAATTGTCTCAAGAGAGATGGGGACGCCGTGCATTGTAGGGAGCAAGAATGCAACTGAAGTCTTGAAAGATGGGCAAGAAGTTACTGTTCATGCAACTCATGGAGTTGTCTATGCTGGAAAACTGGAAGAAGTTGAGAAAAAAGTTGAAGAGGCAAAGCCAGTAGTTGCTTCTGATATAATAACTGCAACACAGATAAAGGTTATCTGTGATCTGCCTCAATTTGCTGAAAAAGCAGCTGCAACTGGAGCAGATGGTGTTGGATTAGTAAGAATAGAGATAATGATTGCAAATGGAGGAATCCATCCTGCTGAATATATGAGAGAAGGTAAAGAAGAAGAATATATCAAATTATTGATGGATGGTATTGGGGGAATTGCGAGAGCGTTCAAAGGAAAGACTGTCTGGATAAGGACTTCTGATATAAGAACAGATGAATACAGGAATCTGAAAGGTGGAGAGAAAGAAGATGAAGAAGACAATCCTATGATGGGATGGCATGCAATAAGAAGAGGATTAGATGAGCCAAAGATATTGAAAGCAGAGTTTGAGGCTGTCAAGAGATTGCAAGATGAAGGATTGAAGAATATTGGAGTTATGCTTCCTTTTGTTATTCGTGTTAGAGAAGTTAGAGAGGCTAAGAAGATAATGAGAGAAGTGGGATTAGAGCCTTGCGAGGATGTTCAGTTTGGTGTTATGATTGAGACTCCTGCTTCATGCTGGATAATTGAAGATCTATGCAAAGAAGGAATCTGCTTTGTCAGTTTTGGAACAAATGATTTGACTCAATTGACTCTTGGATTAGACAGGAATAATGAGAAATTGATATCTAGATTTGATGAGATGCATGCTGCTGTTCTTGGAGAGCTGAAGATGGTTATTGAGACCTGCAGAAAACATGGTGTTGTTACATCTATTTGCGGGCAGGCTGGTTCAAGGCCAGAGATGGCTAAATTCCTGGTTGGACTGGGAATTGATTCAATAAGTGCTAATGCAGATGCTGTGCAGGAAATAAAAGAGATTGTTGCAAGAGCAGAGAAGAAATTGCTATTGGATGCTGAAAGAGAAGAATTAGAAGAGAAGAGAAAATGAAAAGGGGCAGGCCTGTAGAAAGCAAGATAAGGCAGAATGTTATAGAGATTCTTTATTTTATGAAGAAAGGATATGGTTATGAGATTTATAAGGTTTACAGAGAGATATTTCCAGCAGTGACTATGAGAAGTGTTTATTATCATCTAAAAAAAGGTGTTGAGACAAAGGAGTTTAAGGTTGCTGCAATCAAATCAGAGAAAGGGAATTACAGCTGGGGAGGCAGTGCAGAGAAAATCTATTATTCTTTAGGACCAAATGCTAAGCCAGGTATAGATAAAAGAGTTGAGAAATGGTTTAGGAAGAAGTGATTATTTTTCTTTATAAAGTTCAACAAGTTTTTCTATGGATTCGTAAGTTTGAAAGGATATAGTTTTGGTTTCGTGTTTGTCTAAGGCCATTCTAAACATTGGACAAAGTGTACTTTCCACCATACCACCTACCGCCCCAATTAATCCTACACCAAATGCGTCAGATGGGGGTAAATCTGCGTAATAGTATGCTCCTAGCGCAAAAATGGTTGCTCCTATAATTGTACTAGTTAGAAAAGATTCTAGTAATTTGGGATAATAAAATTTGCGATGAATCCCTGCAATATCTTTAATGTCCTTTGTATGTGCTAAGCGATATCTAGTTCTACTATTAAGGAATTTGAATCTATTATTTGTGTCAATATGAAAGAGATAACCTTCTTTAGAGACATAAGTTGGATTTTTTGCAAAGTCTCTTTTGATTGTTCTGAAAATGTCTTTGGAGAATCCAATAGAAGTTATTCTTTCAAAGCCTTTTTCTTGCAAATATTTTTGGACAATATTATCTAATGCCCCAAAATCAGATTGGAAAAAATTAGTGATTGTTTTTTGTTCTTGTTTTTCTAAATCTTGTTTTTGCCTTTCTAAATCTTTAATTCTGCTTTTGTAGGCTTCATCTTTTTCTTTTAACTGCTTCCATTCCTGTGCAATTTGTTCTATGTCCATACAAAAGTCAAAATAGAATTGTTTATTAAGGTAATTTCCCCTGTACAGGGTATATAGTGGTAAGGTTTATATAGTTCTATGATTAAAATAAAATTATGGCAGGTTTATATGATTTATTAAAGATTGGTTTGACTGAAGGGGAATCTAAAGTTTATTTGGCATTGACTGAGTTAGGGAGCTCTACAGTCGGGCCTATTGTAAAAAAAGCAAAAGTTGCTTATTCTAATGTATATGATATTTTGCAAAGATTGATGGAAAAAGGTATTGTGAGTTATATAATTAAAGGCAAGACAAAGTATTTCCAAGCAGCGAGTCCTTCAAATTTGGTAGATTATTTGGAAAAAAAGGAAAAGGAGATAGCAAGTCAGAAGGAATCTTTAAGGAATGTGTTGCCTGCATTGAAAAAATTGCAAGGATTAAAAGAAGAAACAAAAGCAGAGATCTTTACTGGATTTAAAGGACTAAAAACAGCTTATGAAAAATTGCTTGCTGGAGGAGGAGAATTGCTGTTTTTTTATATACATGAAGAACAGTATGCAAAGAAATCTGATTTGTTTTACTTTAGTATTAAAGATTTGTTGAAGAAGAAAAAGATAAGGGGGATAAGTAATGAAAAAGGGAGGAAATCAGAAGTTACAAAGAAGATGGCTTTTCTAAATTGTAAATTTGCAAAGTTTCCAATACCTGGTAATATGGAGGTTTGTGGAGACAAACTTATGCTGGTTGCATGGGAGAAGCCTCTAACTGCTACTTTGATTTATTCTAAAAGCATAGCTGATAATTTTAGAAGATATTTTAATTCTGTTTGGAAGATTGCAAAAGATTAATTTTTTCTAAATTATTTCAATTTCTTAAAAAATCCCATTAGCGCAAATGCTTCTCTTTTTGTTAAGAAGCTTTTTCCGAGAATTCTTTTCCAGATTGTTTTTTGAGTTTGTTTTTTTGAAGCAGTTGCAAATGACATCTTGTTCAGAGTTTTGTTAAGGAGTTTTAGGATTTGGGCTTTATCTGCTTTTGAAGCTGGAATGATGTGAGCAGTGTGATTTTCCTTGGAGAGTTCATAAAGAAGAATTGCAACAGAATGAGATAAGTTCATTACAGGATATTTTTTTGATGCTGGGATTGTGACAACAAAATCTGCCTGCTGTATTTCTTGATTTGTCAGGCCTATTGATTCACGTCCAAAGATCAATCCAATATTGCCTTTGCAGACAGAAGAAAGTTGTGCAGGAGAGATTGGAGAGCGTGGGATGTTGTAATCTGTTCCGATTTTTGCAGTTGTTGCAACTAAAGTCTGGAGTTTTGGGATTTTGTTTACAACTTTAGCTTTTTTCAAGACATCCTGAGCCCATTTTGCCCTGTTTCTTGCTGTCTGAGATAGATGATTGCATTTTGGATTTACTAAAATCAATTTAGAAAAGCCAAAGTTAGCCATTGAACGAGCAATAGCTCCGACATTGCCGGAATTTTTTGGTTCAATAAGAATTATTGATATTGACATTTTAATTCAAAAATGCAAATGGATTTCCAAGATAGGTTGTCACTAATCCGAATAATAACAGCACTAACAAGAAAAATGAGATAAAGCTCCATAGTTTTCTGGCTTTTTTCTTGTCATCCATTATATTGTTTAGGAATGTTTTCAGTATTCTTCCGCCATCTACTATTCCTAATGGGAGCAGGTTGAATAATCCTATGAAGAAGTTAAGCAGGAAAAGCCATTTGAACATATCTTTTATCCAGAAAAATGGATGTTTTAGCCATTCATATCCTGATTTCATCTTCCTTTCATTCTTGAAATTAGTCACTCCAATTATTCCCCTCTTATCATCATCAGAAGCAACTGTTGTTATTGTATAAGTAGTGCTTTCTATCCCTAAAGTGATTGTATCTCCTGGTTGAGTGCAGTACTGCATTTTTTCCAGGAAAGGGGACACTTCTGTAAGAGGCTGTCTATTGAAGGAATTTACAATCATTCCGTTTTGCAGACCTGCCTGCTCTGCAGGCATATCCTGCCCATTTAAATCAAATGAAAAACCAATAGGTTCTGTTATTCTAGTTTCAATATTTAACAATATAGGCATTGCAATCAGCAGTATCAGCAATGCAAGCACAATATTTATAATAGGGCCTGCTGCAAATACTGAGTATTTTACAGTGTCTGGCTTTTTTTCCAGCTGTTTTTCATCTGGCTCAACAAAAGCTGCAGGGATTATTGGGACTAATACAGCAAAGAAAGCAAAGCCTGATGATTTTATTGACAGGCCATGAGCTTTTGCAACAATCCCATGAGCAAATTCATGGACAATGGCCAGGATGAATATTGCAATAATCCAGTGGAAAAATGAAAGATATCCTATTCCAGGAACATTTGTGAACGGCAGAACAAGGGCAACACCTGGCTGGGCAATAGGAGCTACTATCAGATCATACACCATCTTGATTATGCTAAATGTAATGAAAATCATTCCCACAGCGCTCAAGCCTATGCAGGAGTAGCCGAAAAAGATTATCAGTTCTTTGTGCTTTTTAGCAAACTTGTTCATGAAATTTATTCCAAAGTTGCTCCTGTAAAGAACAAGATAAAGAATAGGGTGGATGATTTTTTGGATAACAATGTTTTTTCTTTTTCTAAATAGAAAAATAATCATAAATAGAACAAAAGCTATGAATGTTATTATTTCAAAGTTTAATAGATTCATTTAACAGCCTCTTTTGTAAAATTAAATTATTTCTTCCTAACTGGTTTTAATGCTTTACAACCGCATTTTCTGCAGCTTATTCTTCCCTGAGTTATCTTCATTGGAGATGCTCTTATCTTTGACTTGCATTTTCTGCATACAAAGATGTTCCTGAACATCCTTTCTTCTGCTTCTGGTATTTTTGCCAAATTTATTCACCTTTAACTTGCACTTGTAAGGTTTTTAAAAACCTTACTGTACACTGAAATCCTATTCGGATTTCACCTGTTTCATGACTTTTTGGTCAAGTATATCCCAATAAAGGACATTTGCTCCTTCGACAACTTGTCCTTTTAAGTCATCTGGAATCTTTAAGTCAAATGTTTCATATGTTTCTGAGTCCATAACATTTGCAGTATCGCCTTGTATTGATAACACCTGAGCTGTCTTTTTTCCAACAATCGGAACAGCAACATGATCGTGTCCAGGCATGACTATAATTCTTTTCTTGCCGTCTATTAGTCCACTAGCTTCAAGCCTTACTTTTGCATGGCCGTGTTTTCCAGGACGTGATGTTTGAGTTCCTGTTACTCTGCATGCAACACCTTCAATTACAATGTAACTTCCTCTTGTTAATGAGCCTACACTTGCTTGTTTTGTTTCTCCCATAATAAAACCCCTCGCTATAATTATTTAGCAGCTAATCTGATGTCTCCTGCTTTAACTGTCTTTCTTCCTGCATGAGCAGCAAACTTAACAGCTTGAGAAGCTATTTTTTCTGCTTCTTCTTCTATTACTGATTTTAATGCAACTTTCGCCTTGTCTGAAACACGTTCAGCTCCTGATTGCTTGAGAATTTTTTCCATTGCAGCCAATGGTAATAATCTTTTTGATGCCATAGTATCTCCCTCCAAGGTATGAATTAAGCAAGACCGAGGTTGTATATAAAGGTTATGTTTCAAAGGAGGTTGTTTCAGGCTTATTTGAAGCTATAAGGGAAGAAAACACGCTTTATACGGGTTTTGCGGCAGATTTTTGTGAGTTCTTTTTCAATTTTCTGGCTGTTTTCAAATGCTTTTTCTTCTTTTTTAAATTTAGCTGTGTGATGATAAGAACGTCCTGTTTTTGTGTGATGGAATTTATGTTTTTTATGAAGCATTTCATGATACATTACATAATCTAATAATTCTGCTGACGTGTCTTTGAATATGCTAGAGATAGTGATTTCATCAGATTGGTAATCATAGCTTCCTAGTTTTCTGACAGATGAATGGCCCCATTTTAGGTTTGGCTGCTCAATCAATCCATACAAATATTTTTCATTTATTCTTTTGAAAGATTCTTCAAGTGCTGGGTCTGATCTTGTTTTGGGAATAGCAATGTGAATGTTTTTTATGAAGTTGTTATACAAATCAATGTTGAAAGTTTGTTTTCTATTTTTGAAGAATTTGATTAGCAAAGATTGGATTAATCCAATCTGGATGTCAGGAGATATTTTTAGCCATTTCTTGCTTAGCTTTATTGTCAGAGTTGTTGGAGAAAGCTGGGCATTTGCATTGTATGGCTTGAATTGGCCTGAGTAAATTAATTTAGTGTTATAATCTAATGTTTTTTCTGGATAAAGTTCTTGAAATGCTTGATTGATAAGGTTCATAAAATTAGTTAGAACTAGGTTTTATTTAATTTTATTGATTAACTTCATATCTAAGGATAGCTGCAATCTTTCCAATTTCTTTTAACTGAACACCTTCTCTTGTCTCTGTGGAGATAAGAACTACTTCTGAGCCTGTTGTTTCTGCTTGTTTTTCAAATTCCTCTATTTTTTCTTCTTCCAATGATTCTGATAAAAGCACTTTCTCTACAACTCCCATCTTAAGATTTGCCATTACTTCTTTTTCACCATAACTTACTTTTCCAGGTGTCTTTGCCAGTAATTCAAAGAATTTTCCCATGATTTTTTTCTCAGATATGACTTCTTCTTTTGCAAGGAGGTCGTGGGATTTATCTAACAGTTCCTGCAATCCGAATTCTCCTGTATAAGACAAGTCCTTTGTTCCAATTATCTTTTTCTTGATATCTCCTGTCAAATAATCTTTTCCAAGAAAATGGGTGACTGTAATTCCAGGGCCTCCAATGATTATCCCTTTCAGATTCTTGTTTTCAAGGAATTGTGTTTTCATGTGCTCTGCAATTTTTTTAAAATGGTCTTTTTTAGCTCCTTCTCTGATCCTAGCAAAACGTTGAGCAGACTGACCTCCTGCTTTTGTCTTTCCTGGAACTTCTGAGTGTGTCTTTACCAAAGGTATTATTGTCTTTCCTTTCAGATATGCTAAAGTGGCGTCTCTTCTGTCCAAGACAACCAGTCCATAGACTTCTTTATGCTCAAGCATCCCATCTAAGTGCTCTAAAACAAATGCTTTATCGCATCTGTAGATTCTGACTTTCAGAGGAATTGGAGGCTCTAGGCTCCAGACTTTTACATCTGACTGGCCTTCTCTTTCTGCAACATTTCCAGCAAAAGCTGCTAACCCGTTTTCTGGTGTTTTTTTGTATAATCTTAGATGCTGTATCATCCTTTCCAATGCATCTATTACATTCTTTCTTGTAGAAGTTGATTTTATGTTTGTAGCAGTGCCTTGCTCCTGAGATAAATGATTGATTATCTTGTTCATATCATATCCTTGAGGAATGTATACACTAACTAACTCTGTATGCCTTCCACGATATTGACTTAATTCTTTTACAAATTTCTTTAATTCAAACTTTTGTTTTGTTGATAATACCATAGAATAGTCTAGAGAGTGCCCATTTATAAAAGTTTGGTGTTCGAGGGCTTTTATAGTAAGTAGCGAAAGCAGAAGCTTTCTGGCTTCCTAAAATTCTTTTGAATTTTAGTAAGTTTTATAAACAATTCGGGGTTTTTGAGAGATACAAAGGGGCTATGGGGTAGCTTGGCTAGCCTTTCTGGTTTGGGTCGAGAGTTGATTCTTGCAAAAGACCAGAGGACCCCAGTTCAAAATCATAAGGGGCTCCCTTATGGATGAAAGTCTGGGTAGCCCCACTTTTAAAAATGGCAGAAAAGAAGAAAAGACTTGGCAGTGTCAAGAGATTTGGTGCAAGATATGGAAGAAGAGTAAAGCATAAGCTTGCTGAGATTGAAGCAGTGCAGAGAGGAAAACATGTCTGCCCATACTGCAGAGCACCCAGAGTTAAAAGATTGGCAGTAGGTATATGGAATTGCAGGAAATGCGGGGCAAAGTTTAGTGGAAAAGCATATTCTATTAAAAAAACTGTAATCAAGAGAGAGGAAAAAGAAGAATAAACAATGAAAAATCAAGATTTTTCAAGGTTAAAATGAGGTTTTAACAAATGGCAACATACAAATGTTTTGGATGTAATAAAAGAGTTTCTGCTGAATATTTGAGAAAAAGAGTTAGATGTCCTTATTGCGGAAGCAAGATGTTATTCAAGCCAAGGGCAACTGGCACTAAAGTAAAAGCAAGATGAAGCTAAATGCAGTAATCAAGGTTTATGGAGACCCAAACGCAATATCTGCTTGTTTTAAGCCGGAATTAATGGACAGGAAGAGGGCAAATTTTAAGATAATAGAAAAAGAAGATTATGTGCTGTTTGAAATCGAGACAAAGGATTCAGCTGCTTTAAGAGCAACATTCAACGGCATAACAAAATTATTAACTGTCTATGAAAAATTAGAGGGAGTATAAAAAAATGGAAAAATCAACTGAAGAAAAGATTCAGCAGCTGCAGATGATTGAGCAAGGAATGCAGAATTTTCTTGCACAGAAGCAGCAACTTCAATCTCAGCTTATTGAAATAGAATCTGCAATCAAGGAATTAGGGACTAGCGAGACTGCTTTTAAGATTGTAGGAAATATTATGGTCAGTGCAAAGAAAGAAGACCTGCTTAAAGACCTGAACTCCAAGAAAGAGTTGATTGAGTTAAGGATAAAGAGTGTTGAAAAACAGGAAAGCAAGATGAAAGAAAAGGCAAGTGCTATGCAGTCTGAAGTAATGGAGAAACTAAATCCCAAGAAGTGAATAAAATGGATGAAAAGGAACAGGTTCAAAGCATTATAGAAATTTTAAAGGAATTACAAGAGGATGGTTCTGTTCCTAGAAATGTAAAAGAAAAATTAACAGCAACTATTAAATCCCTTGATGAAGACAAGGATATTTCTATAAAAGTTAACAAAGCCTTGCACGAGCTAGAAGAGATTGCAGATGACCCTAATCTGCAGACTTATGCAAGAACACAGATATGGAATATAGTCAGTTTGCTAGAAAAACTTCATTGATTACTTTTTCTTCTTAACAAGAATCTCTTTTTTGGTTATTGTTGAGTTAGGGATATGGATTATGTCTTTTGCGCTTGTTTCAATCTCTGTCTCTATAAGAGTTATTTTCTTGACCTTACCAGAAATATTGTCTATCTTGATCTTGTCTCCTACTTTGATAAGCCCTCTCTTATAGATAAAAAATCCTGAAATCAAGTTTGGGACAAAGTCCTTTATTGCCAGCAGGATTGAGATTATGATCAAAGCAAGGAAGGCCAATGCAAGCATATCAAATATCTTGGTTGTCAATCCTAATGAATTCAATGCTGATATTATTGTGAAGAAATAGACAATGTAAGTTGTCAAGTGGCTTATTGGATTTTCCAGTTCAAATTTCACTCCTGCTTTTTTCAGGATATTGTTTAGTTCAATCTCATGCAGGATTTTATGGACAAGCTTTCCTACAATCCTTGCTATTACAAATCCTATCAATAAGATGATAACTGCCACAATAAATTTAGTAAAGAATTGAGAAAATATTATATCCAAGTATTCTGCTGCCTTGATTATCACTTCTGCCATATTTTTATTTTTTAAGAAGATATCTTTATAAATATTATCATTCTAATGATGAGAATGGCTGGAAAAAAGGCAGTAAAAACAGGAAAAAAGAAGGAAAAGGCTCAACTTACTGAGAGGAAGAAACTGACTACTTCTGAAAAGATCAGAGAATTAGAGGAACAGATAGGCAAGACAAAATATAACAAAAAAACACAGCATGCTATCGGGCTTATGAAAGCAAAGCTTGCTATGCTTAAAGAAAAAGCTGTCCAAAGAGCTTCTACTGGAAAAGCAAGAGGAGATGACAGGTTCACAGTAAGAAAGACTGGAGACGGAACTGCTGTTTTGTTGGGATTTCCTTCTGTTGGAAAATCTACTTTATTGAATAAAATGACTAATGCTAAATCTGAAATTGCGCATTATGCATTCACTACATTAAGCGCTGTTCCTGGGATGATGAAATATAAATATGCAAAGATCCAGATAATTGATGTTCCTGGAATTGTCCATGGAGCTGCTTCTGGAAGAGGAAGAGGGAAAGAAGTCTTAGGGATAATCAGAAATGCTGACTTGATTTTGATTTTAGTAGAAGCTACACATCCGGAGCATTACAAAGCTATTTTGAAAGAAGTCTATGAAACAGGGGTCAGGATAAATAAAGAAAAGCCAGATGTAAGGATAACAAAGAAAGAGAGGGGAGGGATTGGTGTAGGGGCTACTGTTAAGTTGACTAAGATTGACAAGAAGACAATTGAAGATATTGCAAGAGAGATGAAGATATCAAATGCAGATATTCTGATAAGGACTGATATAAGCGCTGATGAGCTGATTGATGTTATTGAGGGAAACAAGAAATATACAAAATCATTGACTATTATTACAAAGAAGGATTTGATTGATAAAGAAAAATTGAATAAGATAAAAAAAGAGACAAATGCTGATGTTGTTGTTTCTGCTGAAAAAGGAGAAGGCATTAAAGAATTAAAAAAAGCAATCCATGACAGGCTAGGATTGATAAGCATATTCCTGAAAGAGGTGAATAAGCCTGCTGATATGGAAGAGCCATTGATAATGTTCAAAAGAGACACGATAAAGGATGTCTGCCTTAAACTGCACAGGGATTTTGTTGACAAGTTCAAGTTTGCAAGGGTTTGGGGCAAGTCAGCGAAATTTGACGGACAGATATTCAAGAAGATGGGCAAAGAACTGATGGATGGAGATATATTAGAACTGCATATGAGATAATCTTTTTCTATAAAGATAAATAGATGTTAAGGAGAACAAAAAATACGGCAAGGATTAACAGTGCTGTTATCAACAGCAAGATATTTTTTATTGTTTTTCGTATCTTTCTTTTTCTTCTTCTTTGCTCAAGAAGTATTTTACTGTATTCCCCAAGAACTTTGTAGACTCTTATTTTATTAGGGATTCCTTTTAATCTTCTTTCTCCCATAAAGATTGACGGGATTTCTGGCTTGTTCATTGAAAGATAAACTGATTCTGTAAAAGTAACATCATTGATGTCTGCAATTTTTTCAAGTCTTGAGGCTATATTTACAGCTTCTCCATAGATATCTTTATTTCTTATATGAACCTCTCCTGCGTTTATTGCAATCTTTACTCTTAGGCATTCTTCTCTGTTGACTTCATGGCGGTTGTGCTTGAACAAGGCATCCTGTATATCGATTCCACACAAAATAGCATTTGTCGGAGATTCAAAAGTCACCATAAAAGCATCTCCTATTTTTTTGATGATATCTCCATTAAATCTTGAGAAGATAGGTTCAACAATTCTTTCGTATGTTTCTAAAAGTTCTAGAAATTTATCTCTAGGGATACTAGAGGTCTTAAGGGTATATCCTGCCAGATCTACAAACATTATTGTTAAATTCTTTGTTTCCACCAGATTTTTGGAATATGTCTTAAATTAAAAAGTTTATGGAAAAGATA
>JAAOYC010000064.1 GCA_018221125.1 Candidatus Woesearchaeota archaeon
ATCCTGAGCATCTGTGTTGACTGCAATTGTTTCAGCTCCTACAATGCCCACTTCTGTAATCCTGTTTATGGTGTTGTTTCCTCCGCCTCCTGTTCCTATAACTTTGATCTTTGCCCTTTGCTTTGAAAGCATTGCCTCAAGTTCAGCATCCAGGTCTGATTTAGAAAGATTGGTTTCTATTTTAGGCTCTTCCTGAACTTTTGGTTCAGAAATCTCAGGTTCAAGAGTTTCCTCTGGTTCAGAAAACGAAGAGTCAGACTCGGAGCTAGAAGACACACTCGCTTGCTCGTGTGAGTCACTGCTCGTCTGGGTCACAGGTTCCTCATAAGATTGATTTTCTAAATTTTCATCATGTCTGATAAAGTCTTCTTCCACCATAAACACCTCTATAGATTGTTAATAAATTAAAATACTTCTAATATAAAAATATTGTTATTCTAGAATAGTTAAAAATTACTCAGATGGCTTTGGAGCCTGTTTTTCAGCTTTGAATGAAATCTCTTTTACAGACGGTACAAGTTCTTTTAGCTTGTTCTTTATGTTTTCAGCTATTTCCCCTGGAATCTCTTTTTTTGCTGAAATTTCTGCTTTTCCTTCCTTTATATCAACTTCTATGTCTTTTAGATTTAGTGCTAAAGAAACGTAGGATTTGATTTTTTCCTTGTCATCTGTTACTATCTTGTTCACTTTTACTGTATAGACAATCTCTCTTCCTGATAACGGATGGTTGAAGTCAACTAAACAACGTCCACCAGCTGCTGTTTTTATGATTCCCATCAATCCGTCAATATTAACCTGCATTCCTGGTTCAGGCATTATGTTCTGCTTCTTGAATGCTGCAAAAGGGATCATCTTTATCAGTTTTGCATCTTTTTTTCCAAATCCGTCTTCAGGCTGAAGCTCGATAGTGTATTCCCCTGGTTTTCCCTCTTCGAACTCCTTTCCTTCCAGCTCTTTTTCCAGCCCAGGAAGCAGTTGTTTCTGGCCTAGGCAGATTACAACAGGTCCGTAATTCATGTCTGGAGAATGAATATCTGCTTCTTTTGCTATAGCTTCATCTGTTGTATCAAATACAAAATTCTCTTCTTTTGTTCTTCCTGTATATTCAACTTCTATAAAGTCTCCTTTTGAAATTTTTACCATTTTATCATCAATCTTCAAAAGGAGGCCAGTAATCTTTGATTACGCTGTCTCCTTTTGAAATTTTTACCATGAGAATAAGAATTTTAGAATTTTATTTAAAGGTTGTTATTTTAATAGTATCTATCTCCCATCAGCTTCTTGTCCAGAGGAATATCAGGGATATCTATCTTAATAATAGTTCCTTCTGGGTCTGTTATTTCTATATGGGTTTGTTTATTCTTTTTTGCTTCTGCTATCTTTTCCATTATTTCATCATCTGTGATATGGTCAAACTCGATTCCAAGCAGTTTTTTGATTGACATATTCTATGATTATATCTACTTTAATTTAAAGTTTTCTATATACACTATAATTTTTTCAACAACTTGTTCTTGTGTTAGAGAAGTTGTGTCTATGATCAGATCATAATGTGATTCATCTAAGAAGTCTGCATCATAGTATTTTTTGAATCTGTCATTTGTATCTTTAACTCTTTTTTTAAGCATCTCTTCTGCTTCTTCTATTGTCTCTTTTTCCGGCTCATCTGGCCTCTGGTCTTTGAATATTCTTTCAGCCCCTTTTCTCATATCTATTTTTAAGAATATCTTTACTGAATCAGGAATAAGATGGAATCCTATCCATGTATCTATAACATAATCATCTTCCTGTTCTCCAATCCTTATCAATTCCTTGTCAGGCTCCTTGTCTGTCCATTCTTCTGTTTTTCCTATCTCATTCAGTTCATCTATTGTCATGCCATGTTTTACTGCTATTACTCCTCTTAAGTCTCCCATTGAAAGAAATCTGTAGTCAAGTTTTTTTGCCAATATCTTTCCAACAGTGCTTTTTCCTGCGCCAGGTATTCCTGAAATTGTTATAATCATATCTATATGGATTTGGATTGGGTATAAATATTTAACGATTGATTATATATTGTATATAGTCATCTCCTCTTAAAAAAGTAGAAGTTTTATAAAATTAGAATGCTTTTTAGAAGATATGTTAGGGGATCCAGAAGGAATAAAATATGTAGACTTACATGGGCCAATAGATAGATCTTCATTTCGATTAGGTTATGGCTCTCATGTAAAAGGATTTGTGAAGCTAGGAAAAAAAGTCAGGATAGGCGATGGGACATATATTATTTCTGAAGACAGCAAGGTAATTATAGGAGATGATGTAATTATAGGAGATAATAATGTTATCAAAGAGAGAGACTACTTACCTGAGAATAAATCATTAGATATTATCATCGGAGAGGGTACTGAACTTTATAATAATATTGTCCTGGGAAACGGGATAAAGATAGGCAAGAATTGCAAGATCAGTGATTTTGTCAAGTTTGGAAGGAATATCTCTGTTGAAGACAATTGTACATTTGAGCAGTATGCTAATATTGCAAAGAATGTTGCTATGGGAAGTAAAAATAAATTTTATGCATGCACTATTGGCTCAGCTCCCCAGGAAGGTTCTGAAGATCAACATGAAGATACAGTTGTGATAATAGGAGATGATAATCTCTTTAGAGAATATGTTATTGTGAACAGAGGTTCTGAAGGAGGTGGAGGAAAAACAATAATTGGAAGCCATAATAAAATATTCAGCCAGTCTCATATTGCGCATGACTGTATTTTAGGGGATTATAATGAATTTATATCATTTGCTGCTCTTGCAGGGCATGTTCATGTTGGAAACTATGTAAGAATTTCTGGACAGGCAGGCATAGGGCAGTTTGTCAATATTGGAGATTATTCTTTTATAGCTGGACAAGCAGGAGTAACCAGGAGTGTATTGCCTTATTCTATAGTTGGAGGAAATCCTGCTTTGTTTAAATCAGTTAATAGGGAGAGATTGAAACGTGTTCATGGAGAAGGCTATGCAGAGGTTCTTGCGCAGGTAAGGGAAACTTTTAAGATAGTAAGAGATGAAAGTATTTCAGATAAAGATTTAGTTGAGAGATTAAGAAAATTGAATACAGGGCCTGCAAAGGAAGTTGTTAACTTTATTTTAACTCTGCCTGAAAAAAATAAAAAAATTATACGCTTCAGAAGAAAGAACCTAGAGGAAACACTGGAATAAAACCACTAACTTTTTATATAATTCTGACAAGCTTTCTATATGAATAGGGCTATCTTAAAGGAAGAAAGAGAAATTGCAAGGTATGGCAGGACAAAGGAAGAAGCAAAAGATGAGCTTTTAGGATTGCAGGAAGATGTATTTGCATTTAGCTGCATTGTAGGAAGTGTTGATGAGCTCTACAATGTTATTGTTGATGATATAGGCCTGTTGACTTATCTTGATGACATTGCAAAAGAGAAAGTAAAAAAAGATTGTTTTTTTATGCCTAATACTCTTTATCATAAACAGGAAAGAGTAAAGGAATTGTTGTATGACAAAGGAAAGCTTCCTTTTGAGATGGAGTACAAGGGAAGCGAAGACCCTGAGGAGATGTATCATGATACGAAAAGACTTTTTTTTGAGTCTGACGGAACACTAGAAGAGTGGTACGAATCAGTATTGAAAGACCCTGAACTTTTAAAAATCTATATAACACACTTTAATGATTGCCCTGAGCTAGACGCGCTAATAGAAAACAGGGCTGCTTGATTATGACTTTTTTGTCTCATTTTTCTGTTTTCATTATGGGATAACAATAAACTTTTTATATAACCAACTATTTCTAGAAATAAGGATTTGGGGGAGATAATATGTCAAAAGAAATACAACCTATTTTTATAATGCCAGAAGGTACTCAAAGAAATACAGGAAGAAGTGCTCAAAGGAATAACATAATGGCTGCTAATTTGGTGGCTGAGACTG
>JAAOYC010000065.1 GCA_018221125.1 Candidatus Woesearchaeota archaeon
GATATATACAAAGAGATGATGAAAGATGTCAGCATAATCCAAAACACTCTGAAGGAAGGATCTGACAGCTTAACAAGGATATCTGAATTCAAGGAAGATGAAGATAAGGAATTCCATAAATGGGAAGGCCAAATCAAGGATATTCAAAGAAAATTAATCTATGCTGATAAAACATTATTTGCAGCTCAAAAATAAGAAGGTGGTAATATGACAGAAGGAATGCCTGTTTACGTAAGAATTGATGAATACAAAGATGTTCTAGACATCATGAACATGATAAGGAATAAGATAGAAGATGCTAAAGAGACATTAGCTAAAATCAACGAGCTAAAAAATGAAGAAGATGCAGAACTAGAGCTTTGGCATACTGGACTTGAAGAAGTTGAAAGAAAAGTCGTCTTTGTAGACAAAACATTATTCGAACCAACAGCTCTTTAGAGGTAATAAAATGTCCGAAGAAAAAGAAGGCTCAGTATTTTATGTTGGAATAAAAGACCCTATTGAAATAAGAAGGTCTATGCTAGAATCCTCTAAAGAAATGCTTCAGTATCTTCAAAGAGCTGAGAAATTCAAGGAAGTCAGAAAAGAAAAAGCAGTAGAGATAGCAAAACTAAAAGAGATTATGAAAGAGCTTACAGGTCTTGTAAGAAAACTCAGATCATCACTTCCAAAAACAGGCTTAAGAGCTAAGGAAAAAAAAGCTCCAAAGCCAAAAAAGAAAAAATCTGCTAAAAAAGAAAAAGCTGAGAAAGAAGCTCCAAAAGTTGAGCCTGAAAAGCCAAAAGAGATGACTGAGCTTGAAAAACTAGAATCAGAGCTTGGCGAAATCGAAGGCAGATTAACAAAACTGACCTAAATTCTTTTTTCTTATTTTATTTTAGCAACTTTTTTAAACAACTATTTAATTCTATATTCTAAGAGGGGATGCCGGAGTGGCCAAACGGGCCAGTTCTTTAGCGTCCTTTGCTAAAGAGGCTATACTCAAGGCATTTGAGTGTTGAGTGCTCATAAAGAGTGCGATGAAAGAATCATTTGTGAGTCATCTGGTGGCTTAGTGCCTACAGGGGTTCAAACCCCCTTCCCCTCATTTTTTTCTTTCGAACAAAGTGAGAAAGCTTTTGAGAGTTGATAAGAGCAGACTGCTCTTATGCGAAGTCTCTACAGGGGTTCAAGTCCTCCTCCCCGCACTTTTTTATTTTTCTTCACAAACTTTTATATAGTATATTCTAAATCTTCAACATATGCCAATAGAAATATGCACAGTAGGCGGATATAATGAAATTGGAAAAAACTGCACTGCAATCAAAGTAGATGATGAAGTAGTTCTCTGTGATCTAGGAATTTATTTAGAAAAATATATTAAATTAACAGAAGATGAAGATATAATCAGCATTTCTCCAAATAAGTTGATGAAAGAAGGAGCTCTGGCAGATGTTTCTAAGATAAAAGATTGGAAAGATAAAGTCTTGGCAATCATCCCAACTCATGCTCATTTAGATCATGTAGGTGCAATTCCATTCATAGCAAGCAAATTTGATGCCCCGATTCTCTGCACACCTTATACATCAGCAGTAATCAAAGCAATTCTTAAAGACGAGAAAATGAGCATAAGCAATGACATAAAGACTTTAACAACAAATTCTATTTACAAGCTTTCAAAAAAAATAACAATTGAATTCATCAACATGACCCATTCCACCCCTCAAACAGTGATGGTTGCTATCCACACTCCTTACGGAGTCATTCTTTATGCAAATGACTTCAAGTTTGACTCAACTCCAACTCTGGGAAAAAAGCCAAACTTCAAAAGACTAAAAGAATTAGGCAAAAAAAGAATCCTTGCATTGATTGTAGACTCAACTTATGCTCCATTAAGAGCAAAAACACCTTCAGAAGCAGTTGCAAAAGAGTTATTAAAAGAAGTGATGCTTGGAACAGAGTCAAAAGACAAAGCAGTTATTGTAACTACCTTCTCATCCCACTTGGCAAGACTAAAATCAATCATTGAATTTGGAAAACAGATGAAAAACAGAAAGATTGTTTTTATGGGCCGCTCTCTAGCCAAATATGTCAAAGCAGGAGAAGATATTGGAATAATTGACTTCTCAAAAAAAGCTAATATAATAAAATTCAGCAAGCAAGTAAGGGCAAAATTAAAAGAAGTAAACAAAAACAGGGGAAAATATTTGTTAGTTGTTACAGGCCACCAGGCAGAGCCAAAAGCAACTCTTTCAAGATTAGTAAGAAACGAGCTTCCATTTGAATTTAAGCCAGAAGACCAGGTTATATTCTCTTCATCAGTGATTCCAACAGAGATGAACATCAGGAACAGAGAAAAAATGGAAAAAGCACTGCAAAACAAAGGAGTAAGGATTTTCAGAAATGTTCATGTCTCAGGGCACGCTGCTAGAGAAGATATAAGAGATTTAATCAACATGCTCAATCCCAGACATATAATCCCTGCTCATGGTGAACTTCAGATGAGGCAAGCTCTTAAAGATTTAGCACTAGAAATGGGTTATAATAAAAAATATGTTCATCTTTCTTCTGATGGCAATAGAATTAAGTTATAATCCATCACGTTTATAAATAACTTTAATTTAGTATTTCTTATAATGAATTTCGAAGAAGAATATATGAAGCGAATGATAAGAACAGAAGAAATATTACGAAACGGACGTATCCTTAGTATAGTAGAAAGTATAACAAAAGGTGTTCTAGGTATAGCCCTAATTGGAACAGGAATATATGCAGGTGTCATGACATATAAGGAGAGGGATGAATCGGCAGCAGTAGTAAAAGATATCGATGGTGATGGTGTAGAAGATATAGTTCTAAGAGAGGGAACTCAATTAATTAGAAGAGGAAACAAATATTTCACACCAGAACAACTTAAAACAAGAGCAAAAAGACAAATTGATGCACAACACCAAACAAAACTTGCACAACTTGATAATTTCGGAAATCCTACAGAATGGGTTAGAAATCCTTGGGATAATATTGATTATAAAGTTAGAAAAGACCAAATAAAACATGTAAGATATACTCCTAGAAGAACACAAGTAAGATAATATTTCTATTTAAAACCAAAAACAATATAAATAAGTGACTACTTTACAATGCTATATCATACTACTGGGGGTAGATTATTATGAAACTAAGTTTAGCAGAGCCTAAATACTTTAAAGACAGTGTATCAGTTATATCTGAGTTAGTTAATGAAGCAAGATTCAAGATAACTCCAAATGCAGTTGAATTGGTTGCAATGGACCCTGCAAATGTAGCAATGGTTATTTTCAAACTTCTGTCATCTTCATTCACAGAATATGATGTCAAAGAAGAAACAGAATTAGCAATTAACTTAGGAAATCTAAAGCAAATTCTAAGAAGAGCAAAGCCAGATGACATGTTAAGCATGGAACTAGCTGATAATAAGCTTAAAATCCAGCTAAAAGGAAGATCTACAAGAACATTCTCCTTACCAATCATAGAATTAGATGAAAAAGAGCAGAAAATACCAGATTTGACATTTCCACTGTCAATCAAAACAACTTCAGCTATCTTAAATGATGCAATTGAAGACGTTGATATAGTGGCAGACTCAGTATCATTCATAGCAGAGCCTAAAAAACTTACAGTGCAGGCAGAAGGAGACTTGTCAAATGCTCATATTGAAATAGATGCAGATGACAGCACAAAGATTGATGTAGAAGGCTCTGATAAGATAAAATCAAAATACTCTATAGAATACCTAAAAAAGATGATGGCAGGAGCAAAACTAGCAGATGAAGTAACAATCAAGTTCAATAAAGATTATCCTTTAAAGCTTGAATTCAAGGAAGTTGATAAAGTTCTATTATCCTTCATTCTGGCTCCTAGAGTGGAAAACGACTAAGTTCTATTAGAAGCGTTCGTACCATTGAACAAAGTGAGATAGTACTTACTCATCACGGGTGACCTTTACTTTGCGTCAGCAAAGTCTGTTGGGTTTTGCCCAACTTTAGGGTGAAACCTTAAGGTGGAAAACGATTAGATAGAATCAAAAAACACAAAGCTTTAAATATATTTTTTATTTCTTAGCTCTAATATGGCTGATAATACTAAAAATAGTGCTGAATGGTATAAAAAAGAGAAGATTAAAAATCATTCAAAAGAGATTACAATAAAACTAAATACAACCCATCTTAAAACAGCAGGCTATGTTCTTATAGTTCTTATATTAGTAGGCATTATAACAGCCCAATATCATGGCTTAATTCCAGCTAAAAACAGCATAGTAGGTTCAGCAACCGCAATGATAGACCCGATTGAAGAAGAAAATAAAACATCTGCTGTAACAATAATAAAACCTGATGGGAGTGTAATAGATGGAACAGCAACAGCTGATGTTGAAGAAGAAATAGAAGAGGAAAAGGTTGAAGAAGAGGAAGAAGAATTGTTGCCAATAACAGGAGAGATGGATTTAATAATCAACAAAATAAATTATGTAATTAAAGGAGATGATTATGCAAGAGTGATGTCAGTAGAATTCACAATCATAAACCAAGATGTGGATTTTGTGCCAAAGATAGTTGGATATCTGACAGCATATGGAAGTGATGATGAAAAAACAGTAACTCTTGCTGAACTAAAGGCAGGAGAATCCAGAAAAGAGACTTCAACTAAACTGACATTTGGATATAATAATATAGACGATGAACAAATTCTTAAACTAGAACTTTACAAAGGAAGCAAGCTTGAGAAAACAGTTTCAAAATCTTTTGAAACAAACTAAAAATAATTTAGTTAGGAATTTCTAATTCAGAAAAATCCTCAATATCAGACTCAAATCCTAGATTATATTTAAAAATAAAATAATTAGTTATTGCTAAATCTTGATACATCCTTTTGCAATTCATTTATTCTGGTGCTCCTTCCCCTTCTTCAGAAGATTCTTCAGAAGAATATGATGGAACAGCTGTCTTGCTTATTACCAGGATGTCTCCTACTGCCTTGACAAGCTGGTGCGGAACAATAACGCCTTTAGCGCTTCCCAAAACCTTGGTCAAGAAAGAATTCTTCGTTGCCTTGACTTTCCATCCAAACACTTTTGTTGATGTAAGGATACTGTCCTCAACATCTCCAAAATAATCACCAGTATCAGTAAAAACTTTCATTTCATATGTTTCAGTTAATTTTTTCATCCTAAGCATATAAATCACCCTTGTTTTTGATTCTCCTATTAAACACCCATCAATTTATATATTTTTCTATTTTACATAATCTATATGAAATTAAAGAATCTAATACTGATAGGAACTTCCCATATAGCAAGACAAAGCCTAAAAGAAGTGACAGATACAATAGAAAAAGAAAAGCCAGATATTGTTGCGATCGAGCTGGATAGAAAAAGATTCTATGCTCTAACAAGTCAAACAAAAAGAAGACTCAGATTATCAGATATAAGGGCAATTGGGATAAAGGGGTTTCTTTTTAGCATTATAGGTGGATGGATTCAGAAAAAGCTTGGCAAGATGGTCGGAGTTGAGCCAGGCTCTGAAATGCTCGCAGCCATCAAGCTTGCAAAAAAGCACAAAATAAAACTGGCATTGATAGACCAGGATATAGAGATTACATTAAAAAAAATCTCCAAAGCATGGGGCTGGAAAGAAAAGCTTAATTTCCTAGTAGACTTGGTAAAGGGGACATTATTCAGAAAATCAGAGATGAAAAAGCTAGGAATCTCTCCAAAAGACCTTGACCTTACAAAAGTCCCTCCTAAAACCCTAATCAAAAAACTGACAAAAATAATGAAAAAGCGATATCCTGGGTTATATCTTGTTTTGGTGGAAGAAAGAAACAAGATAATGGCTAACAATCTAAAGCAGATCATGCGAAATTCTCCAGATAAAAAGATTGTTGCTGTTGTTGGAGCAGGCCATGAAGACGAATTGATAAGTTTGATAAAAGCAGAGCCTAAAATAACTTATTCTTTCCATATTAAATAAGATTTATAAAGTTTCAAGCCTTATATCCTCCTATGATAAGTTCTATAAGCCCTGTAAAAGTAGATGTAGGCCCCTTAGATAATTCAGTTCGTTATATAGAACAAAAAACACAAGAGAAACTATATTCTCCAGTACAAAAGGAATTAGGGGGGCAAGTTGTGAAAAGAAAAGAAAAGCCCATGCCTCAGTATACCTTAGGAGATATTGTTGCAGCAGGAAACTCTTCCATAAGAGAAAAAATAGGTGGAGGCAAAATTGGAGAGTATAATGCAATGGATAGAAAAATAAGCAACCTGATAGGAACATATCACAAAGCAGCATCTTCTCCTGGCTCAATAATTGATAAAACCGCTTAAGCCATATTTCTTAGAAATGTTTATAAACAATAAAACTTACAATCCCTAACAATGGAATGGATTGAACGAATCAAAACATATCTTACTTTCAGCAAAGATGAAGCTCTAAGCATATTGATTTCTGCTCTGGTTCTTGGTTTTGTTTTCAGTTTTCAGGAATGGAGTGTGACTAATCTTTTCATAGGTATATTAATAGCAGGATTAAGCCTGTTGTTTCATATAACAGCACAAAAAATTGCTGCACTTAAAGTAGGTTTTAAGGCAGAATACAATCTGTGGTGGTTTGGCTTGTTGATTCCATTGATTTTGGTTTTTGTCTCAAACGGCAGATTGTGGTGGGTAATCATACCCGGAGGAGTTAGCTTCTCATTATTAGCAGGATTGCGTCTTGGAAAATTTAGATATGGCCTAAATTACTGGCCAATGGGAGTCATTGGATTAATTGGTCCTATTGCGTCAATTATTCTTGCAACAATATTCAAACAGATAGATATATGGTTTTTTGCAAGCTCTTCAATAATATTCCATAAAATATTTATATTTAACCTGGCATATGCAGTATGCCAGATGCTTCCAATTCCGCCTCTTGATGGGCATTATATGTTTTATGCTTCAAGAATGTGGTATGCATTTTTATTTGGAACAATACTTACCTATACAATATTAGCTATTGCATTTAGTGTTTATTCCTGGATCTTTGCATTAACAGCAGGAGGCCTTATCTGGCTTATATATTATATAGGATTTGAAAGAAAAGCGTGGTGGGGATAATGGCAGCAGGAGAAAATGTTTGGAAAAATTGGGCTGAAATCATTGCAATTGTATTACTGGTAATTGGATTCCTTATGGCAATCTCAATGAACAGCGCTTTATTCATCTATATTGTTGTATTTTTATCAGGTCTTTTAGCGGGAAGATATTACTTCTTAAAAATCGGCAAACAGCCTTTATTTCCTTTCTTCCTTATCATAATTGGATTCCTCTTAGGATATACACTTGGCTCATTTGATGCAAACAGGAAAATAGTTGCTTTATTGTTTTTAATCAGCTGGTATATAAGCCACAAAGCCCACAAAGCAGGATATATTCCTCATTAAAATCAGTTTCTAAAATGGTAACAAAAGAAGAATTTGGACAGTTTATTGCAGAAGTTGAGTCATTTAGAGATATGTTTATGGAAGAGCTGGCCAAATTAAAAACAGATATAGAAAACATCAAAGATACATTAAATGATATAGCAAAAGAAACAAAAGTTAATGTTAATAAGAAGATAGGCTAATCTATCAATTCTTCCTACAAACCATTTATCTCAGTATCAAATTCCCCTGTATGCGTATCTAAAATCAATTCACCTACACAATTATTTGGAAGCCAATCACAAACGAGATTTTTAAATAATTTTGATAATTTTTTTTCAACATATTTTCGATCTAATTTTAAATATTCATGATACTCTTTATCTTCACAATCATCCATTCCTGCTCCAAAAGCCTCAACAATTAAATCATCTAAATTTGGATAATCATTTTTAACTACTTCTAAAAATTTTGAAAGATTCTCATCACTCATTCCAGGAATATGAACCATATAACCTGTTTTTGTATTAGGGTCATAAACACCAATTGCTATGCAAGGACCCAACCCTCCAGATTTCAGAATATCTGGATTACTTGCTTTTCTCCAATCATCTTTAACAATTATTTCTTCTTGATAAATATCTTCCATATAAAAGGACAATTTTAGGGGTTTTTAAAGATAATGGATTACCACTGGTCACTGGACATGCCCCCATAAACTATATAAATCAAATCCCTTTCTTTTAAACAATGATTAAGGACTTTACTCCAAGGCTTTATCAAGAAACTATTCTATCAACAGCAGTTAACAGCAACACATTAGTTGTACTTCCAACAGGAATGGGTAAAACAGCTGTTTCTATGATGCTAGCAGCCCAGCGTTTTAAACAATATCCTAACTCAAAGGTATTAATCCTAGCTCCTACAAGGCCATTAGTTGAGCAGCATATTGAGACATTCAAAAAATACATGGACTTGCCAGAGGAAAACTTCACTATCTTCACAGGAATGATCAAACCAGAAAAAAGAGCAGAGCTCTGGAAAACAGCAAAAGTCATCTTCTCAACACCCCAAGGCCTTGAAAATGATATAATAACAGGCAGGATCAATCTAGAGGATGTTTCTTTAATTGTCTTTGATGAAGCCCACAGAACAGTAGGAGATTATGCTTATGTTTTTGTTGCAAAGCAATATCATAAAAAAGCATTATATCCAAGAATACTTGCATTAACAGCTTCTCCTGGTTCTGATTTGGAAAAAATAAGAGAAGTAACCCAAAATCTTTTCATAGAAGAAGTTGAAGTCAGAACAGACAATGATCCAGATGTTAAACCCTATATCAAAGAGATAAATATTGAGTGGGTTAACGTCAATCTTCCGCCGCCATTTGAACAAGTTCAAAGATTCTTAAAAAACATTATTCATGACAGAACTTCAAAACTAAAAAAATGGGGAATTTTGCAAAGAAAAAACATTGATTTTGTAAGCAAAACAGATCTCTTATCACTGCAAGCACAATTAAGAGGAAGAGCTGCTTCAGGAGAAAAAGATTATACCTTATGGACAGCAATTTCAGTTCTAGCTGAAATAATGAAAGTCCAGCACGGACTTGAGCTGCTAGAAACGCAAGGGATATTTGCACTGCAAGAATATTTAACTAAACTGAAAAATGATGGCTATGCTTCTAAAACAAAAGCAGTAAAGAATATTGTTGCTGATTTGAATTTCCGTTCTGCTTTAATAAAAACAGAAAAAATGCATGAACTTGGCTTCCAGCATCCAAAACTTATAGAATTGCAAAAATTAGTTGAAAAAGAAACAAAAGCAAACAAGAAAGTAAAAATAATCATATTCAACCAATATCGTGATAACGCAAAAAATATTGTAGATGAACTAAACAAAATTCAAGATATCTCTGCCAGTTTATTCGTAGGACAGCAAAAGAAAGGAGAATCAGGCTTATCCCAAAAGCAGCAAAAAGAAATGCTAGAGCAATTCAAGAACAATGAATTCAATGTTCTTGTAGCCACATCAGTTGGAGAAGAAGGATTGGATATTCCAAAAGTTGACTTGGTTGTCTTCTATGAACCAATACCTTCAGCAATCCGTCACATTCAAAGAAGAGGAAGAACAGGAAGACAGGAAAAAGGCAGAGTCATAATCTTAATGACAAAAAACACAAGAGATGAAGGTTACAGATGGTCTGCCCATCACAAAGAAAAAAGAATGTACAGAAATCTAACAAACTTAAAATCAAAATTAACATTAAAATCCCAGCCGCAAGAACAAAACCTGGAAAAATATATTCCAGAAGAAAACAAAATCAAAATATTTGTAGACCACAGGGAAAAAGGCTCTGGAATAATAAAAGAACTAATTGATATGAATATTTCCATTAACCTGGAACAATTAAAAATCGCAGATTATATATTAAGCAGCAGGTGCGGGGTTGAACTTAAAACAGTTGAAGACTTTGCATCTTCAGTTATCGATGGAAGATTACTAGAACAAATAAAACAACTAAAAAATAATTTTGAAAAACCTTTAGTTATTGTAGAAGGAGAAACAGACATATTCTCTGCAAGAAACATCCATCCAAATGCTATTAGAGGAATGTTGGCAACAATAGCAATCAGCTATAGTATCCCTGTCCTGTTTACTAAAAACTCAAAAGAATCAGCAGCATTGATATCAATAATTGCAAAACGAGAACAAGAAAGTGGAGGAAATGAGTTTTCAATGCATGCAGATAGAAAACCTGTGTCACTAAAAGAACAGCAGGAATATATTATCTCTTCTCTTCCTAATGTTGGCCCTTCTTTAGCAAAAGAATTACTTAAGAAATTCAAAACAATAAAGAAAATCATCAATGCAAAACATGATAAGTTAAAGAAAGTCAAAAAAATTGGTGATAAAAAAGCTGAAAGTATTAGGAATGTTGTTGATGAAGAGTATAAGAATTAATCTCTTTTATATGTATATTTTCTATAAGTTAAATCAATAGAGTTCTTTATTGTTATTATATCATCATTTCTTAAATAATAATCCACATTTGGTCCAGAACCATAAAAGCCTCTTCCTTTAGTTCTTACAAAAGGTCTTTTATCTTCAATTTCTCTACCTGTAGAATCAATACCAGAATCTAATTCTCCAATAAAAGTTACTCCCCTACTTTCTATTTTAACATCTTCTCTTAAGTGGCTCTCTAATCCTCTATCAGTAATTATTCTTGGCATTTCAAATTCTATAATAGATTATACTTTATAAAGTTGATGGAATTTATTTCTCAGCTTGTTTCCAAATAACTTCAAAATAACTTCTATAAGAATCAGCAGTTTGCTTATCTATTATTTTAATTGCTGTTGGAAAAGGCTCCCAAATAATAATAACAATTTTATCAGCATAAACAAATGTTGTAGAGGGACTTACATAATCTAAGTATTTTAATTGTAGTTTTTCTCTTTTAGGAACTTTTGCTCCTTTTTTAAGAATTAATTTAAGCCCAATACCTAATTTATTAGATTGATTTTGAAATTGTTGAAAAAAGATTGGAAGTATCTTACCAAATCTTGTTCCTTCACCATACCCTACATAATCTTTTTTTTCTCTTAGAATATCCCTTAATACTGATTTTAATCCTGATTTTCCTTTATAGGTTTCAACTTTAATGTCTTTTTTGCTTATTTTTTGTAATTTTTCTAATTCTGAAATAATTATCTGTGCTTTTTCTTCTTTTTCTTTAATATATGAAATAATATTAGAAGGATCAGATGCAATAAAGACTTTTTTATTATCAATAACAGATTCTGATACAAGCCCTTTTTCTTTTAGTTTTTCGATTGTATCATAAATATGAGTTCTATGCCTTCCAGTTGTCTTTGCTAATTGCATCACATTTGCAGATCCTAATTTAAGCAAAGCAAGGTAAATCTCTGCTTCTCCTTCTGAAAAACCCAAGTCTTGAAGTTCTAATTTATCCATATTTACTACTAAAATTACCTACTTTATAAACCTTTCGTCCTTTATCGGACAACATAGGTTTAAAAGGCTTTGTGACCATACTAAAGAGTAATTAAAACATAGAAAAAACAATAAAATGACTCAAGAAATTGATGCAAAAGAACTTGAAGAGTTACTTGGTCAACTTTATACGGATGAAGCTAGATTAACTGCTATTGCATCTTTAATAGGAGTATATGCAGTAGATGTGGAAGTAGAAGATACCTCTGAAGAATGGAGTCTTTTTGGGATTCATGTGGAATATGCTAGAAGATTAGAAAGTAATATTCAGGACTGTGAAAAAAGAGGGGAGTTTCATAGAGCAGTTTTTCTTACTAACTTGATGGATAATCCCAGTCCTAAAAACAAGCAATTATTAGAAAGAGCAATTGAAAATTATGAGAAAATTGGATATTTTATGGCTGCTGGAATGTTAGCTATGGATTCATATATGGATGAAAGAGCAATTGAAAATTTTGAAAAAAGTGGGGATTATAATTGGGCTATAGCTATTGCTCAATCAAAAGGGATGGATGATAAAGTAAGAGAATTACATAGAAAAAATTTTGAGATGTTTGAAGAATGTGGACTTTTTGATAGCGCTGCAAGAGAAGCAAGAGAGAAGGGATTTGTAGAGAGAGTAAATGTCTATGGAAGTCTTGCAAATTTATTTCCTCATGGCAGAGTACCTAAAGATAAAGAAATTAACTTAAGAGTTCTTGAAGATTTACTTAGTAAGCTCTATACAGATGAAGGAAGATTAGGGATTATTGCAATATTAATGAGGGAGGATATAGATATCCCTGCAGAATATACTGAAAGAGTTAAGAGTACTATTAAAGACTTGGAAAGGACTGAAGATTATGGAAAAGCTGGAAATCTTGCACAAAAAGCAGGAATGGAAGAAAAAGCTATTGAACTTTATGAAAAAGCAGGACTTTTTTTTAATGTTGGAAAAATTATTGAAAGTGCAGGGGACTATAAAAAAGCATTAGAGTATTTTGAAAAAGATGGTTGGCTTTTTGAGGTTTTAGAGCGTCCTGATTCTTATGACTTAGATGAGGAAAAAATACAAGAATTATCTAGAAAAGCAATTGAAGGCTTTGAGCAAAAGGCAGAACAAAATAAAGCAGATGGAGGAAGTAGTTTAAGGTTTGCTATGCAAATTGCTGGCAAAGCTGGTATGACAAAGAAATATGAAGAACTATACCAAAAAACAATAGAAGCTTATACAATGGAAGGCCGCCCTAGTTTTGCTTTAGATATTGCTAGAGCTAATAGTGATATTGAAAAAGAATTAGAGATTTATGAAAGGTATGGGCATTTTTGGGAAGCTAAAGAAGTTGCTGAAAAAGCTGGTATGACTGAAAAAGTTAAAGTTTATCAAACATTGCAAGAATTATTAGATTCTTAACTCTTCTAATCTTTTAATCCGCTCATGAACATCTGGATGCGTACTAAACAACTTCATCATTCCTCTTGCTGAAAAAGGATTTACAATAAACAAGCTGCTTGTAGAAGGATTTCCAAATCTTAAAGGATTTCTTTTAACTCCATTATGCAGTTTCTCTAAAGCAGATGCTAAAGCATAAGGATTATGTATTGTCTTTGCTCCTGTTTCATCAGCTAAATATTCTCTACTTCTACTTATTGCTAATCTAATGATTGTAGCAATTAAAGGAGTAATTATTGCTAAAGCTAATAACTCAAACATATTGCCACTATCTCTGTCTCTTCCCATCCCTCCAAAAATAGCTCCCCACCTTGCAAAAAAAGCAAGATAAGAAATAACTCCTGCTATAGTAGCAGCAATTGTTGAAATTAAAATATCTCTGTTCTTTACATGAGCCATCTCATGTGCAATAACTCCTTTTAATTCATCTCTATTTAATAGATTCATGATTCCATTTGTAACAGCAATAGCTGCATGCTTTGGATTCCTTCCAGTTGCAAAAGCATTTGGATTCTCAGTAGGGATGATATAGACTTTAGGAAAAGGCAGTTTTGCTAAATCAGCAACTTCTTTAACCAAACCATAAAGCACAGGCTCTTCACTTTCTTTAACCTCTTTTGCTTTATACATCATCAGGACAATCTTGTCAGAAAACCAGTAACTTCCAAAATTCATAACAACTGCAAATATTAATCCAATAACTAATCCCTGCCTTCCTCCAAGCAATTGTCCAGCCCCTAGTAATAAGCCAGTCAATGCCCCTAATAATAATACAGTTTTTATCTGATTTTTTATCATATTCAACACAAAATACAGTTAGTATAAAAAACTAACTCTTGTTCTTGTTTGCATAATATTTTCTATAAATTTTTAAATATCAACTATCTTCTAACTTAATTGGGGGAGCTTATGTTAAATCTAAGCACAATACTGACACACTATAAAAGAGAAGACATCCAGAATGAGATGATTCTCCATGCAAAAGATAAAGAAGTAGTCGGCAGTTTCAAAGGAGAAGGCTATGCTAAACGTCCTGATGTCCTGACTTATCCAAGAGATATCCTGGAATTAGCAAAACAAGGTGTTACATCTTTCCATGCTTCTGAAGAATTATGGTCTAACCCACTACAACTAGACCCTTTGCTTAAAAAACAAGATATTGAAAAACTAAGAATTGGCTGGGATCTCGTTATAGATATTGACTGCCCTTACTGGACTTATTCAAAGCTGATAACTGATTTAGTGGTCAAAGCACTAAAACATCATAATATTGAGGCAATCAGTGTAAAATTCTCAGGCAATAAAGGCTTCCATATTGGCGTTCCGTTTGAAGCATTCCCAAAAATAATCGCAGGAGAGAATGTAAGCAATCGTTTTCCAGAAGATATCAAAGAAATTGCATTATACCTCAAAAGTATGATAAAAAATGTATTTGTAAGAAAAGTCATGGAACTTGAAAATAAAGATATCAACAAAATAGCCGCTAATCTGAAAAAAGAAATCAAAAATATTGTCATAGGAAACAGGCTTGATGCAGAAAAAATGATTGACATTGATACAATTCTGATATCTCCTAGGCATTTATACAGGATGCCTTATTCTTTGCATGAAAAATCAGGCCTATGCTCTATCCCAATCAACCCAGACAAAGTTATGGAATTTGAAAAAGAACAGGCAAAACCAGAAAAAATAGAGATAAGTCCAGAATTTAGATTCTTAGACAGGGAGAATATAAGGGTTAATCAGGCAAAAGAATTATTTGACAGAGCTGTTGCTGAAAGAGTCAATAGAGAGGACAAGATAGAATTCCAAAAAAAGGAAACCCCTTATGAAGATATTCCTCAACAAGCTATTCCAGAGCAGTTCTTTCCTCCATGCATTAAAAATATGCTTGCAGGACTGGAAGATGGAAGAAAACGCTCCCTATTTATATTGACTAATTTCCTCACATCTGTAGGCTGGAGCTATGATAAGATTGAGGCAAAGCTAAAAGAATGGAATAAGAAGAATAAAGAGCCGTTAAGAGAAGTGTCAATAGTTGGCCAATTGCGATACCATAAGCAGCAAAAAAAGAAAATACTTCCTCCAAACTGCCAAAACAGCATGTATTACAAGGAATTTGGTGTTTGCAAGCCAGACCTGCTGTGCAACAAGATAAAGAATCCTATTCAATACTCAAAAAGAAAGACATATTATCTGAATAAAGATAAAAAAGATTAATTTGCGAAACCTTTTTAAATGATTCCTCGTTCTCCCATAACCTCGAAACAGTGTTTAAAGAGGGTTTAAACACATTATTAAACCTATAGCCTGAAAAAAGACTTTTTTCAGTACAAATGGTTGGGGTAACTCAATTTCTTAAAAAAGTCTTACTAAAAGGTTATTATGCAGTTTGAAAAAACTAAACATAGAGATGTTAATCTGAAAAATGGGAAAAGCACACAAACCAAGAAGTGGAAGTTTGCAGTTTTGGCCGAGAAAGAGAGCCAAAAGAGCCTATGCTAGAGTGCAGTCCTGGCCAGAAGCTAAAGAAGCAAAACCAATTGGGTTTGCCGGCTATAAAGTGGGCATGGCCCATGTCATGTTTACAGACAACAGAGCTAACTCAATGACAAAAGGCCAAGACATCTCAATGCCTGTCACGATTGTCGAATGTCCTGCATTAAAAGTTGCTTCTGTCATTTTTTACAAAAAAACAAATATAGGCTTAAAAATTTCTTCTTCTGTTTTCGCATCAAAACTTGACAAGGAATTATCAAGAAAGATAATTCTTCCAAAAACAGCAAAGAAAAAAATAGAAGACTTCAAGCCAGAAGAATATGGTGATATCAGAATATTAGTATATACTCAGCCAAAACTGACTACAATAGGCAAGAAAAAACCGGAAGTATTCGAATTGGCATTAGGTGGAAAAATAGAGGAAAAATACGCCTGGGCAAAAGAAAATCTTGGAAAAGAAATAAACATTGCAGATGTATTTGCAGAAGGGCAGCATATTGATATTCGTGCTGTAACAAAAGGCAAAGGACTTGCAGGACCAATGAAAAGATTTGGCATCTCCAGGACATCTCATAAATCTGAAAAAGGAGTCAGAACCCCTGCTAACCTGGGAGCTTGGACAGGTGCAAGGCAGTGGAGAGTTGCAAAAGCAGGACAATTAGGCTATCAGCAAAGAACAGAACTAAATAAATGGATTCTAAAGATGAGCTCAAATCCTGAAGAACTAAAAAACAAATCAGGCTTCAAGAGATATGGTGTTGTAAAAAATCCGTATGTGCTGATAAAAGGTTCAGTTGCAGGAGCAACAAAAAGGCTTGTTACACTTACACAATCAATCAGACCAGACAAAAAGCTTCCATCAGAAGCTCCGTCAATAAATAATATTATCAAATAAAATGGAACTAGCAATATTATCTACAAAAAACGAAGAAAAAGGGAAAAAATCCCTTCCACCTCAGTTTAATGAAGATATAAGGCCAGACTTGATATTCAGGGCAGTCATGACATTGCAGGCAAACAGCAGGCAGCCTTATGGAGCATCTCCAGACGCAGGAAAAAGATCTGCCTCCATTGTATCAAAAAGAAGAAGAAAATACAGGGGAACTTATGGAATAGGGCAGTCAAGAACTCCTAGAAAAGTAATGTCAAGAAGAGGGACAAGAATGAATTTTGTTGGAGCATTTGCACCTCAGACAGTTGGAGGAAGGAGGGCTCATCCGCCAAAAGCAGCAAAGATCTGGGATAAGAAGATCAATAAAAAAGAAAATAAAAAAGCAATTAGCTCAGCTTTGGCAGCAACAGTAGACAAAGATATTGTAAAAAAACGTGGCCATTTAGTTCCAGAATCTTATCCATTCATAATCGAAGAGTCTTTTGAAAAATTAACTAAGACAAAAGATATCAAATTAGCGTTAGAGTCATTAGGCTTGAAAGATGAATTAAAAAGAAGTGCGAGAAAAACAGTAAGAGCAGGAAAAGGAAAAGCTCGTGGAAGAAAA
>JAAOYC010000066.1 GCA_018221125.1 Candidatus Woesearchaeota archaeon
ATAAGAGACAGGGATATTACCTCCCTTTCCAGGATTCTTGTAATCCCCTGTGTTCAGGACAGCCTTGTTCTTCAGCCCAACAGCAAGATCTGTCCCAGAATCTGTAACAACCCTTACTTCTTCAGCCTTGTCCAGCTTTTCTTTTATCTCTCTTCCTTTCTCCTGCAGTTCCTGGTAATCAATATCAATAGAGTCAATAAATACCTGATAATCTTTTTCAGTCAGCCTTCCCAAGCTTGTTGCAGACACAAATCTGTGGTGATTCTCTCTTATGAAATTCCTAAAGCTCTTGCTTAACTCTCTTATGCTTCCAAGCTTTCCAGACAAGCACATGACAACTATCTTTCCATTGCCTAATTCCTGCAAAGCAACAAGCGTATTTTCATCTGCTTTATCCCCTTTTATCTTCACAGCCTGCACAATCATTGTGACATCAAAGCCCATCTCCCTTGCTGCAAGATAATAGGCTCCAGAAACAATAGGAGCAAGCCTCTTGTCTTCTTTGCCCTGGTCTGTTATTATTAATATTCTCTCATCCTTCTGCACATCAAGGCAGTCTCTAAATACCTTCTTGAAAACTTCAGAATAAGTTTTAGCCTTTTCCAGCAATCCCTGTTCTTCTAGCCACTGTAAATGTTCTTTTGCATGCATATTGTTTTTAGAATTGAGATTATTTATAAATCTTTCTTAGAAAATCACAAGTTAAGAAATGCAAATATTTCTTAACGTTGTTTTTTGTTCGCAAAAAACATAAAGTTTATATACAATTTTGTCAAATTTAGCTATATGGTTGCAATAACATTTCCAGACGGTTCAAAAAAGACATACAAAAAAAAGCAGATAACTCCTGCAGAGATAGTAAAAGGCATAGGAGAAGGTCTTGCAAGGGCAGCCTTAGCTGCAAAAGTTGATGATGAGCTGGTTGATCTTTCTTATCCTATAAAAGAAAACGCAGAACTTAAGATAATCACTTTCAAAGATGATGCAGGAAAAGACCTGTTCAAGCACAGCTCTGCACATGTTTTGGCAGCAGCAGTTCTTAATCTCTTTCCAAAAATAAAATTTGGCATAGGCCCGTCAATTGAAGATGGTTTTTACTATGATTTTGACAAAAAAGAGCCGTTTACACCAGCAGATTTAGTAAAGATAGAAAAAGAGATGCAGAAGATTGTACAGCAAGATATCAAATTTGAAAGAAAAGATGTTTCAAAACCAGAAGCAAAAAAACTGTTCAAAGACCAGAAATACAAACTGGAATTATTAGAAGATGTTGACAAGCCTTCTATTTATACATTAGGTAAATTCAAAGATTTGTGCAAAGGACCTCATGTTCCTTCTTCAGGAAAAATAAAAGCATTCAAGCTTACAAAAGTAGCAGGAGCATACTGGAAAGGAAATTCTAAGAACAAGATGCTTCAGAGAATCTATGGAATTGCATTCCCAGAAGAAAAAGAATTGAAAAAATACTTAAAATTATTAGAAGAAGCAGAGCGAAGAGACCATAGAAAGATTGGAAAAGCAATGGAATTATTTTCTATACATGAAGAAGCTCCTGGAATGCCTTTTTTCCATGACAAAGGAAACTTTATCTGGGAAAAACTAAAAGATTATATGACTCAGGAAATGAGAGCATTAAATTATGAAATAAACAAAACACCCATTATTCTTAACAAATCATTATGGATACAATCAGGACATTGGGACCATTACAAAGACTCAATGTATTTTACAAAGATTGATGAGCAGGACTTTGCAGTAAAGCCAATGAACTGTCCTGGAAATTTATTGATTTACAAGACAAGACAGCATTCTTACAAAGAGCTTCCAATCAAAGCAGGAGAATTTGGATTGGTTCATAGGCATGAATTATCAGGAGTTCTTTCAGGATTATTTAGAGTAAGAGTATTTACACAGGATGATGCTCATGTCTTTTGCACAGAAGAACAGATACAGGAACAGATCATTGAATTGATTGACTTGACTGAAAGAATCTACTCAACATTTGGATTTGTATACAATGTTGAGCTTAGTACTAAACCGCCAAAAGCAATGGGAGACCCAAAACTCTGGGATAAAGCAGAAAAAGCACTGGCAGATGCATTAAAAAAGAAAAAAATAACATTCAAGATTAATCCAGGAGACGGCGCATTCTATGGCCCAAAAATAGATTTCCATGTAAAAGATGCAATTGGTAGAAGCTGGCAGTGCGGAACAATACAATTAGACTTTTCAATGCCTGAGAAATTTGATTTGACTTACGAAGGCAAAGACGGCAGAAAACACAGGCCTGTAATGATTCACAGGGCTATTTATGGTTCACTGGAAAGATTCTTAGGTATATTAATAGAGCATTTTGCAGGATGGTTCCCATTATGGATTGCTCCAACACAGGCAAGAGTCATCTCAATATCCAAGAACTTCAACAAATACGCTGAAAAAGTGATTGAAGAATTAAAAGCAGCAGGAATCAGAGTTGACTCCAACCTAAAATCAGAAACAACTGGCAAGAAAGTTAGGGATAGTCAGATTGAAAAGATTCCTATTTTGTTAACAATAGGAGAAAAAGAAGAAAAAGCAAAAACAGTTGCTGTTAGAACCAATAAAGATGGAAAAGTCAAGTTTGGTGTTAAAGTTGAAACTTTGATTAAGAAGATTTCTGATAATGTTGATAAGAAAGAATTAGAGTTTAAGTTATAATTATTCTACTGTCTTAATAGAATATCTTTTGGGTGGCGCGAAAAAATTAAGTATGTTTTAATCTGACTTATCATCCAGAATATATTTCCCATTTCCTTGTCCAAGGAATAAATACTCTTTATCATCAGACGTATATTCCTTTTCATCAGCTAACACAGCAAAATCTTCAAAACCATCCTTGTTTATATCTCCGACAGATTTCAGCACTTTAGGCGCATACTTCTTTCCTAATTCATCAAACTGGTGCAACCCAAAATTTATACATCCACGTAATCCAAATGCAGTACCTACCGCCAAGCTAGCATATAATAACGCACTTGCTAGTAGCACACGGTATCCTCCTGCGTATTCTACACGAGATTTTATACGTTCAGTTAGAGGAATTCTATTGTTTTCATTTCTTGTAACTCTTTCAAGTTCGGATTCTTCGTTCATTTTCTTTTATCTCCATAAATTTATTCTAATTTAATCTCAAGACCTTTAGTGATTCTCCAATCTTTGGTCTTTCTAGGCATCTCACCATCTTTAATTAATTCGGTTAAGGTTTTGAAAGCATATATATCATACATTTCTTGGGAAATTTCTCCTCCATATGTGTCACGAGTTCCTATTCTCTTTCTAATTGTATAATAAGGTTGAGTTCCTTTGATATCTTCTGAAGGAGATATTCTAATAGAAAGCACTCCATTTTCTTCTACTTGCTCTGTCTTGAAATCTATCTCTTTAGCTACAAACAAATCTACATTTTCATTTGCCACGCTGTCAAATATCTTTCCAGCTCTAGATAAATAAGATTTTATTGCAGAGTCTAAACTATAAAACCACCCTACAGAATTTACGAACCATCCCTCTCCAAGTGCTCCTACAAAATACTTTTTTGGATCTTCTTGTTCATTTGCCATTTTCTTTCATCTCATTTCTTTCTGCTTTCCATCTTATTTCATATAATGCCCAAGCTGTCGACCCAGCGCTATTAAGAGGCGAAACCCTATATGTTGCTCCCCCATACCCAATACGAACCATAGTATCCCTTTCTAAACATATTCCTCCAGTAACTCCACTCTTATCCCCATCAGTCACATATAACCTACAATCTATTTTATCAGATTTTATTGTAAAACCTTCTTGTTCACATTCTTGTAAAAGAGCAATTAAAGATTCAGAAGTATGAATTACTTTTGCTCCAATATAGTTATCATCTGCCTCAGCAGGAAGTTCTTGTACATGTTTTGGTATTTTCATTTTCTTTTACCTCCATAAACTTTGTTTTGTCATAACATAGTAGTATTGAGTAGCCTTATTAATATTCTCTCCCACTTGGTGAGGTGTAATTAGAAAGGTTTATATAATCTAACATCTTAGTATAGCCTATGAACGAGAAGCTATTAGAAGAAATAGGACTTACAAAAGGCGAAATTAAAGTATATTTAACACTGTTAAAATTAGGTGAAACCACAACAGGAAAAATCATAGAAGAAGCGCAGATATCAAGCGGCAAAATATACGAAATACTAGATAAACTTATTAAAAAGGGATTAGCAAGCTTCATCACAAAGGATAAAACCAAGTATTTCAGTGCAGCTTCTCCAAATAGGATTTTAGATTACATGCATGAAAAAGAAAAGGCCTTGAAAAACAAAGAACAAGAGCTTCTTAAAGAATTGCCCTCTCTCTTAAAGATTAAAAAAGCAGGAAAAAAGGAATATGAAACAAACCACTTCAAAGGTTTTAAAGGAATACAAACAGCAATCTTTGAAGCATTGGAAGATCTAACAGAAAAAGATGAAGTTCTTGCTATGGGCATAATCTCTCATAAAAAAAAGCAGTATAATCTATTGTGGCAGAGATGGCATAGACAAAGAATCAAGAGTAAAATAATCTGCAAAGCATTATTTTCAGATAAAAATACCCCTTATTATCGCTTATTCAAAAAAATGAAATTCACAGAAGTAAAAGTCTTAGAAGGAATAACCCCTTCTGCTATAGATATTATGGGGGAAAGAGTTTTAATCTTTACTTATGGAGAAGAATCCTCTTGTTTATCTATCAAAAATCCAGAGATTGCACAGTCATTAAAGACCTTCTTTGAGAATTTATGGAATATTGCAAAGAATTAGAATTTAAGTTATAATTTCTTGTAATCCCTAAAACCAAAAGGTTTAAATATATGTAGTCCCTAATATTCTATATGTATATTGAAAAGAAAAAGATTGGGAAAAATGTATACAACTATTTAAAAACCTCATTTAGAGTTAAAGATAAAGTTGTGACTAAAACAGTAGCTTATTTAGGCAAAGAACCAATGACTAAAGAACAAATAAAGCGCAAAATAGCAAAAATTCCTAAATCAAGGATACAAGAGCTAAAAAAACAGCCCTCAAATATCGATTTTTTCAATAAAGAACAGTTAAAAGAATTAGAAAAACTAAAAAAAGACTTTAGCAAGAAAATAAAATTAGATGAAAAACTAATACAAGATATGTTTAAGGATTTTAAAACATTTTATATCTATAATACAAATACAATTGAAGGAAATACTCTTTCATTGCAGGAAACAAATCTCCTTTTAAATGAAAATAAATCACCTCCTGGCCATGATCTAAGGGAAATATATGACCACATAAATGGAAAGGAAACTTTTGATTTTATACTCAAGAATAAACCGGCAATTGATAAAGATCTCATAATAAAAATACATTCAATGCTGTTAAACAGGATAGACAAAAGAATAGGCAGTTTCAGAACCCATGATGTGAGGGTTTTTGGAGCAGGATTTGAGACAACTCCTGCCAGATATATTAAAACTGATATGAAACTTTTATTAAGGTGGTATCATAGCAATAAAAATAAGCTGCATCCTTTGATATTAACAGCGATTTTCCATGAAAAATTTGAAAGAATACATCCTTTTTATGACGGCAATGGGAGAACTGGCAGGATGTTAAGCAATCTTATTCTAATTCTAAATAAGATTCCACCATTGATTATTGAAAACAAAAAAAGGAAAAAATATTATGAAGTCTTATCTATTGCCCATAAGGCAGACTTAACAACTATGGATATTGATTTATATAAACCCATTGTAGCATTCTTCTATAAAGAATTAGTTATAACTTATAAGAAGATATTCTCAAAATGGGGATAGTCTGTAGTCCCTAAGATGAATATTTATAGATAACTGTAATCCCTAAATAGAAAAATATCTTTCCCCTTACAAAGCAAATATTGAAATGTAGGGGTAAAGCAGGGATATTGAGAAAAAAGGAATTAGAGTTTAAGCCCTAGACATTTTCCACATAATATTAAAATAACTTCTATAAGATTCTGCTGTTTGTTTATCTGTTATTTTAATGCACTATCTAAGAACTCTTTTTTATTAAGCCAATAAGAGATATATTTAAACCTTACGTAGAAATCAAAAAAATAACAATATTTAAATACCTTAAAGTTCATTTTTACAAAAAAAGGTGTTTTAGATATGAAAACAAGATTTATTTTAATAACAATCATTATTTCTTTATTATTAATCCCAGCAGTTTTATCTCTTGATAAAGGACACTCTGCAAGAGTATTAGTAAGAGTAGCATATGATGATACCTCTAAGACATCAGGAGTAGCAACTTACACTTTAGAAATAACAGGCAAGACCAACCCTTATGATATTGACTATATGGAGTTATATTTTATGGATGCATCTAGTCCTGATTTTGCTCCATTTACATCTGTAAGTCATGTATCTAATTCCAGAGGTTGGATTCCAATCCCTCCAGGAACTCCTCCAGGCTCAACAGGAGGAATAGGAGTATGGAGATTTATGCCTCCTGATGGTGTTGGATTGATAAATGTAGGAGATACCTTAGTGATAAATATGAGATTCACTACTCATAGTGCTGCAGATGGCATAACCTTGTGGGAAGAAGGACTGATCTGCCAATGTGCCTGGAATCAGGAATGGTTTACTATGCAGACAGATTTGCTTCTAGAACAAGGAGATGAAGACTTATTAGATAGAATTTATGATGCAACTACTTACGGCAGCACAACAGCAGAAGTTCCAGAATTTTCAACATATGGAATAATCTTTGCTTTGATAATCGCTGCAATAGGAGCATTATATGTTGTAAAAAAGAGGTCAAAATGATAAAAAAATTATTGATCATCTCATTATTAATTTCTATAATAGTATTAGCTGGATGTACTCCAAGAACAACAGAAACATCATTAAATTCAGAAGAAGCAAAAGAAGTGTCAACAAATGAAGGCAGGACAGAGCTTGTAGAAGAAGTTATAGTTGGAGAAGAAACAGAAGCACCGGCTGAAGAATAACTTTTTTATTTTTAAAAAAAGGAGGTAATTTAAAATGGCAAAAGCACCAGATATAGCAGCACATATGAAACACAAAGGAACAATGCTGATTGTTATAGGAATTCTAGTTATTCTAAACGCAGTCTACTCCATGTTTAGCTGGGCAGAATTTGTTGGAGGACTTTTTATATTAGTAGGATTAATTAGTCTAGTAATGGCTAGTAAGCATAAATAAAAATAAGAGGTGTATATTATGGCAAAAAAAGTTGAAACATGTGCATGCCCTGTTTGCGATGCAGGACTTTGTAAAGGATGCTCATTAGTAGCATTAGTTATAGGTATCTTGTATCTGCTTAAAGACATTGCAGTAGTGGATTACACATTTGGAATCCAGTGGTACACAGTAGGATTCTTGATGGTAGGAGCTGGATTTTTATTAGCTCTTAAGAAATAAATTATTTTTTTTCTTTTATTTTGAAGATTCTTGCAAATACTTTGCAAAAACACTTTCAGTTAGTTTTCTGGATTCTTTTACATTAGACAAATCAATATTCCAAAGAGTGCCATCTCCAGATAATCCTAAATTTACAACCCCTCTTTTACCAAAAGACTGTAATTTATCTCCAAAATTTCTGTTAATATAATCAAAGCAAAAATCAACCACTTCTCCATGAAATTCTTTCTTTCCATCTTCATTAGAAATAACCCTCATGTACAATGTTCCTGCTCCTACTTCATCTTCTGCAGGACTTTCAGCAGAGAAAACTACTCCATTAGGAAGCACAAGTTCTTTTGCAGTTCCTGAAGGATAAAGTCCTAAAATATAATTAGGATTTACATTCTCAGAAGCAATTCCAAATTTAGTTCTTAACTTTTCTTCTAAAGAATGATATACTTCACTGGCAATTTCATTTCTTGCTTTGATATCATCTTCAGAAAACTTGCTATCATCAACATTAACATGAAATCCAGTGCCTCTTGCAAAAATAGAGCATTCATCAACATCAACCAAATCAAGTTCAGGAATATTCCTGACTTCTGCTGCTATCTTTAATCTCTTTTTCATAAACTCCTTGCCGTCTTTATACATCTCAAGAATATTTGGTTCAAATAATCCATCTGGAGTATAATTACCAGGATGTATAACACCATGGGCAGAGATCTTATGCTCAGGAAGATGAATAT
>JAAOYC010000067.1 GCA_018221125.1 Candidatus Woesearchaeota archaeon
CTCATGCACCTCTTCTGTAACCAAAATAGTCTGTCCTTCTTCAACTTTTTTCTTGATATCTGGCTTAGTAGCCATATCTATTATCTGGACATTGACTTCTGGGAGGATATTTGCTTCTTCGCAGGCATCTAAAGCATTGTCAACAGCTTCCTTAACAGTTGTAAGCAAAGCCTTTCTTTTATTGTCAAATCCAAGCAGATGCCTGTTTTTCTCAAAAAACTCAGCAACAGAAATCTCTCTTTGCTTTTTCGCAAGCTCATGAGCTATTGGTTTTTTCACAGCAGGTGCTTTAGATTCCTCTTTAACCACTTTTTTCCTTGCTCTTTTCTTTGTTTTTCTCTTAGCCAATTTATTTTCCAATTATTTCGCGTTGAATCATCTCTTTTTTTCGTTTTTCCAGCCATTTATAAATATTTCCATGCTTTGTTCCTTTTAGCAGTCCTTCAACAGCTCTTCTTGCAATATTGACATTCTCAACATTTCCAATTATTGAAACAGTCCTTCCATATACAGAGACATAGCATTCTGTTAATCCTTCTATTGTTTTTCTTGCCTTTCCTTCTGTTCCTATCAGCCTGCCTCTCACTCTTCGCAAATTCTTTGTTCCTGCATATTCCTCTATATCAATAATCTCAAGAGAATAGTCTGGCTTAAACAAAAGTTTTGCAATCTCAGGATTAAATCCTCTTCCAATTGCCTTTACAATTTCTCTAGCATTGAATAGACTAATAGCCTCATTACCAGAAATAAAAACATCTCCTTCCTTAGAATCAATATTGATATGTGTCTTTGTTAGTGTTTCAATCTCTTTTTTAATTTCGCCTTTTTTTCCAATCAGAACAGCAATCCTGTCTTTTGGAATCTTAAGCTCATACTGAAATTCATCTTCGGAGGTCATAGTGCAGATAAAACAGGGTTTATATTTAAACCTTGCTCATTCTTAGTATGTCCAAAGTCGCCAATAATGGCCAGTGAGTGCAGTACTTGCAAAGACGAATGTCTTTGCTCGCTTCACCAAGTTCGTGAGACTGCTCAACTCTAGCACAATATCTGGCGAAGCTTTAAGTTTGTGCAGGTGCCCAGACGAAGCAAAGCGAGTCTGACTCTTCGCTTGAACGAGACTTGGGACAAACACCCATTCTGTTTCTATGAATATACTACTCCTAAGTACTAAAAATAGAAAGGTTTATATATTAGTTATGCCTCTTTAATAGTAACATTAAGGGTGGTTTTTAGACTCCTTATTTTCATTATTAAAGATTAATTAAGTCTTTTATAGTTATCTAAACACCTCTTTTCCCCTTAAATGTCTTTTTAAGGCGTTTAAGGGGTTTATCATGTTATTCGAAGCAATTCGGGTAAAACCCCCTTTTCCCTGGCAGGGCTTACGCCTTTGCTAGGGTTTTATTATAATCACAGGAGAAATATATGATTGCATTCAAAATCACTACATATTTAATAGCATTAATAGTATTTTTAGTAACTATAGTTAGTGCAATTAGATAATTATTTTTAGTGAAAAACAAATCTTTATATATTCTGCTTGATTATTATTACATAGTTAAAATATATCATTTTAGGCTTTTTAAGCTTAAAAAGGTGTATTTTGGCCCGCATTGAGAGTTACCCAATGGAGCTTACGGCAAAGCCAAGCAATGAGCTTGGGGGTTAATTTAGCGGGCCACAAAATTTAAAAACTTCAGTATTGAAGTTTTTAAGCTAAAAATTCCTTTATGGGAATTTTTATGCTTTAATGATTCATAAAAAGAATATAGAACAATTAAACATTCATCAATATCATTTATTTCAATTATTTGTCTTTAAAAGCAAGAAAAATAGTTTAAAGATTGTTCTATATTCTAAACTACTAGGAGGGGCATTATGATCCTTATTCACACTGTAATGAACTTAGTCAAATTAGGTAATAGTTTAAGTTTTGATTATAATCTGCAGAAGGATTGAGCTCTTTCTAAGAAACCGGAGGAATGATAAAAATGGGAAAAATAAGTCCAGTAAGTTCAAAATATATTGTTCATGCTACAATTGAGATTGATGGTGTTGTTGAACGTCCTGATGTTATTGGTGCTATTTTCGGGCAAACAGAAGGACTGTTAGGAGCAGATCTTGAGTTAAGAGAGCTGCAGCGTTCTGGCAGAATAGGAAGAATAGAAGTAACTATTGATACTCGTTCTGGAAAATCACAAGGAACAATACTCATACCATCAAGTTTGGACAAAGCAGAAACAAGCATTGTAGGAGCAGCTTTGGAAGTAATCCAGAGAATAGGTCCATGCAATGCAAAAATAAAAGTTATTAATATCGAAGATGTCAGAATAAGCAAGAGAAAACAGGTTATTTCTAGAGCAAAAGAATTGCTAAAAGAGATGACAGATAATGTATTGCCTGATTCGCAGGAATTGGCAGATGAAGTTGCATATTCTGTAAGAGTGATGGAAATACAATCTTATGGGAGAGACCGGCTTTCAGCAGGTCCAGCTATCGATGAAAGCGATGAAATAATTGTTGTAGAAGGAAGAGCAGATGTTTTAAATTTATTAAAACACGGAATAAAAAATTCTATTGCTATGAATGGTACTTCTGTTCCAGACACAATAAAAGAATTAAGCAAAAAGAAAGTAATAACTGCTTTTGTTGATGGAGAC
>JAAOYC010000068.1 GCA_018221125.1 Candidatus Woesearchaeota archaeon
CAAAAAGAATTATCAAATCAACAAAGGAAGTGAAATAGCTTGCTCCTTGAATTGAATTCCTGGCTAAATCTGTAAAATAAGTTAAAGGAGAGAAAAAGGACAAGAGCTTAAATTTGCCCATTTCTGCGATAGGGACAAATACCCCGCTTATAAAAATAAGGGGAAACTTGATTAAAGTAGCAAAAAGCATTATGTTTGAAGGATTGTCAGCAGGAGGAGCTGAGATTAATGTTCCTAAAGCAGAAAAGCAAAAAGCTGAGATTATGATGCCTATAATTAACTGAAGACTTATTATTTCTATGCCTAGCAGGATAACACTGACTAAAAGAATAAAGAATGTAATAAAAAGACCAAAAAAAACTGAAGCAACTATGTCCCCTAAAATGATTGCCCAAAGAGAGATAGGAGATGATGCTAATCTTTCCAAAGTTTTCATTCTTGTCTCCCAAGGTGCTATCACCGGAGTTATGGCAGAGACAGCAAAAAAGAGCGCCATTCCTAAAAGACCAGGAATCAGAAAATCTAAGGCCAGGTCTCTTTTGAAAGAAAATGCTATAAATAAAAAAGCAGGCATCAGTAATCCCTGGATAATCACAGGTCCCCTCATATAATAAATAGACAAATCCTTCTTAGTAATAGCAAATGATCTTTTAAGCTGTTCAAATATGTTCATTTTTTCCTACCTTTTGTTAATTTTACAAATACATCTTCAAGACTTGGCCCAAAGGTATTTAGAGAAATTATTTTGTTTTTTGTTTTTTGAGAATGATTAACTAATATTGGAATGATATCTTCTGGCTTTTCAGTGTACAACTTAAATTTGTCTCCAATTTTTTTAACTTCAGTAACGCCTTTAAATTTGAGTAGGTCTTTGTTTACTGGCTCTTTAAAAGCCACTTCAATTGATGATGTGCCTTGGATAGCATGTTTTAGTTTTGCCGGACGGTCAATCGCTATAATCTTGCCATGATCCATAATTGCTACCCTATCACAAAGTTGATTGGCTTCTTCAATATTGTGGGTAGTCAAAAGGATAGTAACCCCTTTTTCATTAAATTTTCTTATAAGGTTCTTGATTAGCCTTGCACTTTCTACATCCAGGCCTGAGGTAGGTTCATCTAAAAATAAAATTTTAGAATCATTCATCAAAGCCATAGCCAGGATTACTCTCTGCTTCATTCCTTTTGAAAATGTTCTTACTTTTTGATTTCTTTTCTCGTACAGCTGAAATAACTTCAGCAAGTTCTCTGCTTTTCTAATCCTCTTTTCTTTCTCTATTCCATACAACTCTCCCATTAACAAGAGATTTTTAAAAGCAGAAAGGTCTATGTATGCATTAGCCATTTCAGGAACTATGCCCATCAATTGCTTAGCCTCTATAGGATTTTTCTGGATGTCATATTTCCCGATATAAGCATTGCCTTGTGCAGGTTTAAAGATGCCAGTCAGCATCCTGATAGTTGTTGTCTTGCCTGCGCCATTAGGGCCTAATAAGCCAAATATCTCTCCTTTTTTCACTTCAAAGCTTATATCATCTACTGCTTTTAATGAATCAAATTCTTTTACTAAATTCTTTACTTTGATTACCATTTCCTTCACAAAAAAATATTATTTTTTCTCTACTTTTATTGCGTCAGCAGGACAAATATCAACTGCTTCCTGATTGCAGCCAAGTTCTTCAACTTCTGATTTCTTTGCATATGCTTTTCCATCTTTTATTTCAAAATTATCGCATTGAGTGCATGCTCCGCAGCCAAGACATTTTTCCTTGTCTATTGTTATTTTATATGTCATTTTAGTACCTCATTTCATTTAATGCCCGCATCCTTCTGTTAAATCTTTTAATTTATCCAGATTTTCAATTGCTTGTTTTACAGTTTCATAATCACCTGTTTTCAGAGACATGCCTTTTTCAGCAATAAATTGTATAGCTCTTCCTCCAATGCCTTTTGCAAAAATTGTTGTTGGATTTACTGCCTCTTGAATCTGGTCTATTGGTGATTTAGTTGGGTCTGTATGATCTAAATCATTTTCAGTTATTGTTAGTTTCTTGGTTTCTGTGTCATATAATCCAAAGAAAGGTGCATGGCCAAAATGTTCAGATATTTTTGAATCTTCCCCGTTATTGTCAAGCAATGGAAAGAATATCCTTTCGGATTTTTTATCTTTTTGACTTGCATCCTTTGGCATTCCCATATGCTGGGGCCCTGTTGGTGTTGAGATTTCTTCCAGTTTTCCATCAATAAACTGGTGAATAACTTCTTTTATCTTTCCTTCTGCCTGATAGACCTTGATATCCAGCTGATTGAAGACATCAAATGCCCTTGGCCCTGCATTTGCTGTGATTACTGCTTCAACTTCCTGGTCTGCAACAAGCTGTGCTGCAC
>JAAOYC010000008.1 GCA_018221125.1 Candidatus Woesearchaeota archaeon
GGAGGAGCTTTCTCTGGAAAAGACCCAAGTAAGGTAGACAGATCAGCAGCATATGCAGCTAGATATATTGCAAAGAACATTGTTGCAGCAAAACTGGCTGAAAAATGCGAAGTAGAACTGGCATATGCTATTGGAGTTGCAGAACCAGTCTCAGTCTTTATTGAAACATTTGGAACAGGAATCATTGATGAAGAAGAACTTTCAAAGATTGTAAGAAAGCATTTCCCGATTAAACCAGCAGATATCTTGTCTGAACTAAGGCTAAGAAGGCCAATCTACCAAAAAACAGCTGCTTACGGCCACTTTGGAAGAGACGACCCGGATTTCACCTGGGAAAAGATAGACAAAGTAGATATCCTGAAAAAAGAAGCAGACCTTATCAACAAGGTTTCTGAAGAAGAAAATTTTTAATTTTTTTACGGCAAGCTTTATAAAAAAACTTGCATGTTTTACAGGGGGGAGACTGATGGTATCATACTTTGATGAAGAAGATCCAGAAGAGAAATATAAAGAAGAAATAAAAGAAGAGCTTACATCTAACATAGAAAGTTTTGTTATGGAAGGATTTGGAGAAGACCATTCTGAAACCGATATTGATCTTTTAAGAGATTTCATAGGTCTAACATATAACCAAGGAAATTCTAGGAATACAGCAATAGTAAACAGCTTAGCTACTATAGCCTACAATCTCTCTGGCATTGATGACCCAGAAACAAATCATCAATTAGATACACTTCAATTTATGTATGCTTTCCATTCCTTCAGGCACCACAAAAGTGAAGAAGAAAAAGATCATTATCTAGATGTAGCCGCAGCTAGTCTCAGAGGAGTTTGCAATGACTTTGCAGGATTAAACCATGAAGAGCTAAGAGAAAGAGTCCTAGTCTATGATAATCTTCTATCAGCATGGTATAAAAACCACCATCCAAAAGAAGAGCCATCAACTGATGTGCAAAAAGAAAGAGCAAAAGAAAGAGCTATAAGATTAATAGAAATCTGCAATGCAGACATTGTAGAGTTTGATGAAGACGATAAAGCATTAGAGATGCATTTAGAAGAACTTTACATACACCTGGCCAGATATTATAGTGATTAATCCTTCTTAAAAATATAATTCCATGCTCTTGTATACCAAGGCAATTCTTTTTTAGATTCTTCTTTAAACCCGTGATTAGGAGTAGGTATCCAGCCATATCTTGGAACAGATTCTTTGCAGTCATCAATCGCATTCTTATACACTTTAGCAACTCCTGACAAATGTCTTGCACACTGCTCATGGTCTCCATAAAAATTAAATCTTGAAATATCACCCATCACATAACTAAGATTATAAAAATAAGTTGTAGCCAGCCTCAAAACATCCCTTATTGTCTTTCCATCTCTAGAATAACGAGCAACTTTTTTAACACAGTCAGTAACAGACTTGACAGCATCTTCGTAATTCCTGACAAATGTATGCATTCTTCCATAAGCTTTTTCATCATCAGTTGCACAGATTATCTCTAACGAAGCTTCTAAAAGAGATTGCTGCAATTTAGAATCAGCTTCTACAATAGCATCAGTAGTAAATTTATCTCCAAATAACTCTCTCATAATTTCATCTTTCTTTTTATATTTCATCATCTGCTCTACAACATACCACAATTCACTTTCTTTAGAAGCCCTTTCAAGCCTTTTATATCCTTTACTCAATGCAATCCTTTCCAACTTTCTTCTAACTTTCTTTTCACCCATTATATCATCCCTTCATATACAACATTCATATACTTTCCATTCTCTCTCCTAAAAACATAAATCACTTCTCTTGTCCTGTGAAGCCTCCAAAGTCCACCATAATTTCTTGTCCATTCCAGTGCAACAGTCTCTAAATCAGTATCTTCATGTCTTTCCCCCCTGTAATATTGCTCTTTTTCAATCTCTTTTTGCTGGTCTCTTAAATCCAGATTCAAATTGATTATCCTGTGATTTAGTATGAACAGGTTAACTGCTTCTTCCATCAGGAAGCTTCTCTTAAATTTCTTCTCAACCCCTTTCTTAAACCCTGGAATCTCTTTTGCATGGGCTTTAAGGAATTCCTCCAAACAATCCGAAAGTTCCTTGTACATCCCATTTTCATAATTTGATTCAATTTCATTAAGTTCATCTGAAGGGATTTTCTCCATATTTATCCATCTCTATGATACCAGTCATCTACAACCAGTGCAGCAGGCCTGTACATAAAATCAAAATCAAAATCATCATACCTGTATCCGCAGTATCTTCCCCATGGAGTCATCTGGCTTACAAAACCCTGGTTATGCAGTGCTTTGAATATTGCTTCATACACATCAGCCTGCTCAATCTCATCCACAACAGTTGTTGGAGCCCAGTTAGGGCTTGTATTAGCTCCATCATAAGGCTGGCACCCAAATTCTTCTATTGCAATCTTCTTCCCATGTAAAATAGAAAAATCCTTCAGATCCTGCACAATCGGAGCCAAAGCTGCATCCAGTTCTGCTGGTGTTGGGTCATTAAAAGGTGTCAAAGGAAAATAAAATGAAACTCCAACCTCATCAACCTTATCCCACCATGTTATGCTGTCATAATTATCCCAATTTGCAGCATAGCTGATTTCTCCTGAAAACTCGCTTCTGACTAAATCAGCAACACCATCCCACTCACTTCTGTGCGTTGTTCCTGATAGCTCTGTTCCAATTACAAGCTCATCAACTCCATTAGCTTCTGCAAAATCTGCATAATAAGTTATAAAATCTTCATAGCTTGTAAACCAGTCAATCCAGTCAGATTCATTGCTAAATCCAATATCTCCTCTCCAATCTCCTGTTCTAACATCAACATGCGGCTTCAGCTTTACCTTCATCCCTAATGATTTTGCTTTCTGGATAACATGCTCAAGACTCTCTTCTGAAGGAGTCTTATTCCCAAGAGGAAAAATCTTTGTAGAGTCAACATTATCCTGATACTCTGTAACAAGAATAGTAACTCCTTCAACTCCTAATGAATGCAATTCCTCCAGTCTGTAATCAGTCCATACCTGGCTGTAATCATCATGCCACCATGATGTTAAATGAACAAACTCATCCATGTTCTTGTTCAGATTAGTCTCTTCTCTTGTATAAGTTGGCGGCGGTATAGGTGGAGGGGGTGTATAAGGTTTAGGCTCCTCAACACCGCATCCAGCAAGTGCTGCCAATAATCCTCCTGTAACTAATAATTTTTCAATTATTTTCATTTTTCTCACCTTCTATATTTAATGGTGTTTTTTCCATTTTAACCGGCTGTTCAGGAATAATCACCTTCTTGACTTTATCCAAAGGAACAATTGAAGCTCCATAATCATAATGAAGAATAAATTTATCCCAGTGCTTGAATCTGTGTGCATGATTGCACTCCCCACCATAAGATTCAGATGTCAAAAACAGATATCCTTTTTCTTCCCTTTTATCCTTGTATCTGACCATAACCCCTCTGCATTGAGGATACTCTACATTGGTTTCTCCTGTAAATTCAATCTCTGATATCTCTGAAAGAGAAACACCTTTTGCTATCTTGCCATCATCTTTTAATTCGCAGTATTTTAACAGCCTGTAATGATGCTGGCTGCTCCAATTATGCCCGCAGCTGTCAATTACATGGCCAAGATTAGTGAAATACTTCTTTCCATCTTTTAATTCAACTATCTTTGGAGAAGAAATAGAAGATTTCTTAAGATATTCTTCTTGAAAATTCTCATCTGCCTTTGAAGTGTCTATGCTTATAGATTCAATATCCTTTATAGATATCTTTCTCTTAAACCCTTTGAACAGTCCAGTGGCAAAAATATCTTCAAAATCTTTTTTATATATTCCTATTGGAGTTTCATTATCAACCCATTTTCCTGTAAAATTTCTTCCGTCTTTGAAATAAATTCTTTCTTTCTTTTCCTGCTTTTCAATCCTGTTTATATCCTTAAGCCAAAAAACATGATAATAATCAGAATCATCTCTCATTGTCACAGCAAGCCTGTCTATCTGCCATCCACGCAGAAGAGAGCATCCTAGACTAAACCTGGTAAAATCATATTCTCTTCCTTTTTTATCCTTTACTTTGACATGCACATCATATTTATCAGTGATGATTGTACCGGCAAGCGCTCCTGTTTCTATATTCCTTGAGATAGAATCCAGTTTTAGCCTTTCCTCTATTGTCAGAGGAGTTCTTTCGTCTTTTAGTTTTTCTTCCACTCTAAAAACCGCTTTTGGCTTTTCTACTTTCAAAGGAACTTCTTTTGGCTCTTCTTTTACTACAGAAACTATTTCTGGTTCTTTTCTTTGCGGTTTTTCCAGATTCATTGCTTGATACTCCTGGCATCCTGAAAAAACCAATGCTCCCACTAATATTATTTTTTCAAGTGTTTTCATTTTTCAACCTCCGTAATAATTTGTTTTTCCACATCAAACTCAAATAACCCTCTGTATCTTGTTTCCATAACCACTTTCCCCCCATCTTCTGATAATTCACATTCAGGGTCAGTCGGAAGAAATTCGCCAGTATTGTCCAAATAAACAATATTCTTTCTTCTCTTTACAGGGTCTGCAACAACATAAGCAAAAGAAATCCTTTTTCTTGCATCTGAATGCAAAGGATACTCTATAGTATACCCGCAAACACCATTGTCTCCAACTTGAGGAGTTTTAGCCCAGCAAAACTTATGTTTATCATCAGCATATTTTACTTTTTTCTCATCTCCTAAATCAAGAGCATATATTCTCTTGTGCTCCCCATCAAACAAGAAAACAGTGTCTAATTCATAACTCAAAACATGCTTAGAACACAATAACGACTCTGATAAATAATCTCTGTCATTTCCCCTGACAATATCTGAAATCCAGTATTTGCCGTTTGGAGAAACAACATTAGGCCAGGCAAGTTCTCTTTGCCCTGGTTTTGGCAAAAACACTACTTCATCATCATATCCTCTTAATGCATCTTTTATTTTGTATGTAACATCTACAGGATTCCACAGATGCGTTTCAATAGATCTTAACTCCTCTGATTCCACATCTTTAATTCTTGAAACTGTAGAAACCATCTGTTCAAGAGATTTCAATTCTTTGCTTTCATTGTAATAATGGTATCCATCATAGCCAAAAATCCCGAGAGTTACCAATGCAAAATAACCTGCAATAAAGAATGCTCCTGGGTCAGAATCCCATACTTCCCCTATAAGATGTTTTAGCAATCCCATTTTACGGAACAAACCTCTCTTTTTCTACAACTTTTAATATCTGAAATGATATTACTTCAACATCAAAATTTGTTTTAACATCCTCAATCCAATTCAGCAGCTCAAGATTATCCTTGCAAACCAGTTCTATCAGGAAATTAAACCCTGAATTCACATGGAAAATTGAATTCACACAATTCTGCTTTTCCAAAAAATCAAGAATCAAATGTTTTTGGCTTGGATTGACTTTCATCACAACAACAGCATTTGCATTATACCCTAATCTAGGATAATCCAGCAAAGAGCTTCTTTTCAGCACATACCTTTTCTCAATCCTTCTTATTGCATCACTGACAGTAGAAACAGGCAAATCCAATTCCCTGGCAATAGAAGAGATATTTACTCTCTTCCCTTTCCTAAGATGTTTTATTATCTCTTTTTCTTTTTGTTTCATATCCTTCTCCTCCTGTAATTCTCCAAATCCTCTGGAGTTTTGATACTCCTGATACAATTGCCTTTATCCTGCTCAACAAACAGCCTCTCTTCTTTGAAATGCCCGTTTACTGCATCTGCAATCCTAAAATCATAATAATAAGAACTCCCAGGAATTCCGCAGTAATTCTTTACTTCTATTTTCCTTCCATTCATATTTGGCATCCTTCTGACAAAAGCAGGATAGAAAAAGATATTCAAGCCAGTAATAGCAGGCACATCAGCTCTTGCTGTAATCTCCTCACTCATCTTTATTTTTTCAACTATTTCATTTTCAAAAACTCTGTCATATCTTGGATAGCAATCTTCTCCAGCCAATTGTCTTCTTTTCAGCTCAACATCTTCTTTAAGTTTAAAAGAATTCAAAAATGTTGTATAAGTAAGTACTTTTTTCTCTTCTAAAATCATTTTCTCAACACCAAAAGTAATATCATCAAGATGCAGTCCTAGTTTGCAGCCGTCATAAACAAAGAAATAATCAATACCAAGATTTAATCTTTCAACCATCTCTTTCAGCCCAACTCCAAAACTTCCAGGACCATTAGCAACCTTAACTGGATTTCCATCGATAGTCCTTACTTTTCCTTCTGGTGAATAAACATACCCTTTGTCTTGAAATAGTTTATAGACAAATGGATGAGATACATGCTCATTAATATATTCTTTATACACCTCTTCCTGCTCTTTCTGTACATGAAGAAATATCTTGGCTTTTTCTGGTATTGCACTTAAAATCTTAGACAAGCAAGTTTCCCCATTGCCCAGATCAACTATCGGCTTTGGCTTATCTTCCCCTAATCTTGTCCCATTGCCTCCAGCTTGTATAACTACACCAATCTTACCTTCTTCCACATTCCGTTTAATCAGCGTATATAGTTTTGTGCTCATTTTATCTCCCGTTAATCTTACAACTTATTACGTGAATTTAACATATATATCTTCGCGATATAATTGATATATTGATATATCATTTCCATAAGATTTAAATAGTTCAAAAACTAACAATTTTATATACGGAGGATAAGTAGTTTTTGAAGCTCAAAATTCGTAGAATTTTGTTGGTTCAAAGTATTACTAATTGCTATGAGAAGTAAAGTTCGGCAAAGCCGAACAGACTTCTCATTTCACTACGTAAAATGAGAAGAAAAGTCATAAAACAAGGAAATGGAACATTAACAATGACTCTTCCTAAGCAATGGACAGAAAAAGTTGGGTTAAAAGGAGGAGATGAAATAGATATCGACGTACAAGGCAGTGTAATAAGAGTAAACACAACAAAAGAAAAAGCAATGGAAGAAAAAACAGTAAATATCGAAGGAATCGAATCTTCAGCAGCAAGAATACTTTCTTCTTTATACAAGCAAGGCTATGATAATGTCAAGATATTCTTTTCAGAAGCCGCAGCAGTAAAGAAGATACAGGATGAAGTCAGGAATCACCTGATGACCTATGAAGTAGTAGACCAGACAGAGAAATCCCTAACAATAAAATCACTTTCAACAGAACATTTCCAGGATTTTGATGCAATACTAAGAAAAGCATTCCAAGTTGGACTATCACTTGCAAAAAACAGCTTAGACCATATAAAAGCAGGAGAATTCGACAAATTAGAAGACCTACTTGTTTTAGAAAAAGCAAACAACCGTTTTACAAGCTTTTGCCATAGAATCATTGCTAAAAAAGGATATTCCAAGCCAGGAAAAGACATCTTCATCTACACCTTAATCTGGCAGTTAGAAAAAGTAGTTGACAATTACAAATATCTTGTCCAATATCTTGCTCAAACAAAGAAAAAACCAGATAAAGAATTAATCAAACTCTACAATGAAGTAAATGACTTCTTTGATTTGTTTTATCAGATCTTCTACAAATACGATGCAAAAAAACTAGATAATTTCTCTAAAATAAGAAAATCTCTTATCAACAAGTGCAATGAACTATTAAACAACAAAAAATATGACCATAGAATCATATACTATTTCCTGAACATAATCAGCGATGTCTTTGACTTGACAGGGCCTTATTATTCACTTAGGTCCTAACCCCTGAAATCTTCAATATACTTCATAAGTTCTATCCCAGCCGTCATTGCCGGGTCTATATCTCCATGCACAAGCACGTAAAAAAGAGAATTAGTTCTTAAGTTAAGATTATACAAAGAATGCTCGCTTAGAGGATTTCCCAAAGTAAAATCATTTCCAATTGTGATTCTGAGATCATGCTCTTTTCTTCTTTCCAGGATATCCATTGTTTCTTTTATAACACCTAGACGAAACCTTATATCACCGCCTCCTATGCTGGAATACATACATCCTGGTTCAGCTGAAACATTTTTAGGTTTGTCTAAAAACAAAAGAAACTCCCGAAATTGTTTTTTATATTCCTCACGTCTATCTCGCAGAGTCATATTAATATAAAAATTATCATCTTCATTCTTCATTCGCTTTAATTCAGCATTTGCTGCATGATATACTTCAATCATCTCACGCAGCTTTGCAAATTCAATCAAAGACTTCATTGATGTGATATCCTTAACATCTGCAGCAACTGCCATTAACTTATCTTCAAGATCTAATTTTGAAGGATACTCTTCAAAAGTAAGTTCTCTAAATCCTGTTCCAAGATTGGGTTCCTGATAACTAGGCCAGGAATTATGTGAAATAAATAATGATTCAGGAGGAGGATGTCTTCTTTCAAAATAACTGGCAATCCTGCCAAAAAGCGTATCTAATTCTGAGCTATTTACAGAAATTCCAATAAATTTTTTATCCTCAGATAAATAAGCATTATACTTTTCCTTAAGTTCATCTTCAAGAGTATCCAAATCAGGATTTGTTCTATGATAAAAATATTTGACTTTTACTTCATTTGCTACATGATTAAACTCATTCAAAACCTCATGAGCATCTTTATATCTTTTTTCTGGATCTATCTGTAAACAGCCATCTACAATATTTACCAAAGAAGAAGGGGTATTTATCTTCTCCAGATGAGCCATTGCCAAAGGCAGATCTTTTTCCATTTTTCCTGCTCTTGTTCTTTCAAACTCTTCTCTTTTTTCAGTTCCCTTTGGAGGCTTTGATGTGTAATCAAAAATAGAATTTCGAGACTCAAAAGGTTTTTTATTAGTAAGTATATCAAAAAACAAGCATCCTATCTGCCAAACATCAGACCCAGGATTTGGTTTTTCACCAATTGATTCCAGCTCAGGAGCCCTCATCATCAATGAACCAATATTATCATATTCATGGTTGCTGCTAAAAGTAGTTGCAATTCCAAAATCAAATAATTTTAATTCTCCTTTGTGATTAAAGCCTATGTTTGATGCTTTTATGTCATTATGGGACATTTTTATCCTGTGAGTTGAAGGACCCGGAAGCATAGGGGGAGGATATATTCCCCTCTCATCATATAATTTTACTATATCTTCAGCTTCAAATTCCATTGGCTTCCATGCATCTTCTACACCTCTTTCCTGGTGCACTACTTTCAAAGCCTCAAGAATATCTCTCATCAAAGGCAAAAACTCTTCATAAGAATCATATGTCCCTTCTCTTAATTCACCGTCAAGCGTAGCATCTAATACCTCATTAGTGGAGGCATATGTGACTATGCCATCTTTAGATCTGACATTAGATATAAATGTCTGAGGCAGCAAAATATGTCTTTTTTCTTCATTGCTTAATGCTCTCCAAAAAGGAGACAAAGCATCATGACCAAGAACTTCTCTTAATTTTTCCAGTAATTCTTCCTGATCATCTTTATCTTTAAGCCCGTATACTTTTTTCAGGTCATCTATTGCATCAGGACTAGGTTCATATATTTTTATGACTTTAATCATGTCAGCTATCCCTCTGCCTAAGAAAGTATGGCCATAAGCACCCCTTGCAATATAAGCTTCTAATTTCCAGTCTGGAACAGACCACCGCATAACTTTTCTCTGGCTTTCAATAAAATCTTCTGAACTTTTGAAAAAATGTTTCATATATTCTTTCATATATTTTACAAGTAATAGTACTTTATAAACCTCAGCTTTTTTTTAACGTCTGAAAACGTAAAATTAACAATGCCAAAAACCGAAACTTACAAAAATCACAAATTTTTAGAAGTCAGTTTTTGCTTGCAAAACCGAAAGCTTTATATAGTTTAATGAATATATATTCATTATAGGTAATGAATATTAATTCATAACCTGTGGAGATGATAAAAATGCCAGGAGGAGATCAAACAGGTCCTAACGGAATGGGACCATTAACTGGAAGAGGATTAGGTCCTTGCGGAAGAGGACTTAGACAAGGCTTTGGAAGAGGCCAAGGCAGAGGAATGGGCTTTAGGAGAGGCTTCGGAAGAGGCGTTGGATTCGGAAGAGCAGCTCCAGTATATGAAGCACCAGGAACAGAAAAAGAAATGCTTGAACAAGAAACAAAAGCAATTGAAGAAGAGCAAAAAGTTCTTAAACAAGAACAGGATGCTATTAAGAAAAGACTAGAAGAGATTAAGGAATAGACAATGCCAAGACCATTTAGAACAAGAAGAGTTAGATTCCAGCCAGGAATCACTCATTTCAAGCCAGCAGGAATCAGGCTGTCAGCAATGAACGAAGTAGTGCTGACTATGGGAGAATTTGAAGCAGTAAGGCTTAAGGATTTTGAAGATCTGGACCAGACAGCAGCTGCAAAAAAGATGAATATCTCCCAGCCAACCTTTGCAAGATTGATAGATACTGCAAGAAAAAAAATAGCAGATGCAATTGTAAATGGAAAGGCTATAAGGATAGAAGGAGGTAATTATAAAATGGTAAATCAACCAGGAATGGGTAGAGGATTGGGAAGAGGCCAAGGTAGAGGAAGAATGGGTGGACCACTAGCTGCAGGACCAGCAGGAGTATGCAAATGCCCTAAATGCGGACATGAAATTGCACATCAAAGAGGCGTGCCATGTTCACAATTAAAATGCCCTAAATGCAGTTCATTAATGACAAGAGGATAATAAATCAATAAAAATGTCATCAATTGTAATTGGAGCAGCAGAAGGCGGGACTAAGGTAGCAGGCCATGCAAGTAGTATAGACACTTTAATAAGTGTAGATAAAAGTGGCAGCACAAGAAAAATTAGTTTTAAGCCTACATCTTCTAATCCAGGGCAGGAGACCATGCAGTTTATAGATGGGCATTTTTCAGATACAGATGCATTTATAATAGGACTGATGCAAGGTCCACCTAACTCAAAAAAGAAGATTATCCAAGAACATGGTAAAAGTGTTGAAGAGGTTGTTGAAAAGTATAAAGATGGAAAAAAATCATATTCAAAAGAAACTTCTTCTAGTAAAGAAGAAACAGGATACAATGTTCCAAAACAAGATGGCAGCGGCAAAGGAACCAGGGCAAATATGGGAAGAAATCCAGAATGCGAGCCAGAAGATTATAAAGAAACAGGCCAGGGTTCTGGAACAAGCTCAGGCAGAGTAGCAGAAGCAAGCCCAAAAAAAGCAGCCTATCAAAATACAGCACAAAATACTATAGATAGTTTAGTAAACACATATTCAAATGCCAAAACAGAAGAACAAAAAACAGCTGTATCAAAAGTTGTTGGAAAATACCTAAAAGAAGCAGCTGGCAAAAATTTAACAGGAAAAGATGCTGAAAAGTATGTTGCAAACAAACTAAAACAAGATGGATATTCCAAAGACAGCAAAGATAACAAAAATAGCAAAACCAGCAGCTCTAAGAATTCATCTGAAAAATCAAGCAGCAAAAAAGCAGCCTAAGAAAATGGAAAAAGAAAATGTATCAATAATTGCAGTCTTTGCAAACATTGTATTAGCACTCTCTAAAATAATCATAGGACTAGCTAGCAAATCATCTGCAGTAATTGCAGAAGGAGTTCATTCTGGAATGGATATTATCTCTTCAGCAATCTCTTTTGCAGGAATCAAGGCAGCAAAAAAACCAGTTGATGAAAAACATCCCTATGGGCATTACAAATTTGAAGTTGTTGCTGGTTTAGTAATCACTATAATACTTTTTGGAACAGCATTGTGGATTATTTATGAAGCAGCAACAAGCTTTTTTGCAGTCAAAGAACTTTTAATAACACCATTGACATTAGGGGTAATGGCTTTCTCTGCTATTGTAAACGAGGTAATGGCAAGAATAAAACTTAAAGCAGGAAAAGAAAATGAAAGCATGGCTTTGATAGCAGATGGCCAGCATTCAAGAGTTGATGTTTTGGCTTCTATTGGAGTATTTATTGGTTTATTATTAACAAGATACTGGATACATCTTGATGCTGTAATTGCTTTATTGCTTGGAGTTTACATTTTAATTGAATCTATTTCACTAGGCAAGAAAACAACAGACAGCTTGCTGGATGTAAGCGCAGGAGAAGAAATTGAAAATCAGATAAAAGATATCCTAAAAAAAGAAAATATCAAACTATCAAGCCTTAAAACACAAAAATTAGGGCCAGCTGTTTTTGCAGAATTAAAAATAATGCTTGATCCTAAATTAAAAGTAGAACAGGCTTCTTCAATAACAAAAACATTGCAGGAAAAAATCCAGCAGGAAATATCTGCTGTAGAGTATGTAGTTATACAGATAGAATCCCATGGAGCAATCAGAGAAGAGGCTTATAAAGGAGTATTTGGCAGAAGAATTGGATGGAGAGGAAGGATGGGCGGAATCTCATTAGGACCTGGAGGAGAGTGTTTCTGCACCAAATGCGGAGCTGCTATCCCTCATAAAGCAGGAGTTCCATGCTATAAGATGAAATGCCCTGAATGCGGCAGGTTTATGACAAGAAAAGGAGCTGGAGAATCTGCACAAAGAAGAGGAAGGCGAAGATGATATCTTTTGTTTTAAAACAGGATAAATTAAGGATAAGAGCAAGAAATATTTTAGGAGTTGATGAAAATTCAACTGCTGATGAAATAAAGCGCGCTTATCGCAGCAAAGTCATCCAACACCATCCTGACAGAAACCCTGATGATCCAAAGGCACATCAAGCAACAGCATTGATTAATGAATCATATGATCTGCTCAGAGGGAAAATAGATAAACCATCATTGTTGGAAAATGATTCTCTTGCAGAACTAGTTGCTGAGACTCCTGTCATGAGTTTGGAAGGGGTTCCAAATTATGATGAATGGTTGATTCAGCAAGGATTTTATGATTTTGTTAAACCAGATTAATCTAAGAAGATAGGAGGAAAATAAAATGTCAGAAGAAAAAAAATCAATTAAGATTGCAATAAGCGCAGCAGAAAATGATTTAGAAAGTGATGTAGATTCAAGATTTGGAAGATGCCCTTATTTCTTGATTGTAGAGATTGAAGATAAGAAAATGAAACATGTAAAAGCAATTGAAAACACAGCAGCAGCACAGGCAGGCGGAGCTGGAATAAGTGCAGCAC
>JAAOYC010000009.1 GCA_018221125.1 Candidatus Woesearchaeota archaeon
ATATAAATATTTGACTTGTTTTTAGACAAAAAATGGTGACTATTAGTCACTAAAATAAAAAAGAAGAAAAACCCTAAAACTTCTTAAACTGTGCAGCAATATCAATCAAGTCAGCATGTCCTAAGAACAAAGCTCTGCAGCAATATCTTTCCAAGCCAAGCTCATCCAAAACTCTTTTCTTCGGCTCTCCAGCATTTACTCTTTCAGTAAACTCTTCCCATAAATGAGCTACTGGTTTGCCGCAACTGAAACATCTTATTGGAATTATCATTTCGAATCACCTGTATGATTTTTGTCTTTTTGCTCTTGCTTGCCCGTGCCTGTTTGGCTTTGAAGATTCTTTTCTTCTTATATCTGCAACAAGCAGATGTCTGTCATAGTCCAAAAATACTTTCTCCAGCTTCTTGCTGTGCTTTGCCAAAGCTCTTGCAATTGCTAGTCTTGCTGCATCTGCCTGTGAACTGATTCCTCCTCCATTGACATTGACATTGATATCAACTCCAGCAGCAGTATCCCCAGCAAGGATTAAAGGCTCTTTTAATCTTAATCTTATAAGTTTTGTTCCGTAAACATCAAGCATCTGATTGTTAATTCTGACTTTTCCTGTTCCTGACTTTAATGTAGCTCTTGCTACTGCTCTTTTCCTTGATCCAGATTTATGTATCGCTTTAGCCATCTTATTTAGCACCCATTAATTTACAGATATTTCCGACAGTTACATACTTCAAGCTAGGAACTTTTGAAATATTTGCTTTTTCTATTGTTTCCATTTCCTTTTCCTTTAGTTCTTCAGGAACACCTATATGACATCTTATATTATCAAATGCTTTTCTTCCTTTTTCCTGTTTGTAAGGGAGCATTCCTCTTATTGCTCTTTTTACAAATCTTTCTGGTCTTCTCAAGATATAAGGCCCATGATATACCTGCCCCATCTCTCTTTTTGCTTTATACCTTGCAGCTATCTCTTTCTTGCTTCCAGTTATGATTGCTTTTTCGCAGTTAACAATTTCCACTTTCTCTCCAAGCAGAGCTTTCTTTGCAGCAACTGTTGCAATTCTTCCTAAAATTAAATTTTCAGCATTAATTATCATTTTTAACCTAATATTCTGATTTTTTTCCCTTTCGGGTCTTCTTTCAGTAGCTCATTGATTGGAATTGCTTTTCCTTTTTTGTTGATTTTATCCAATGCAGATCCTGAAAATGTGAAAGCTGCGATAGTGACATTATGGTCTAAATCTCCTACACTTAAGACTTTGCCAGGAACAACAACAGTTTCATTCTCTTTTGTATATTTGTTGATTTTATACAGGTTGATTATCCTTCTTTGTCTGGCTGGCTTTTCTAGATCATCAGCTATCCTTTTCCATATCTTAGCCCCATGCTCATTGGCTTTCTTCCTTAATTCCTGTATTAATCCTTTCAGCAAAGGATTTGTTGGTCCTGTTCTTTTCATTTTCTTTGTAATTTATGATTATGATGCGAAGGACGAGATTCGAACTCGCGCACTCACTAAGAGACAAGGCTTTTGAGATTGACTCACCTCAACCTTGCGCATTTGGCCACTCTGCCACCCTCGCGAACGTAGTGAGCGAGGACCAGTAAGCTTTGCTTACGCTGCCCTCGCGTATTGCGAAAGTGTCTACTTGAGGAGTTTTACAAAATCATCTGTTTTTTTCTGAAGTCTTTTAACTGCTTCCTTGATCATATCTCTTGGGTCAAGCTGGCCCCAGCTTTCAATATTAAAAATAAAATCTGTTTTGCTTTCTTCTATCTTGATTCCATCAGGGCATGCTTCAACACAGGCATTGCAAAAGTGACAATTAAGAGGATTCACAACTGTTAACTTTCCTTTTGTAAATTCAAAAACCTTTGTAGAACATTTTATTGAAGCTTGTTCGCAGCTTTCTCCTTTTTGATTTACTTCAATTATTGGATAATTCTTGTAACTGATAAGTCCAGGGCTCCATTTTGCATGCACTTTTCCCTGCCCTAAAACAGCTGTTGCTATAAGCTCTATCTTCTGTCCTTTCAATAACTTGACAATAGGCATCCCAGGATAAGCTGGAACACATTTTGGATCCTTGCTCTTTATCTCGCTTGCATGCACATAACCAGCACTCTTTGAGACCAAAGTCATCTTTAAAGTGCACTTAGCGCATCCTTTCTTTTTGCATGTACATTCTTTTGGTAGTTCATATGATTTTAAGTCTGTCTTTATTGGAATCAATCCTAATCTGTGTGCAACAACTTCATCATATAATGCAGAGCTGTTATCTCTAAATTCAACATTTTCAATAGCTAGAGTAGGAACTTCCTCAACAATCATTCTTCTCAAAGTATTTACAAATGAGGGGTTTGAATCCTTGATAACAAAAGAAAGCTTTTTGTTTTCCTTGTCTTGATTTAATAATTTTACTTCCATTTTTTTTTACCTCGTAAAAAATGCTCGTACGGCTCTGCCGAACGACATTATACCCTCCTGCCTCTTTTTCCTCCTTTTTTCCTGCATCCATCATGAGGAATAGGAGTTACATCTTCGATAATTCCAATTCTTAATCCAACTCTGGACAATGCTCTTACAGCAGCCTGCGCTCCTGGTCCAGGATTTGAAGGTCCGTTATGTCCTCCTGGAGCCTTTATCTTTACATGAATTCCATTTATTCCCTTTTCTCTTGCAGTTTCTGCAGCTTTTTTGGCAGCAGTCATTGCAGCTGTTGGAGAACTTTCAAGCCTGTCTGACTTTACAACCTGTCCTCCTGAAGCAATTGCAAGAGTTTCTGTTCCAGTAATGTCTGTGATATGTATTATTGTGTTGTTATAACTAGAGTAAATATGAGCTATTCCCCATCTGACATTTCCATGTCCTTGGCTAGGTCTTGGTCTGTATCCTTGTCTTGATCCTGATCGTTGAGGTCTTTCCATTTTATTCAGCTTTTTTCTCCTTCTTTGGCTTTTCCTTCACTTCTTTCTTTTTTTCTGATTTAGGTTTAGGCTTTTCCTGTTTAGTTTCTTTCTTTGATTCCTTTCCTTTGGCTTCTTTCTTTGCTTTAACAGGTTTCTTAGCCATTTTTTCTTCCTGGATTCTTTCAGGATGCATTGGGTCAATCAAAGATGAACTCTGTGAAAATGCAATGTCTTTTTCTTCTGATCTCGGAACTATATAATTTGGAGAAGTGATCTTTTTTTCATTTACTAATACATGCCCGTGTACAATAAACTGCCTTGCCTGCCTCATTGATCTTGCAAGTCCTTTTTTGAAAACAATGCTCTGCAGCCTTCTGTTAAGCAAATCAGTTGTTGATATTGCAAGAACATCATCTAAAACTCCATTTTCTGGAATCAGGCCAAGAGATTTAATCTTTGTCAATAACTGTATTTTTTCCTTTTCAGCCTGCTCTGTTCTTAGTGTAATAAGCCTTCTAGCCTGCCTTGCAAAATTTCTTAATTTAGAGGTTAATTTCCATATCTCTGATTTGTTTTTAAAATAATATTCCTTGTTTAATTCCTTTTCTTCATCAATCCTTTCCTTGTCCCAAGCCTTCTTAGGATTTGAATACTTGCTTCTGTGTTTTTTTGGATCTCCCATCTTTATTTACCTGATTTTGCTCCTGGTTTTCTCTTTACTCCCATTACTTTTCCTTTGCTCTTCCTGAAATTTGCCTTTGTTCTCTGTCCTCTTACAGGCAATCCTTGAGAATGTCTCATTCCTTTGTAGGATTTTATCTTTCTCATCAGTTTGATATCATTATCCTTTGAAAAAATTAAGTCATTAGTCATCAGATGTTTGTCCTTATTATCTTCATAATCTCTTCTTCTGTTAGCCATCCACACAGGTATTCCTTTTTCTAGGGGAGATTTTGTGATTTCATCCAGCCTTTTAATTTCTTCATCAGAAAGCTCTCCAGTCTTTTTCAGCTTGTCAATCTTAGCCAAAGAGCAGATAGCATTTGCAAACTGGAAATTGATTCCCTTGATATTTCTTAGAGCATAACCTATTGGTTTCTCTCCTTTCAGATCAGTATTTGATATCCTTACTAAATGTCTAAATTCTTGTTTTTCTGCCATTTTTTAAGTATAAGCCACAGAAGTCTATTATAGCGACCCTATGCGCTCATAATGAACTCGGGCTGATTTAATAAGAAAACAACGATTTATTTATAAAGGTTGCGAAAATTACTTTTCATCAGGCTGATATTCTTTTACACAATATCTGTCAGCCAATAATCCAGATTCAACTATAACTAGTTTTTTATCATCTGTAATTAATTTTCCTTTGTAAACTGTAGATTCTTCAATTTCTATCCTATAATAACGATCCGGACCCCATCTAATATCTTCATGAACAACTTTAGCAGGTTGGCCTTTAAACGTAAATTTATAATCTACTTTAGTTCCTCTTGAACCACATCCTCCCCCCAACATCACAGAGGGTATAATAATCGCTCCCAATAAAGCAACTAAACATCCTATCCTTTGTTTATCCGTCATTTCTAGTTCTCTTCGTGCCATTGTTACATCTTATCATATAAGTTATCTTTATTTATAAAGAATTGTTACATTTACGTAATGTTTATAAAGTATGTTCCTTTGATTGTTACATGATAGAAGATTATAAGAAAAAGAATATAGGACCTTGCACTTATGATTTCAGATTAGGTGAGATATTCAAACACGCAAAAATAGAGCTAGTAGATCTAAGTAAAAATAAGTTACCTAAACTTGTCAAATTAAAACTACCTTATATCTTAAAACCTGGAGAATTTGTTTTGGCGAGAACAATAGAAAAATTTGATACGCCTTTAGATTTAATGTCTATTTATTCGATGAGAAGTACTGCCTTTAGAATTGGCTTGAATATTCTCTGCGGATTAAATGATCCAGGATATAAGGGAAATGCTGTTTTTGGTGTTCAAAATATATCTAATCATAAAATAAAATTATACAAGGGAATGGAATTACTGCAGACAGCATTTATTGATTTAAAAGGGGATGCAATTCCAATACAAACAAAATATATGGAGGGTAAAGTACTATGAGTGTTCTTGCATATTCTGAATTATTAAAAAGAATTGTTGGTATAGATGAGAAAAAACTTGAAAAACCATTTATAATACTTAGTAAGCATAATACAACAAAAAATAGACTCAATATATTAAAAGAACTTGCACAAAATGAAAAGATTACTGTGGGGAAATTGTTAAGAAATCTTCACCAAAATATAGGTGGAGGAAGTTACTTAACCATCAAAAAATATTTTTTAGAACTTGAAAAAGAAGGTTTGTTAAAAAAAGAAAAAATCAAAAATAAAGAAATATGGTCTTTTTCTGAGGAATATAAAGATTTGAAGGAATTTATATTAAAATAAAAGGGCGACCGGCGAGACTTTCGCAAAGCAAATTTTCCCTTGCTCCAAATCGAACTCGCGCCATAAGGACCACAACCTTATATTCTACCATTAAACTACGGTCGCCATACAAGTTCTAGAAATATAAAGAACTTATAAATGTTACTAATAGGTTTTAATCTTTTTCTTGTAGAACAAAGTAAACAGATAAGGAGTTAAAAATGCAATTACATACAAAGCACTAACTGTTAAAGGATCTCCTCTGACTTCAGTCAGGGTAAAAACATTGTTAATTGCATTGGATATCTTCACCATGGCATACAGATTAAAAATAGCAAGAATTGGAATTATTGTTGCTGCAAGCAAATGATGCTTTCTTGTTATATGCTCTTCTATATCCCACACTAAAAAATTAAACAGCAGTCCAATTGAGAATCCTATAACAACTACAAATGCATTCATTGCTAGCCTGTTAAAAACAAGCAGTAATGGAATCAATATAAATGAAACAAGTGTATTTCCAATAACCATTACCAACAAAACAGTCCAGAATAAAATCCGATTAGCATGAACAGTTGACCTGCTTTTATCCTGCAATTTTCTTTCATTGATGATTTCATCAGCCTTTTCTATATCTTCCTTGCTCCAGCCTTTTTTCATCAATCTTGTTTTGCTTTCTTTTTTCATATTTATCAAATAACTTCTGTTTTATTTAAGCTTTTCTGCAAGCTTCTTGAATTCTATAGCAGCTTCTGAATCAGGATAAGAATAAACAACAGGATGTTTTATTGTCTGCGCCTGCTTGACAGCATCGCTTCTAGGAATCATGCCAATAATCGGCAAGCTCAGCATAGTCCCTACATTCTCTACAGACATCTCATTCCTTGTGGGATGAAGTTTATTCAGCACAACTCCAAGAATTGTCTTATTCTGCTCTTCTGCTTTCTTGATTGTCTTTAATGTATCTGTAACAGCTGCAACTTCTGGATTTGTAACAACTATGATCTCATCAGCCATATTCATGATTGCTTGGTTCTCTTTTGTTAGTCCAGCTCCAGTATCTATTATAATAGATTCAGAATATCCTTTGAGTTTGTTGAATGTTTTCTTAATCTTGTTTAAATCAAGATTTTTTAATGCATCCAGGCTTAAACTTCCTGGAATAACTCTTAATCCTGATGCATGCAAATAAGTTGCATTTGTAACTGGATGTTTTCCATCAATAACTTCATGCAAAGACACTGGGGGATTTGGAAATCCCAGATATAATCCTATATTGGGTGTTGTCAAATTTCCATCCAAGACTATAGAATCATTTCCAGCATTGACAAGTGCAGTTGCTAAATTAATAGCAGTTGTTGTTTTTCCAACGCCCCCTTTTCCAGAAACAATAGCAATAAACCTGGTCATCCTATTTTTCCTACCACATATTCCTCAAACTCTCTTGTCTTATTATAAAATTCAAGCAACAAGTCAATATTAACTTCAACTACGTTGTCAGGGCTTAGATGAGAAGTCATTGTGACTTTCCTCCTGTACTCGCTGCTTTTATCATACTTTGCTTGAATTATATCCCTCATCTCTAGATAGAAATCAACAAACTTTATCAGCTTTTCATCATCAGAAAAAACTTCTTTCAATAATTCACATCTTTTTCTCGGCTGTATAGGAACATCAAATGATTTTCTTCTTTTCTTTACTTTCATCAGCAGCCCTTCCATGCCAACATCAAAAGCATTTAGCAGTCTTTCGATTACACTCCTGATTACATCAACAGTTCTTGTATACTTCAAACTTACATAGAACAAATGGTCTGCTCTCTTTAGCTCACTCTTCAAGCTATCTAAATAGTCCTTCATCTTTACTCACAATATTATCCATCACTTCTATAAATACCTTTGCCTTATCAATATATTTCCTGATATCCCTCACTGAGATTGATTTGATTCTGTAATTCTCAGAGCATATCACAAATCTATCCCCTCGCTTAAACTCAACAGGGCTTTTCCTGTGCTCAATGATGATATCCCTTATATCCTGCACTTCCATGACATAGCTCTTGTCAATATTATGCCTTACAACACACCTCCCTCTGAATACATTCAGCTTGCTTTCAAATGTATCATGGAAAGGAGGGATTCTTTTGAACAATCTCTCATAATAAAGTATTGCTGCAATTGAATTTGTATAACTAAGAAAAATATTCTCAATAATTGCCAAAAGCAATTTAGTATCCTTTATCAAAGGAAAAGTAACACTTAGCATATGGTCTGCTATCTTAATATTCTTTTTAGCCTTATCCCTAGCTTCTTGAAATTTTTCCATGTGCCCTATAATATAAATAGTATAGAATTTAAATAATTTATGTAAAAATCAGCTTTGCAAATCCATTATAGCTTTTGCAATATCTCCTTCTGCTGCTTCTAAAGCCTCTTTTGCTTTATCTTCATCAACATTTGCCTGTTCCATTACTGTTTTAATGTCTTCTTCTGTTATTTCTGCTTCAGAAGAAAGTTCTTTTTCTTGAATATCTCCGCTAATTGTGAATTGCTCTGAACCCATTGCCTTGACTTTTGCAACTGCTGGATTTGTAATAACGATCTCCTTATCAGGACATTTGATAATTACTTCAGTTGCTTCTATTTCTACTTGAGCAATGCCCATCTTTTTCATCATGGCTTGCATTTTTCTTGGATTCATTCCCATCATTTTAATTCACCTATATCCCAAGCAATGCATTTCCCCATAAATGCAGAATAATCATGATTATTATCACAATAATGCACAGCACAATTATCAGCCCAGGTTTGAAAGTCAGCTTGCTTTTAATCTCATCAAAATATCTTACTAATCCTCCCATTCCACTAGGCATCTGTATTTTATCTCCCATTTGATTTCACCTTAAATAAAATTAGGTAGAGCAGCTATAAGCCACCTTTTGTCAGTCTCCACAACAAAGTCATGGGCAGACTGTCTTAACATTCTACTTAGCGTGCACAACGGCACTTGCACCAGTCAGGATTCGGATTTCACCGTTCCCAAAGCAAACGTCTACAGGTTAACTCACTTGTTTCGCAACAAAGCTTCGCCATTTTCATCCTATGCTTTGGACGTGTGACGTGAACGAAGTTCAGCGTCTTCATTTCTGACCCATTGCCAGGGATTTCTCCATCTCGCATAACACGAGTGACGCATACTCAGTGGGTGGACTTTCCTCAGTAATAAGCCAAAAAATGCTCGTTTAAGAGCATTCAATCATCTTATCACCGTTAGTTAAGTGCTTCTCTACCTATCTAGAATGAAGTTTTTGGGGGTTTAAAAAGGTTTCTGAATCGTGAATCGATTCTGGAACCCCAGAAAGCTAATGCTTTCGCTGCGTTACTATTTTCAAAACTTCCCCACCATGCTTAATCTCTTTCTCTTTCTCTAGATTTTTTATCTCTGCTTTTCCCCTTTCATATTTTACAACACAATCAGCGTCAACTTTCTCAAGATTGATCTTAACTCCAGCAACTTTTGCATTTTTCTCAGCAACTTTCAGATAACCTTGGGAATCAAAAGCATAAACTTTTGCATCTTTTTTCTCTTCATCAAATTTGCTTAAATCAATATCTAAAAACTTCAAAAAAGGAAACTTCTTTTTATTATAATAATTTACACTCAACCCGCTTCCAAACAAAGCAGCTTCTATTGCAATTGTGCCGCTTTTAGAATCTAAATTCAAAAAACTCTTCTCATCAGAATAACCACTTAGCCTGACTAAAGCATAAGCAATCGTTCCTTTTAGGTCATCTCTTGTATTGAATATTTTATAATCTCTTTTGCTTAAATCTCCTGAAAAATCAATGCCCAAATAAGCATTATCTTGGTAAATATAAACAAAAACAGTTACATCTGGATTATCCAGATCAACTTTCCCCTCAATCTTCTCTGCAGCTGCAATCTCTACTTCCTTAGTATCTAACTCGCTGTCAACAATCTCAGTTCTTACTGCAAAGCTTTTTCCATATTCAGAGATATCAACCTCTTTCTTAATATCTTCAATCTTATTTATCTTAAATTCATCTAACAAAATCAAAACTCTGTTAACAGCCTGCCCCTTATAACAAAGCAAAGCCATCTCTTCTTTAGAACATTCAAACTTAACACAGTTTTCCTTAACCTCAGTTTTAGCTTTCAATAATTCTTTAATCTCTAAAGAAGTTATATCTTCCATTCCTTTGTAAGAAATAGCTAACCCTTTCATTTAATCCTTCACAATCTTAGCAACAGCAGCAATTCTGTCTCCTTCACCAAGTTTCATTATTCTTACTCCTTGTGTTGCTCTCCCAATAACAGAAATATCTTTTGCACTTATCCTTATCCCGATTCCTTTCTGGCTTATCAGCATCAAATCAGATTCATCTGTAACAGATTTTATTGCAACTACTTTTCCATTTCTCTCAGAACAGATTATATTCTTGACGCCACTTCCACCTCTAGAAATCAGCCTGTACTCAGAAATCTTTGTTCTTTTTCCATATCCATTTTCAGTCATAGTAAATAATGTTGCTTCTTCATTTGCAATCACCATCCCAACAACTTCATCCTTTCCTTTCAATCTAATTCCTCTTACTCCTTTTGCAGTCCTTCCCATTGTCCGAACATTATTCTCATCAAACTTGACAGCTTGTCCATTCCTTGTCGCAATTATTAGATTTTTCTCTCCATTTGTCCATCTTACACTGATAAGTTCATCTCCTTCTTTTAATCCCAAAGCAATGATTCCGCCTTTTCTTGGTCTTGAAAATTCACTAACATTTGTTTTCTTTACAATTCCTTTCTTTGTAGCCATAAACAGATATCCTTTTTCCAGTCCTTTCAAAGGAATATAAGCAGTTATCTTCTCTCCCTCTCCTAGCCTCAATAGATTAACAATCGCGCTTCCTTTTGCAGTTCTTCCTGCTTCAGGAATCTCATAAACCTTAAGCCATTTTACCTTTCCTTTGTTTGTAAAGAATAATACATGTGAATGGGTATTTGCAATAAACAAATCCTCAATAAAATCCTCTTCCTTGGTTGTTGCTGCAATCACTCCTCTGCCCCCTCTTCTCTGAGATCTATAGGTATTGATAGGCAGCCTCTTGATATAGCCTGAATGAGTTATAGAAATGACCATATCTTCTGGCTTTATCAAATCCTCAGGAACTATTTCTTCTTCCTCTTCAATAATCTCTGTTCTCCTTTCATCTCCATAATCTTTCTTCAGCTCTCCAAGCTCATCTTTGATTATCTGCAAGATCTTTTTCTCATCAGCCAATATGGTCTTCAGCTTTTCAATTAATTCAAGTAAACCCTTGTGCTCATTTCTTATCTTTTCCTGTTCCATCCCAGTTAATCTCTGTAGCCTCATATCCAATATTGCTAATGCCTGCTTCTCAGTTATCTCTAATCTGGAAATCAAAACTCCTTTTGCCTGCTCAGCAGAATCACTGTCCTTTATCATCTTGACAGTTGCATCAATATTCTTCAATGCAACCAGCAGCCCTTCCAAGATATGAGCCCTGCTCTCTGCTTTCTTCAGATCAAAATCTATTCTTTTTCGAACTACTTTTCTTCTATGCAAAATATAACTTGCAACCATCTCCTTAAGATTCAATACTTTTGGCTCTCCATTAACCAATGCAAGCATAATAACTCCAAAAGTTGTCTTTAATCTAGTATGCTTCATCAACTGATTCAAAACAATGTCTTGATTAGCCTCTTTCTTCAATGTTATTACAATCCTCATACCTTTTCTATCAGATTCATCTCTTAAATCACTTATTCCCTCAACTTTTCCATCATTTACAAGGCGGGCAGTTTCTTCCATCAACAGAGATTTATTGACCATATAAGGAATCTCGTCAACAATAATTTTCTTTCTTGTTTTACCTTCTTCAATATGAGTCCTTGCCTTGATGATTACTTTTCCTTTTCCAGTTGTATAAGCACTCTTTATTCCGCTTCTCCCGACAATTAACCCGGCTGTTGGAAAATCAGGCCCCTTGACAAACTGCATCAGCTCATCAACACCAGCTTCAGGATTTTCAATCAAATGAACAGCAGCATCAGCAACCTCTGTCAGATTATGAGGAGGAATATTTGTAGCCATCCCAACTGCAATCCCGCTGCTTCCATTAACAAGCAAGTTAGGCAGCTTTGCAGGCAAGAACATAGGCTCTTGCAAGCTTTCATCAAAATTAGGAGTAAACTTTACTGTCTTTTTTTCAATATCCTGCAGCATCTCTTCTGATAACTTGCTCAGCTTTGCCTCAGTGTACCTCATTGCAGCTGCCCTGTCACCATCAACACTTCCAAAATTTCCCTGCCCTCTTATCAGTGGATATCTCAAGCTAAATGGCTGCACCATTCTAACCAAAGAATCATAAACAGCAGTATCACCATGCGGATGAAACTTTCCTAAAACTTCTCCAACAATTCTAGCGCACTTCTTGAATGGCTTGTTATGAAACATGCCCATCTGCTGCATTGCAAATAGAATCCTTCTATGAACAGGTTTTAATCCATCTCTGACATCAGGTAATGCCCTTCCAACAATAACAGACATAGAATAATCTAAGTAAGATGATTTCATCTCATCTTCAATTACTTTTTGGACAATTCTTTCCTCTGTCTTTTCTTGTTTTTCTTCCATGCTTAATCTTCCTTTGTAAGTTCAGCACCCATTAAGTGGGTTTTCGCCGAGAATTTCTTAATAAAAAGAATGTCTAATCCTTTATAAACCTTTGCCTTCTAAACAGCCTCTAGAGAGCCTGAGAAGGCTGAATTCGAGGATTTAAGGAATTTGAGCGAAGGTTTTTAAATGCAGATAATTAGCAATTTTGAAGGTAAAATGACTGAAAATAATTTAGAGCCAGAATTAACAGGAATTGTTGCAGAGGACTGGAAAGAGTATGCAAGTACTGCAAAAAATCCTTCTATTGGAGATTTCTTTAATAATTTTCATACAAAACTTCCAGGAGGACGTATAAAACTTCCAGGAGGACGTATTAGCGATTATGGCGAAGAATTTTACAAGGAAGTGGATAAAGTAATAGAAGAAGTTGGATTAAACATTATAGATATTGGAAATATAGTCAAAAGAATGATTAAATTAAACAGACAAGCCCCATCAAAATTTATGGCTCCTGATCAAGAATGGATATCTAGATTTAGAGGAACATGGAAAGAATTTTATGAACTAGTGATTCCAGTTTACAATGGTTTAAGAAAAAAAGGATACGATTATTGGGATTTAATTTAAAATCTTCTTAACAATATTATTCTTTACAGAAAAACTCCTTCCGCAATAGACACAACGTTTACTTTTCCCAATTAAATTTCCTTTCATAACTTGATACTTCATATTGTGCTTGCACTTTGGGCATTTAAGCAAAAACATTTTACTCAGAATAAGATTCTTTTTTCTCCTCTTTTTCAATATCCTTTATATCTTCTTCAATCTCTTTTAATTCTTTATCTTCTTCTGCCTGCAATTCTTTCAACTCTCCTTTAATCTCAGGCATCGGAGCAGGAGATTTTCCAGGCTCTGGCTCAGGATTTGCTTCTCTTTCTTTCTTTGCTTTCTCCATCTCTTCTTTCTTTCTTTTAGCCTCATCCAGTTTTCTCTCAGCTATATCAATCTCTTCTTCTGTTTTCTCTACTTTCTCCCTGATTTTCTCAGGAACAACATTCTTGAAAACTTCTTTAGCTTGCTCTTTTGAAGGTAAATCAAAATAATCAAAAAATTTAGAAGTTAAAGTCAGCTTGTTTGTTCTTCCAAACTTGGTTCTTGTAATAAAACCCAATTCAGTAAGCTGTTTTAAGTGGTCATAAGCCTTGTTATGCCTTATCTTAACAACATCTGCCTGCAAAACAGGATATTTCCATGCAATTACAGCAAGAGTTTCCATTAAAGGCCTGTCAAGCTCTGTCTGTGTAACAATTTTCTGTACCATTGGCATATAATGGTCCTTAACAGTCAGCTTCCAATAACCTTCTCCATCATCATGCAGTACCATGCTGCTGCCTTTAGCTTCATATTCTGTCCTCAACTCATTCAAAGCTACTTTAATCTTCTCAATATCCCAAATTCCAGTTATCTTTGAAATCTCATCTAGATGAATCCTCTTTGCCACAGTAAACATCAATGCCTCAACCTTATTCTTCTCGTTTGTCACTTTTAATCCACTTATATTCTTCTCCTTCTTTCTTGACAAATTCTTGCTTGATTAATTTTTCTAAAAACTCATTCATATCTTTTTCAACCATTCCGCTTAATCTTGATAGATCTTTAAGAGTTTTTGCTCCAGTTTTCAGCAATACAGAAACTAAATTTGTTGCCAGAAAATAAGCATTTTTTTTCAGGAATTTATTCTCATTATTCAGCTGCTTAGCACCCATATCCAATTTATGCAGTTTTCCCTGCAGGTCATTCATTATGCTTGTAAACTGCCTATCCTTTATCTTCAGTTCTGCTGGTGCAATAATCTCTATAGAACTTGGCATGTAATCAAAACAGAATCCAGTTAATGTTGGAATATCTTTAGCCAGCAGCTCAAGCTCAATAAAAGTTATCCATAATCCCTTGTTCTCTTCTCCCTCTATTTCCTTTGTCTCTCCTAAATCTTCTTTAAGAACTTTCAAATCAGCATTTTTCTTGATAAGCTCTAGATACTGCTTTATTGTCTTCTCTATATATTCCTTCGGCTTCCCGGCTAATTCAATTATAACCTTGCTTTGTATATATCCCTGCTCTAATTTTTCCTGAATATCAACCATGTCAAAAATAAGATAACCTTTATTTAAAAAGTTTGCGCAAGCAAACCCAGGAAATATCCTATATGTTTCTGCTGGTTTTTGTCAATATCAACAAAATCAAAAGCAAAGAATGGGCTCCTACAAACAACTGCGGAAGTAATTTCTTTGATTTAAAAGAACTTGATTCATAAACAACAGCTTCTTTCCAGCTTTCTGGTTCTAATCTTTCTTCCCTTAAAACTTCATCTTCAGTAATTTCCTCAACCTCTTCTATAATCTCAAGAGTTTCAGTAATATCTTTTGTAGTTTTCTGGCTGTTTTTCCTTATCTTGACCTTAAGATTATATTCCCCTGGCTTCATCTCCTCCAACCTGTTTTTCAATTTAACAATCTCAGAATTTCTAGCTTTCAAAATCTTCGTCTCTTTATTTTTCTCCCTCTCCCCACTATAACACTTATTTCCTCTATAAACATAGCTCCAGATTTCAATATCATAATCCTCATCATCATTATTTGTTAGCTTAACTTCTATTTCAACATCCTCTCCAATCTTTATTTCATCAGGCTTTGCAACTATCTCATATTCAAATTTCTTTAAAGGATGATTCCCAGAATCTCCTTCAACTTCAGAGCTAGAACTGCTCCCCCCTTTGCATAAAGAATCATCTATTCCTTCTATTTTTATCTCTTCAGAATCACTAACTCCTAATCCTTCAACAACAACATTATACCCCCCATCTTTAATTTTTCCATTGCAATTAGACTTCAATTGAACAGGAATTGTCATAGAATAATTGATAAACTTTGTCTTGATATGCATTGTGCTTTTCTCGCTTATCTTCTTTCCATCCTTTTCAATATAAGCATACACAGCATACTTTCCAGTATCTCCCCTGTAAACATCAACCTTTACCTTGACCACTCCTCCAAATTCAGCCTTTGCTGGAGCGACATCCTGGAGATGGATGCTTGAATTAGAGCTATAACTTCCTTCCTCGCCTCTAACAAATATTAATTCAGAAACAAAATTATTTGAACTAGCTTTATCCATGCAGCTAATTGAAGTGATGTTTGCTTTGATAAAATAGCCTTCTCCTTCAGCAAGGGCAGGGCTATATTTGCTTGAAGTACTCTGGCTCAAAGCATTCTCAATATTTCTGTCTGAATATTCTTTGACAACCTCTCCATAAGAATCTTCTATCCAATGCTGGATTGTTATATTCGCCTTTCCTTCCCCATTTATTTTAAAGGCCTTTATCTGCCATTCAGGATCATCAGATGCACTTTCATTTATCACAATCTCTACCATCCAGTCACATCCATTGCTAAGGCTAACACTATTCTCTTCTCCAGGACTTCCTCCAGCACTGCTTTCAGCCCAATTCTCAGGACTGCTGGAATAACCTCTAATATCTACTCTTTCCAAAGAATGATTTTCCTCAACCCAATCATCATAACTAACAACATCTATTATATCCTCCTCGCCGTCTCTCAAGATGATTGTCTCTCCTGAATTCAGCAAAGTTCCCTTGTATTCAAAATCACATTCAACACCAGGATATCTGTCTGAAAAATCATTATCCTCTCCTTCATCTTCCAAAGTATTTGCAACAACCAAATATCCATCAATAGAGATATTCTCAGGAAATGTAAAGTCAATCCCTTCAAAATACCATCCAGAAACATTCTCCTCTTCCTCGCTAAATAATTCAATATATTCAAAATCATATTCATCTCCAGAAGGATTGTACATTATCTCATTTATAACAACATCAGCTAGCACAACCTCTGATAAACATGCAATAAAAATTATCAAAATAGCGAATCTCAATGTATGATTAATACAATCAACTCAAGAATATAAACCTAAGTTGTAGTTCTGTATACAACTATTCCCAAACTCCCTCAATCTCTTCCCCGCAGCCGCATTTCCCATCTTTAAGCTTATTCTCAACAAGGCTGAACATCCCTCTGTCAACAACTACTTTTCCGCACTTGGCACACTTTGTTTTTTCTCCATCTTCTGTCAGGATATTCCCAATATAAACATACTTCAACCCTTCTTCCCTGGCAATCTCAACTGCTTTTAAAAGAACATTCTTCTCTGTTGGTGGAGAATCCCTCAGCAAGTAATCAGGATGAAATCTTGAAAAATGTAATGGGGTCTCTTCTCCGAGCTGTTCCTTTATCCATAGGCACATCCTCTTGATCATATCCATATCATCATTCAACTTTGGAATAATCATATTTGTTACTTCAAGCCAAACCCCTTGTTTCTTTATTGTCTTCAGGCTTTCAAGCACTGGTTTAAGCCAACCTTTAGTTATCCTTTTATAGAACTCATCAGAAAAAGATTTCAAGTCAATATTGGCAGCATCAATATATTTGCATAATTCTTTCAATGGCTCTTGATTAACAAAGCCATTTGATACAATAATATTCTTTATCCCCTTTTTCCTTGCAAACTTGGCAATATCCAGTACATATTCAAAAAATACAGCAGGCTCTGTATAAGTATAAGCAATTGATTTGCATCCATTATCTATTGCCTCTTCAACAACCTTCTCGGGGCTTAGTTCAATAAAAGGAATATCCTCAGGCATTGCCTGCGATATCTGCCAGTTCTGGCAAAATTTGCATCTCAGATTGCATCCTGTTGTTCCGATTGAAAATGCCTTTGTCCCAGGCAGAAAATGAAACAGGGGTTTTTTCTCAATAGGATCCACATTAACAGAACAAGGAGCAGCATACACTAAAGAAAATAACTTTCCTTTTTTGTTTTCTCTGGATTTGCAAAAACCTCTTTCCCCATTCTCAATTACACAATTCCTTGGGCAGATTAGGCACTTCACTGTCTTGTCTTTTAATTTCTTATAATACATTGCTTCCTTCATAAGATTAGAATATGCTTGGATTAATAAAAATCTTTCCTTGGTTTTTGTCACTATTGGAGGATACTAATAAAAGTTTAAATAAAGAGCGAGTTCTTAAAGTATTAATTTGGGAGGTGTAACTATATGAAATTTATGGATTTCTTTAAAACAAAGCAGAAGAAAGTGGAAGAACCGCAGAAAAAAGCACTTGAAGTTCCAGCAGCACCTCCAAAAAAAGAAGATTTGCCTACATTTCCTTCTCCAGACGAAGTACCTGAATTTGGAGGAGAAATAAAAGAAGCAGCTCCTGAAATTCAAAAGAAAACTCCTGTTTCTGTTGAAAACAAAGAAGATTATGCAATGAAAAAAGTTAGTGAAGAACTAGGAGAAAGAGGAGAACTCAAACTAAAAAAACCAATCTTTGTTTATCTTGATA
>JAAOYC010000010.1 GCA_018221125.1 Candidatus Woesearchaeota archaeon
CCTTTAAATGGCTCTAATGAATGGCAAACTACTTTTAGTGACAGGGGAATCCATTATGCAACCCTTACTTCATCAGACGGGACTTTAGAGACAACTTATCTTTTTGCAATTAAATTAAGCCCTTATTGCGGAGATGGGACTTGTGACAACAGCACACAGGGAAGCCTGGCTGAGACCTGCTCTACTTGCGAGACTGACTGCGGAGAATGCGCTGAAACTTCAGGAGACAGCGGAAGCACTGGAGGAGGAGTATCAAGGACAATACAATACATTATCCAGGAGCCAGAAGAGATATATTCAGGAGATGCAGAAAAGATAGAGGAGTTATTGAACCAACTGAATTTAGAGGGAAAAACAGAATACATGCTGTTCTTTGAAAAAGTTCCATTGTATTTCTTTAATGTGACTGAGGGGACTGTGATATCTTTTGGTTATAAAGGGGATATTTATCATCTTGAAATGATTAGAGTAGGAGAGGAATCTGATGTTGCCCTGTATAAAGGCAAGCTGACTGACCAGGACCTGATTACAGGAGCTACTGTGATTGAGGATGAGAGCTATAAGAAGATAACTTCCAAGCTTCTCAAAGGAGTACAGAACTTGTTTGATATAAACTATGATTCAAAGAATGACCTGGTGCTTACATTGAGGGAAGTGGCTGGAGACAATGCTTATCTTGTTATGGCATTTATTTCAGAAGAAGCTCCTGCTATCGGGGAGAAAGCTGCGTATGTGGGAGAAGTCAAGAGCCTGATGCACTTGAATTATATATTGCTTGCAATCATTGCACTGATTGTTACAGTATTTGTAGCTTATCGGTTGAACAAGGATAAAGTAAACCCTAGAAAGAGAAAAAGATGATTCTTCTGATTTTAGGAAAAATTTAAATATATATAAAATAACCTAATTACAGAGGGAATCAATGGTAAAAAAAGCTATATATGCTCTTTTTGTTTTACTTATTCTGTTAGGTGCTATTCTAGTTTTTAAGTTTGGTCCGTCGATAACATCTGCCACTGTTCTTGATAAGTACAGCTGTGTAAGCGCTGAAGCTGCTGCTGAATTAGTTTCCGACGGAGAGTGCGTTCTTGTTGATGAAAGCCCTGTATGTGAAAAAAAAGGCCTGGTTGAAATTGAATGCAGCAAGGAGTAATGCTGTTAACCTATATAACATCAAAAGCTTTATATACTCGTTCTGTTAAATAGTATAACAATAGGTAAATGAGTATACAAAAAGAGGTACTAGTAGAGGGCCAGAAGTATAATTCTATGTTTCTGTTTAGTTATTCTACTGAACATTTGTTAAAAAAAGACAAGGTTAGATTCTATTATGCATTAAAAGGCAGGGATGGAAAATCTGGAATTGTTAAATCCTGCGAGATAGACCACATTGGAAGGGCTGTTCTTTTAGTGCCTTCAAAGTTTGCTTCAGAGGTTGATGATTTCTTGAAATTATGGAAATGCATGTTTAAGAAAAAAGAGGTGCTTGTCAAGAAATGAGAGCTAGTGATAGAAAGAGGATAGAGCAGATGGCTTTCATAGGAGTAGCGCTTGCACTTATGATAACTGGATTGTTTATGCTCAAGGGAGGAATCACTGGTTATACTGTTCTTGAAGTTGAAGGTGTTATATTTGAAAGGAATGTTGTTTGCGATGAATGCAGTGAATATTTTATTCCTGGCGGAGTGCCTGTGAATATTACTATAAGTGTAGAACTTCCTTATGCAGTTGAGAATGCAACTCTTGTTGAGTATTATTTGAGCAACTGGACATTGGTTGATGCTGATGGTGGTGAAGTTATTGTTGGAAATTCAACTCATTATGCTATTGAGTGGGATATTGATGGAACTGAGATTACAAAGACTTATGTCATCAGTGCTTATACCGACACTATAGATTTCAGCTTTGACGCAAAAGTGCTTGCAGTTGTTGCTGAGGAAGCTGAAGAAGCTAATGTTACAGAGGAGATTATTGAAGAAGAGCCAGAGGAAGAAGAGGCTGAAGAAAATATTTCAAGGAAGAAAATAAAAAGAGCATTTAGATTAAAGGACAGCGGACGAGAGAAAATAAAAGCATTTATTAAATTAAGAAAGCAGGATAAATTATTAAAAGAATTTGATTCTGACGAAGAGCAGGAGATTGATGAAGGAGAATACAATGTTGAAGTTGTTCCAGAAGAAGGCCCTGTAATTAAAATAGAATTATCTGGAGTTAATGTATCTGAGAATGCAACTGAGTTTATTGATATAGATGATGTTCCTGAAGATAAAGTTGCTGAAAAAGAGTTTGTTGAAGTATATGCAATTGATCCAACAAAAGTTAATTTTACTTCTGCAACTGTTACAGTGGTTGCTACTGGAAGTGCATTGTATAAATGCAAGGACTGGAACTTTACTGGGCAGAGTTGTTATGGAGAATGGGTTTTCTTGCAGTCAATAATTCCTGGACAAGAATATACATTTATACTGACTCCAGATGATCCTGGATATGGCGAAATGAATGAGATACTTTATGATGATTGTAATAGTGCCAGCATTGATGCAGCATTATGGGATAATATGACAACTGCAGGGGATGAAAATTCGATTTTTGCTGGTGGAGGAATTTATACAATTGATCCGCAGGATACAAGTGCGGAACTCACTTTACATACTAGCGGGAAAACAGATAACTTTACAGCTTATACAATAGAGGCTTCCCTTCAAATCGAAGTGGGGAATGGAAGAGGCTGGCACTTTGGACTAGGAAATGGTAGTTTATACGATTTTCTTGATTGTCAGACTAATACAGGTTATGCACCATCTTATGGGTATGTAATGTGTGTTTATCCTACCGGTCCTGAGTCACGTTTATACAGAGTAGATAATCAGGTTGTGACTACTTTAGATACAGACACATGGATGCCAGATTATACAAGTTATTACAATTATACTTTCCAAGTAAATTCTTCAGGTGTGTATTTCTTTGTAAATAATACTTTAATCCTCAATTCCACAGACACAACTTATTCACAAGGTTATATTACAATCTCAACAGGCGGTGGATCAAGTAATCGGGGCAGAATATATGTCAATAATGTCTGGTATTATGAAGAAATAACAAATCAAGCTCCAACAACACCAACATCAATTGAATGTGATGGAGGAAGCTGCAATGCAAGCTTTAACAATAATGTTGATATCAACTGCTCTGGCTCAACTGATGCAGAAGCAGATGCTATAACTTATTCAATTGAAGCAGCATATTCAGAGCCATTTACAACAAATGATTTGGAAGCAGGAACAATAACAAAATCAATTGGCGCAGGGGCTGCACAGACAGATGTTTATATAATCAATGCAAACAACAGGGATGCTTACTCATTAACAGGCACTACAGATATAAATGGATATCTTGGCACTGACGACCTTGTAGGATTAAGCGGAGCAAGTTATGCAGAGTCTGCTGTTTCATTTAATCTAACTATGCCTTCTGGCTCAGAGATACAATCAGCTTATCTAAATGTAACAGCAGCGGCAACGAGATTGGGAGCTTCATTTAATCCCATCATAAGAGTAGAGGAATCAAATGGAGCAAGTGTCGGAG
>JAAOYC010000011.1 GCA_018221125.1 Candidatus Woesearchaeota archaeon
AAATAATCCTCCGTTTGTATCTGCTGTAAGATTATTGTTATTAAAAAAATCTGCATTTATTTCACCGCAAGTGCTGGAAGTGCAGTGCCACATATTATAATTATTTTCTAAAACAAATAATCCTCCATTTGTATCTGCTTCTAATCCTTTGTCGTAGAAAGAGCCAAGAATTTCAGAGCAAGCGCTGGAAGTGCAGTGCCACATGTCTAATCCATTATCTATTGCAAATAAACCATTATTAGTATCGGCTGTTAGAGAGTCTACGTCAAAATTTGTACTGCTTTCAATTGCGCTTCCACCGCAGCTGCTTGAAGTGCAGTGCCACATATCTAAACCAACATTGTCTAAAGCAAATACTCCTCCGTTTGTGTTTGCTGTGATGGATGCTGCGTCAAAGTTTTGATTGGGGGAAGTTGTCGCTGCACTGCAACTGCTTGAAGAACAGTGCCACATATCTAAGCCTATAGTATCTACAACAAACACACCTCCATTTGTATCTGCTGTGATAGATGTTACATCAAAGTTTGTGGTTCCTAGTGTAGTGCAAGCTGTGGATGTGCAGTGCCACATATCTAATGTGACACTGTTTATAACGAAGAGTCCTCCATTTGTATCAAGTCTAAGGGTATTTTCATTGAAAGTGTCAGATGGGGTTAGCTCGGTGCAGCTACTTGAATCACAGTGCCAGACATTCAAACCTGTATCTAAAACAAATGCACCATATTGATCTGCAGTAACACTAAATCCACCTATCTCATCAACTGTTTTTACAACATCAATCCTTTCATAACTAGAAACACTAACACCTCCATCTTGCAAAGAAGTTTCAATTTCAGCTGGTGTGACTGGTTCTCCTAGTTCTCTTTTCTCCTGCATTACTAAAGCAGCAGCTCCTGCTACATGAGGAGTTGCCATTGATGTTCCGGATTTGACTCCATAGCCTCCAATAACAGTTGAGTTAATTCCAACACCAGGAGCTAATAAGTCAAGATTATCTCCTACATTTGTGAATGAAGCTATGTTATCGCTCTTGTCAGTTGCGCCAACAGATGTTACATAAGGTGAGCAAGCAGGATAGTTTATTCCATTTGAATAACCTTCATTTCCAGAAGCAACTGCAATAAATATTCCCTGGTCATTTGCTGTTTGCAGCGAATCATCAAACCAGTCAGGACAGTTTGTATCATTGTACTCTGCACCATTGCCTAGGCTGATACCCATAACAGAGATATTAAAGATGCTTTGGTTATTTACACACCAGTCAATTCCAGCAATCAGATCAGAGCCTGCACAATCTCCTGCATTATCACAAACTTTTACTGCAACAATGCTTGCTCCAGGAGCAACTCCTTTTATAACTCCAGCAGCAGCAGCAATTCCTGCACAGTGTGTTCCATGACCATTGTCATCCATTGCATCAAAATCTTCTGCTTGATTATTCGGACAGCATCCACCACTGCCATGGTCAGTTATACTACAATAACAGTATTGTCCAATAACTTTGTTTAAATCAGGATGAGTATAATCAATTCCAGTATCTACAATGCAGATTGTTTCTCCAGAGCCTGTTATATTGCTTCCATTTATTTCTCTTGTCCATGCTTGGTCTGCTTTAATTAGAGGGATGCTCTCAGGAAGGGTTGTTGATAGAACAGGATCAAGTATAACTCTCTCAACATCAGGGTCTGCTTCAAGTTTTTCAATACCAGTTTGTGTTACAAATCCACTTAATGCACTTGTTGTTTCATATTTGTGTTTTAATTCAAAGTCTTTTGCATTAATATTTGATAGAACTTTGTTTTGTCTTGATTTTACTTCTTGTTTGATTGTGATGATTCTTTGTTTTTTAGCTGAGGTTGTAAATGCTGCTTTTGGTTTGTCAGATTTTTTAAGAATCACAATCACTTTTGCTCTTTTCTCTCTTTCCACTGTTTCAATAACTTCCTGCTCAATCTTTGTAAATTCTGGCTCTGTAATCTCTTGTGTGATGTTTTCTGTTAAGTTTATCTCTTGTGTTATGTTTTCTTCAGGCTCTTCTATGATATATTCATATTCTAAAACAAGATTGTTTATGATTATCTTTCCAGGGCTTTGGGTTGTAACCTTGATCGGAACAGGGCAAGGATATGAGCCGCAGTTAACAATATAATTGTTCAGGATCTCAATAAAATCAATCTGCTGTGTTGAGCTGAATAATCCTTCATAATGCCAGTCAATAACTCCATCATTAAGGATATCTACTTCTGGATTTGATATGTTTTCTCCTGTTATATCAATCAAAGCAGCTGTGTAATGGTTGTCATCTAAATCAAGGTATGCTGTGTTTTCTCCTGCCTGGTTGAAATAGAATATAATCTCATTATCAATGCTTTGCTGGGAAACATTATCAAGACTGAATGTTGCAAAGCCTGTTATTCCCTTGTATTGGTTCAGCAGGACAATTGTTGAGATTAATGCAAGAGCTAAAACTAATGTAGTGATGGTTGCAAGTTCTGCTTTTCTGTTTTTTAGTTTTGTAAACTTCATTTACAAACCTTCCTCATTTCATTCGTAAGTATCATTTGTTTTCTTGTTTTAGTTTTTCCAATAGCTCTTTGTTTTTCTCGATGAATTCTTTCATGTGATTTTCAAGATTCTTGGATCTAACCAGTCCAATTTCTTCGCATAACAAAGAGAAATCATCATAGACAGATTCATCTATCAAGAAGTTATACCTTTTTTTAGGTGCATGTTTCTGCTTCATTGTTACTTGTGTGTATTATTTATGTATTTCTGTGTATTTATTATACCTTTTTGTTAATATTTTATGTAATTATACACACACTTGTATATAAACTTTTTGTTTAAAGAATAAAGCTATGGCTAGCAAATATGAAAAAATGCAAAATCTAGCTCTTTTTTAGATATAACTTTAACTCTAAACACCCCTTGAGAAGAAAAAGGATGGTTTTGTTTAAATATATTTATGTTGTAAAATATAGATAATATTAATCAAATATACACACGCTTTTAGACGAGAGATTATAGATTTTTATCAATGATTGAGGAAGCAGTATAGGGTTTTCCACTAAAAATCGCAAGGTTTAAATAGTCAAAAGACTAAGATTGTAGTATTGGGGTGGTAAAGATTAAAAGCAATAAACTAGATATAATTAGAATACTGGATAGTATGATTCTTCATCAGCAGATTGAAAAAAGAGATGGAATGATTTTCATGAGAATGAAGAAAAAAGCATTCCTATCGATAAGATAAAACCATACAGGTGCAATATAGCTATGGAAGAAGACGTATTGAATCTTGGGGGTAATATAGAGCTTTCTGGTTTTTCCAGCCTAGATGGTGGAACAATGATAGTTCTAAAGAAGATTGTGGGAAACTATGCCAGAAAAATGAGTGACCAGGCTGGTAATTTTGAAAAGCTAAGCATCAACATGAAGACAGTGCATGACAACCAGTTTGAGATGCATGCAAAGATGCTTGACAATGGCAAAGCAGTAAATTCTTCTGTAACAGACAGGAACTTATTTGTTGCTGTTGATAGTGCTCTTAAGAAGATCATAAATGAAATAAGCAAATAGGCTTTAGAAAGGCTTAGAAGCTTGAATTCTTTGATTTAGAGACAGGAAAATATGCATTTTTACAGTTTCTTATTACTACTTCTTAGGGACAACAAAACGAAAGGTTTATATACTAGTAATATGTACTATTTACTATACAACCCAAGAGGTGCTAGAATTTCTTTTCTAGATCCCCCAACCCCACACTTACTTGGGTTTTTATATTCAATTAAGGTAAAAAAAATGATGATGGAAGTTGTAGGCGGTTATAATAGGACTGAAGAAAGAACAGTTGATTTAGATAGTGTTAAGTGGGAAGATGCATACCAGCATCAAAGAGAAATTCTCTTTTTGGCATTAGAAAACTGGCCAAACGCTACAAATGGAACTGCAAAAACAATAGATGGTGTTGCTAAAAGTTGTTTGAGTGCAGAAGAAAAATATCATGCTGTTGCTGGAACAGTAGAAGGAAGGAAGAAAATGTATTCAGCATTGATGAAAGCTTATAGATGTGTACAAGAAATAGACAGAAAAGGGCTTGAATATCATCTTGACGGAGCAACAGAATCTGTTGAAGCAGGAGATGAAGGAACACTTAAAATTTTAAGCAATTTTGTAAATAACTTTAGAGGATTTCTTTCATTAAAAGAAAGAGAGGAATTATTGCAAAAGGCTAGTGAAGCTGCTGCTGATTGTGATTTTGTATTGATGGATGATTATATGGGCAGAGCTGGAAAAATAGATCCTTTAGAAAATGGTGAATATGACATGATAAAAGATATTTACAAATCAGCAAAAAAGAAAAAGGCAAATGCTGAAACACAAGAACTGCCTGCTGTTCAAATAGAAGAACGAAGAGAGGCTAGTTAAAATAATGCGAGGTGAAAATAAAATGGCAAATGGAAAATTACAACTAACTGACACACATACAGGCAGAGAGTTTACTACTATGGTAGATGGTATTAAAGAAGATGTAGCTCCAAAAACCCCTAAAAAGTTGTATGAAACAACTATAATAGTAAATCCTGATGCTTTAGAAACAGTTGACCCTGTGATTTCAGAGCAGAGCACAGTGTATGTAGGAAGTCGTGGCGGATTAGTAAAGAGATTTGACTAATAAAATGGGAATAAAACCTTTAACAGAAACTGGAACAGTAGGAGATAAAGTTAGTGGTAGCCCTGTAAAACCATTTAATCCTGAAAAATTACAGAAAGTGCCTATATTTTTGATATCAGATGGGCCTGAATCAGATCAAAGCACTCCTTCAGAAGAAGGTATAAGAAGAATGGTACTTTTTTTTGATGATGACAAATGCATATACTCTGTAATGGCAGAAGCAATAAAAAGTAATAGAATACCAGGAGAAACTAGATTACCATATGATTTGTGTCATACATGTCAAGGTTACAATATAATTTGTGGTAAATATGAGGTTAATCCTCAAAAGGAAGAAGATGGATTAAAGGCGACTGGTTAAAATGGCAAATACACCAATAATTGATATGGCTGAAAACATACCTTGCTTAGATGCAGCTATTGATAGATGCAAGTAGGGGCTGTTATAGAAGCTATGCAGGATTATCACGCTAGAAAAAAATTAGGAAATAAGATTGAAATAAAAAGTTCTAGATGTCTTGTTTGCGATAGTGCAGATTTTAAGGATGTAAATTGCCCTAATTATACTCCTGAAAAAAGAGTTAGAACAACTGCTTCAAAAGGAAAAACAACTATTTTTGATACACAGATATTTTATTTAAGAGCGTAGTCTACCTTACTTTCTCAGCACCTTTACCTTTATGTCTTAGACCTCTAGACTTTCTTGCAGCTGATGTTTTTCCTCTGTAGACTCTGCCTTTTTGTTTCTTGCTTGCAATCCAGTTTATGTTCTTGTCTGCAAGGATTTCTGGTGCAGATGTGTCAATAAGTATGATTTCATGCCAATAATATTTTCCATCCTGAGCAACCCAATAGCTGTTAAGGACTTCGCAGTTTGGATATTTCCTGTTTGCTCTTTCTTCTGCAATCTGCTTATAGCTCTTGTTTAAGACCATTCTTTTTCTGGAAGCTTTTGGCCTTCTTCCATGAGTGTCATAAGCTCTTGTATGGCCTCCTTTTAGAACTCTTTGCCTTACTATCAAATATCCCTGCTTTGCTTTGTATCCTAAAGACCTTGCCCTGTCTATTCTTGTTGGTTTTTTTACTCTTACTGTAGATGGTTCTCTACGCCATTTAAGAAGTCTTTCACGCCATAATTCTGGCATGTTTGCTTTTGGCTTTTGCCAAGCTTTTCTTATATATTTATACATACTCATTTTTGTTAACCTCCGTTGTTATGCATGCAAAATAATTGCATTGAGCTTCAGGCAAGTTACTACCCACATTGCTCTAAAAATTAGAGAATTGGATTGTTTATAAAGGTATTGAAATTGTATCCACAATTTCAGACCTTTATACTTGGACGGCTTTGCCGACCATTGTATAAATGTTATGGATAGAAACGTTTATATGGAAGTTGTGTTTTCACTATATATAGGGGGATTATTATGACTTATGACAAGGAAAATATGCTGGATATACTGCAGGCTTTTCCTGAGCAGTGCAAAGAAGCTATCAGACTAGTCAGAGGATTCAAGATCAAAGGGAAGTTTGACAGTATATGTGTCTGCGGAATGGGTGGAAGCGGTATTGGCGGAGACTTGCTGAAGTCATTAGCTAAGAAAACACTTGTTTTTGCACATCACAGTTATGGACTGCCTAATTTTGTCAATAAAAAGAGCCTGGTATTTGTAATAAGCTATAGCGGAAATACAGAAGAGACATTATCTGCTTATGAAGAAGCTAAAAAAAGGAAAGCAAAGATAATTGCAATCACTTCTGGAGGAAAATTAGCTGAAAAAGTAAAAGATGCTGTTATTATTCCAGGTGGACTGCAGCCAAGAGCTTCTTTGGGTTATTTATTCCTGACAATGGTTGCTATTCTGTCCAGCAATGGATTGATTCCAGGCCAGAGTGCTGCTATGAATGAAGCAATAAGGCTTTTGATTCCAAAGCAGATCAGCAAAGAGGCTTTTATGATGACTAAGAAGTTAATTGGGAAGATTCCTGTGTTTTATGCTTCTGATGATCTGGAAGCAGTTGCTTATAGGATGAAGACACAGATAAATGAAAATGCTAAGCAGCCTGCTTTTTATCATGTATTCCCTGAAATGAACCATAATGAGATAAATGGATTTAAGAAACTTGGAAATAAAATAATTGCAGTATTCATAAGAGATGATAAGGATTTGAATAAAGTAAAGAAAAGAATGGATATAACCAAAAAATTACTTAAAAGCCAGACAAGTGTGATTGATATGCCTGTAAAAGGTAATTCACTGTTAGCAAGGATGCTATATGCTATCTATATAGGGGATTTTGCTTCTTATTATCTTGCGCTTATGAATAAATTAGATCCTTCACCAGTACCAATTATTGAAGATTTGAAGAAACGACTATGAAAATAGGAGTAGATATAGGCGGAACAGAAATCAAAGCTGGAATTGTTTCTAATAATAAGATTTTAAGAAAAATAGTTGTAAAGACTGGTTCTAATAAGAAAGAGATTATCAAGAATATGTTAGATTGTGTTGAAGTTCTGTTTGATAAGAAGATAGAAGGGATTGGAATTGGAAGTCCTGGGCCTGCTGATTATTCTAAAGGAGTGCTGGGAGATACTCCAAATATGCCTTTGAAAGGTGTTAATCTGAAGAAAATTGTTTTTAATAAATTTAGAAAGAAAGTTGTGATGGATAATGATGCTAATTGTTTTGTTCTTGGGGAGGCTGCTAGGTTAAAGAAGAAGAATGTTGTTGGACTGACTTTAGGAACAGGAGTAGGAGGAGGAATTGTGATTAATGGAGAACTGTATAGAGGCAGAGGAAATGCAGGAGAATTAGGGCATTGCACTATAAAGTTTGATGGAAAAAAATTAGGATTTAATCAAGGCAGTTTGGAGAGCTATGTTTCTGCAAAGGCAATCAAAAGAGATTATGGAAAAGGTCCTTTGGATTTGAAATCTTCTAAAGCATGGAAAGAGATTGGGGAGAAATTAGGAGTTGGAGTTGCAAATTTAATTAATTCTTTTGATCCTGATGTTGTTGTTATTGGAGGAGGGATAGCTAAAGGATTTAGCAAATTTAAAGCTGGAATGAATAAAGAGATTATGAAAAGGGTTGTAAGGAAAGTTCCTGTTGTTAAAGGCAAAGAAGATTCAGGGATATTAGGAGCTGCTTGCTTATTCTGACGAATGTTTATAAAGAAAGTTTATTTTAGGATTGTATGGATGAAGCAGGATCTACGTTCGAAGTATTAAAAAAGAGTATCTGGGATATGACTGATTATTTGGATAAGTATGCTTTGCATGCAAACCTTACAGATTTTGAAAAAGGAAGGTTTCTATCTCCTGAAGAAGTAAGTGCTTTAGATCCTGAGTCAGCAAGAAATAGTGCACATTATTTTCTGAAAGCTTATCATGAAGCTATGATAATAAAAAGGCTGGCTCCAATCTATAAAAGGGTTGTTTCTGAAGAGCTGATTGAAAGTGTAGATGCTGCAGAAAGTCTTGCTACCAAAATAGTCCCAGAAGGAGAGGCATTGATAAAAGGACTGCTCGAATGTTTATTTAAAGATTAATTTTATTCTAGAGCATATAAAAATTTTTAAAATCTAAATTACTTCTTATTTCTGGGGCAACATGCTATTAAAATCTGTAAAGCTTGAAAATATCAGAAGTTATCTTAATCAGCAGATTGAGTTTCCTGAAGGAAGCACTCTTTTATCTGGAGATATTGGAAGCGGGAAGAGCACTATATTGCTGGCTGTTGAGTTTGCTCTTTTTGGGACAAGAGGAAAAAAGCTAAGCGGAAATGCCCTGCTCAGGAATGGGAAGAATGAAGGCAGTGTTGAGCTGAAGTTTTCTATCAATGAAAAGGATATTATTGTTAAGAGAGTGTTGAAGAGGAAAAAAGAGAGAGTTGAGCAGGATTCTGGATATATAATAATTGATGATGTCAAAAAACCGGCAACAGCTGTTGAATTAAAGACAATGATCCTTGACCTGATTGGATATCCTAAAGAGCTTGTAGGCAAGACAAAGGATCTGGTCTATAGATATACTGTCTATACGCCGCAGGAAGAGATGAAAGAGATATTGATGGAGGATGAGGAGTTAAGGAAAGATACATTAAGAAAAGTCTTTGGGATTGACAAATACAAAAGGATTGAGAATAACTGTGTCATTGTTGTGAGAGAGATTAAAGGAAGAAGAAAAGAGCTTTTGGGAAAGATAAGTGATTTGGAAGAGAAAAGACAGCAAAAAGCGAATGCAGAGAAAGAGATTGAGGGATTTGACAAAGAGATCAATGGGCTGATTCCAAAACTGGAATTAGCTAAAGAAGAAGTTGATGTAAACAGAAAACTTTTAGCTGAAGTTGAGGTAAATATCCAGGAATATAATTC
>JAAOYC010000012.1 GCA_018221125.1 Candidatus Woesearchaeota archaeon
ATTTAACCTTTGCCTCGGATTTGGTATTAGATCCTAATTTAGAAGAATTTTTTTCTGCTTGTTTTTCTTTAGCAGCGGCTTGCTTATCTTTACCTTTTTGTACAGCATCAACTTGCATTTGCTTCATCTTAAGTTCAGATTGTTTCTTTTTAATTTCTAAGTCAAGTTCCATTTCACGTTGAGCTCTTTCGTATTCTAAGTCCATCATTCTTTGCTGATGTTCTGTGTCGTCAAAAGAATCTCCAGGAATATCTTTTTGTGCCTTATCATATTCAACATCTCTCATTCTGCATTTATGTTCTGTATCATCATCAGCATTTGAATCACGTTTAGCTTTCTCATATTCTAAATCTTTCATTCGTGTTCCATGAGAATGCTCTAAATCTAAAGTACGACCTTTATGATTAGCTTCTAGATCATTAAGCTTCTTACCATGACCATCTTTAAGTGCAGCTTCCATTTGTTTGATTTCCATTTCAAGTTGTTTAAGAGATAGTTCTCCTTCTCTACTTGCTTTTTCAGTCTCAGCTTTTTGTTGTGCTACTTCATCAACATCAGGAAAGTGGTGTCCATGTAAAACGTGTGCTATTTCAGTATCAGAGTGACCTAACTCTCTCATAATCTCTTCTAATTCCTCTACAGGAACTTCGTCTTGTTCAGGTTGCTCGATTTCGGGGGAATCAGAAACATCGGATTCTACTTCTTCGTCTCCGCCTAGAATATCTTCTAAGTGCCCTTGCTCTTCGTCAGTAATATCTTCGTCAGCAAGTTCTCCACCTTCTTGTTCAGATTCGGGAACATCCTGTGGAATTTCTTCTTCAGGTACTTCTTCCTCTTCTTCATCATCCATCATTGGCATGAATGCATCATCGGCCATTGCTTTCTTAAGATTCTTCCATTTATTTTTAAGGTCATAATCTTGTTGAGCATCTTGATTAGCAGATTGAGCTTGGGCTTCTTCAGTACCTTGTTCTTTATCTAGTTCTTCGGTTCCGTAATCCAATTCCTGTTTTCCGTCTGCTTCTTTATCAATGCGAAGTTTTTCTTTCTTTTTCATTTCTTTAAGTTCTTTACTTTGTTTCTTAGCTTCAACTTTATCATCAGAATGAGATTTGGATTCCAAAACATTCACAAGATTTTTGTGCTCATCTTTGAACTCTTCTTCATCCATACATACTTTATCTTTCTTCTCAATAGTTGCTAATTTTTTATAATAATCTTTATCTTCAGTAAGATGATCCATTGCTATTTCTTTAGCAAGTTTCTTATTATTAGTATGCTCCAATTCAACTTTAATTCCAGCTGCTAATCGCTCTTTGTCAAAGTCTTTTGGTGTTTTATCATCTGCTAATCCACCTGCTAATTCATCTTTCTTCATGCTTTTCCCTGCTTTAGAATAAGCTATAGCTACAGCTTGATCTTGTGGCTTTCCAGTCTTAACTTCTGTACTTATGTTTTGAGATATAGTTTTCTTAGAAGTTCCTTCTTTTAATGGCATATCTTCTCCTTAGAATGAATCTATTTGATATTTACGTTGGTAATAACCTTTTATGGCATCTTTTTGTTTCTCTATAATAGTCTCTAAATCCTTTATACGATTAACTAAAAATTGAGGTCCCGCTGTTCCTACTGATTGTGAAACTCCATCCATACTAACTCCAACAGAAGTGTGTGGAAAGATAAGTGGTCCTAAAAAGGATAGTAACTTCCATGCTGCCATATTCTCTACTAGTTCAACAACTGCAGTAGGTACTTTACCTACTTCAAATCCAGAAGTGTATTTAACTCTTACACCACCTGGAAACGTATCTAAACCTATTGCACGCAAAGCATGAAATTGTGTTCCAGAAAATGCTGATAAAAGGAATCCAGATAGGCTTGTTCCAAATGCTGGAACTAACTGTATAACACCTTCTTGAGGCATCAAATGAACATGTTCCATTGGAAATTGAACAAATCCTAAATTCTCTGTATCATTTGAAAAAGATAATTGAACTTCTTCAACACTTATAACATTTGGATGATTTAGTTTTGTATAATTATAACTCCATGTAAAGTCTTGTCTACGATAATCGTGTTTCTCTTCAAATGTAACTGGAGTAATGTATAAATCTAACTCATGTTCTATTTCTGAAATAGCCGCATTAATATAGTGATTAATAGTTTCATCACTTATTGTTTCACCTGTAAGTCCAGATTTCAATGGGATTCCAAATAGCGCTCGTGCTTTTAATTCATCTGCACTTGGAAGGTGTGAATACCTTTCAAATGTACCAGTTATATCTTCTCCATCTTTTGCCCACGAAGGAAATATTCCTTGTCTTGGTGTTTTATTTAATGGCATTACTCATTCCCCTTTTTGCTAACACCTTGTAAAGCACTAAATCTCTGTGCTTGCTCTGGGTTTAGTCTAGTTTTTAATCTATCTATGCTTTTCTTTCTTGCTTCTGAATCTATATAAGGTTGATTCTTTTCAGAAAAAACCATATTTGGATCTTTAATTGTCCCAGTGGTGTAACCACCTTCATCTTGTGTTCCACCAGCCATTTGTGCTGCACCTTGTGCAGTTAAGTTCTCTGTTCCGCCAGCTGCAGCAGTTGAGAATTCACTAGCAGTTGTTAGTTCTCCACCAGACTTACCAGCATCTTGAACTGATTGGTGACCTTCTAATAAATGTGCTGCTCTTGCTTCATCGGCATCTTTAAAAGCCTTACCTGAATCAGCAGCTGCAATAACTCCCTCTCTATGAGAAGGATTATCTTCATTGTATTTTTCTTTAAAAGCTTTAATTGCTTTATATCTTTCTCTGTGTTTTAATCCATTAACTTCATCAGAAGCTAAAAATTTATCAAATGCTGTTTTAAAATCACCATGCGCATCTTCATGAGCTGATAATGTTTTAGCTGCTGCATGTTTAATTGGGTTTTTTCTAGCATCAGCAGATTCACCAATCTTTCGTTCAGCATTTCTTAACCAATCTCCAGACAATCCTTTCATTTGTTCTAACATCTTATCGGAAGGTTGGGTAGGTTTAATTTTACTTTTAAGAGCTGAATTAAAATCCGTTGGGGTATCATGTGCTCCAGCCATTCTCTCTGCTTCGCGATGAGACCATCCATTATTCATGTGGTCATCTATTGATGCTTGATGTTCATCTTCATATTTATCTTTTGGAGACCAATCTCTATATCCACTAGATGACACTTTTTTCTTATCAGTGTTTGCATCATTGTCTTTAATTTGTTGCCGTGCTTCTTCTGGTAAATCAATGTCACCATCGGAATCGATATCGGAGCCTTGTGAAATTTCTGCTTCATTTTCTTGAAGCCATTGATCAGCTTCATCTTCGTCTAATTCACCATCCATGTTTTCATCAATATCATCTTCAGGAATATCATCAAACATTGTTGAGATACCAGATTCATCATGAGACTGATCGTAGAAGTCCTCGTCATCCATCTCGTCATCCGGATTGTAATTATCATCTATGGCCTTGAATAATCTATCCTCTACTAGATGGAAGATCTCGGGATTATCTGATAGAAAACTTTTATTCTTTTTAATTAATTCGGAGATTGATTTTAATAATTGCTCAGCATTCATTATTTATTCCCCTTTATTGCAGCCAGTTTAGCTTTCATCTCTTGAAGAGTTGGAGCTTTCTTTGGCAATTCTTTTCCAGTTTCTACTCCTGCTGCTTTTTCCTGCTTGGTATCGACACTATCAGATATTGGTTTTTCAGAAGGTTCAATTCTAGCTTCATCTATGTCTTTCTTAGTTGTATCATCTAAATTTAAACCTTCAACATCTTTGTGAATTGGAGAAGATTTTTCTGATCCTCTTGCCGCATGTTCATCAGGATCACGAGATTCTATCGAGTCAAAATATGAGTCAATACCACCACCATCTCCATGGAAATCATCACTCTCTTTTAAATAAGTGTCATGGTTAAGTGAATCATGTGCTTTAGGTGATCTACTATAGTGATTCATTATTGGATGTGAATCAAAAGGATGAGGTTGGAATTCACCTGTTGGTTCTACATCATCTACATGAACATATTTATCATTAACCTTCATTTCTGTTAAAGGATATGCTTTATTATGACCATGTGTTGCTATTTCACCTTTGTATG
>JAAOYC010000013.1 GCA_018221125.1 Candidatus Woesearchaeota archaeon
ATAACTATTTCCAATCCCTATAAAAGAAAGTAAAAGCTGTATAACCCAATATATTGCAAAAAGATAAATAACAGAATTAAGCAATTGCTTAGGTTGCAAAAATTCTTTTAAAAAAGACACTAGCGTTTTTTTAATATCCTTTATCTTCGCTTTAAATAAAACCCAGATTAACATTATCAGCAATGCAGGAACAAAGATATTAACCAGCAGAGTAAACGAAGGAATCCATTCCTGATAACCTAGAGAATAAACAGACAATGGAATTAAAGCAGAATAAGCAATAAACAATTTTCCATCTCCAGCAGTCCATATTCTCAGATACCAAAATCCAAATCCAACAAAAATAGCAAACAATAAATTTGTTCCAATCTCAATCAAATAATGACTGCTAATCCCTTCTTGTAATAGATACAAACTTATCAATCCAGCATAAACAATAAATGCATAAATCAAACTTGCAATAATCCACTTGTTTCTTATTTTTCCATATTTGATATCTTCATAACTAGTTATAATTCCTAAAATCAAAATTCCCGGTAAAAAGAACCATAAGATATCTGGCATATAGTATAACATCCCCTTAATTATTTAGCAAAATTTAAATATACTATTCACACTTTTTAAATATTGTTGAAAAAAGAGGCATCTTATGGGAATTAAAAAAACAATACTGATTTTAACAGCTATAATCTTATCTATACTCCCTTTAGTTTTCTCAGCAACTGACATGTGCAAAATAGGTGTTTATATGCCAGGTATGAATTTCACAGAATCAGTGCTTGATGTTAATACAAGAAACTCAGATGGATTTTTTAATATAACATATAGCTGTTATAATTCAGATGATGTTCTACAGTCTCCTTGTTATGAAGATGGAGATTATTATATTTATTTCCATTGCGATACTCATCCTGATGAAAGTCCTCCTCTTGACTGCGGAGGAGATGTTGATTATTGCAGCAACGTAGCTGAAGAAACAAAATACAGAACAGATTATGGAAGCTGGCAGACTGCTTCAGCATCTAACTGCCCAGAAACATGCGATGGATTACTGAGTCAATATGAATGCAGTTCCTCAGATAAAAGGGATGGAAAGAATTGCACAGATTGCTGGATGGATAGAGAAACAGATGACCAGGGATCTACTACTGATACATATAAAAAAAGGAATATCATATGCAAAAGCCCATATATTACAACTTCTCACTTTTCAGGAATATACAATTTTTATATAGATTCAGTAAACAAAGATTTTAATCAGATAGAATGTACTTCTTTTGTCCATGATACAGCAGACAATGTCCCAAAAGCATGGCAAAACACAGCTCCAGAAGGCTATAAATGCTGCGGAGATGATATTATTGGAGACATGTACACAGATAATCCTGGTTTTGATGGAGGAACTATTGCACCAGATTCTGTTACACAAGAGGGTATATTCTTATGCGCAAATGATACATCAGACAGATGGCAATGGTTCCATAGAAACACAGTAGTTGGAGATATATTCCACATTGGATATGGAGATTATGATGTTATTCCTGCTCAAGACCCTTCCAGCCCAGGAGAATTGATATGGTATGCCTGTGATTCTGATGATGATGGAGCAGAAAACTTTGACAATGTTTTAGGACAGCTCAAACTAGAAGGAGGCCAGGTCTCAGCAGGAGGTTTTGACTATATCTGCCACACTAATGCTGATGGAACAGAGCAGTTTGTAGAATGCAATGGAGATACAAACAACCCTCATAACAGAAATGCAGGAACCTATGGCAATGTAAAAAGAACAGGGGAATCAATCTGGCTTTCATCAGCCCAGGAATTTAGATTCTGCACAAGCAAAGAGACATGGGTAGATGATTTAGATGGCTCTGATCCTGAAACATGCGAAGTAGAATTCCAGTGGACAGGCTCAAGATGCTGCGGAGATGACCTGACAGACACCTATAATGATATTGGCTGGCCTTTTGAATCAGAAGAAAGGCAGGGAGATTATATAGGCGGATGCTTCAATAATCTGAGAATAGAACATAACAAAGTAATCGCAGACATGAATCTGCTGGAAAATCCAGACTTTGCTCAGGCAACAGCTTCTTGGATAACAGGAGGCAACATAGAAATAGATTCAGAGGGAAGATTAGAATTATCAATTGATGCATATGCTTCCCAAGAAGTTACAAGATTTATCAAATCAGGAGAAACATATACTCTCTCAAGCTATATCAGGACATCAGGTCCAACAGGAGAGATCTATGCAAGAGCAGATGGTGATAAAATAGAAGAATCAGTAATCAACTTAACAGGCTACACCCTAGATGATACTTTAATCACAACAACCTTCACTGTTCCGCAAACATTTGATACAATTGATATTTATTTAGAAGCAAGACCCTCAAATGATTCAACCACAGGAAGAGCATACTTTGATAACATCCAGCTAAGTTTTGCAAAAAGAAATATAATGAACATTAATGGAAGCTTTTATGGATGTAATATGGATGAAGTAGAAAGAACAATCTACAAAGAACTAAACACCCAGGGCAATATTATTGGAGATCTGATTTCAGTAGACAGGAATATAGAATTATGCACTGTCTTAGGAGATTATTTCTGCTCAGAATCATTTGGCTGGAATGACCAGCTTGAAGGAGCTCCAGATATCTATTCAAGAGACACCGACAAATCCACACCAGTACATGAAGACATAGAATACAGTGAATCCTGCTGCCCAGAAGATTACTGCTGGAATGGAACTTGGTGTGTTGGAAGCGAGATAACAGCATTAAGGCAGGACCTTATAGCTCCAATCTGGATAGATGAAAACTCTCTTTTCATCTGCGATGAGGGAGAATGGAAACCAAGCTCAGAAAAACAAACATGGAACAAACTGGAGATAGGATTTTGCCCTTCTGTTACTCAATGCCTTGTTGACCCAAATGGAAATAAGCTTAACAGCAACAATCCAGAAACATATGCAGGCCCATTCGGTTCTGACAATCCGCAATGCATTGAATCAGGCCAGTATATTGAAGACCATTACTGCTATCAGGGAGAATGGACTTCAAGAACAAAAATCTTAGCTACCGAATTATTAAAACTAGCAGATAACCAGGGAAATCAAAATGACTATGCTGTTTTCTGCGGAGATTATACATCAACATTAAACAAATATGATTATCAGACATCAGCTGGAATCAAGATAGAGGATTATATCAGAGGAACATTCTATCAGCTTGGTCCTTCCTCCCTATACACTTGCTCAGGAGATCCTAATTATGTAATGCCTTGTGTCAACAGCTTCTGCGTATTAAGATTTATAGAAGGAGGGGATGAAAAAATAATAGCGGCAACAAGCCTTAACCAGCCAATCAACTCTCCTCAACTTCCATTCCTGGAAACATTAGACAAAGACAGCACTTACTGTGACTTCCTGATTCCAACATCTACAATGTTTGGCAAATGCAGCACAGACGAAAAAATCTGGTATAACAACAGCATGGGTTTAATCATATTCAGCAATCAAGAGTTTGACTTAGAGCCAAACTCTATATTTGAAACCTTCCTAAACTGGATCATCCACCCAGTCGAATCACTTTTAGCAGCAATCAATCCACAAGCTCAGGGAGCTGTTCCATTGGTCTATGATGCAGAGGATTACAATGATATATATGCTGTTTACAAAGGAGGGAAATCAATAACTGCAATCCTTGAGCCATATGCAGAAAACCCGTTCCTTGCAGCAAACTACATAGACTTTGACCAGGATATATGCAAATCAATCCAGATATATGACAATGCTAAATTTGGAGGGGCAAAACAGATTACCTGCAACCAGACAGATGGCAGCTTCTATGTTTTCAGCCAGGGACCGGAAGCACTGATTCTATGGAATGACTTGACAGCAAAATTAAGGATAGATTGAAAATAAATCAAGATAAGTTAACAAATTAACCAAAATATTTAAATAGTTCTTTAAAGTTAACATATTAACTTGAAACAACCTGATATAAAGATGTTCAAGGAAATTTCATCTAGACACAGGCTCAAGCTTCTCGCGCTTTATACTTATGATCTGACAAAGCAGCCAAAATCAAAAGCAGTCAGATTTGTATATCTCCTTAAAGGCAGAAAACAGGAAAAAGGAATGATAAAAGAATTCAATGGCTGCTTCATAGCACCGGGTTGCTTCACCCTTCCGATCAAAAAAGACAAGGAAATGCAGCAGATCCTCAGCTATTGGAAAATCCCTTTCAAGAGAAAGCTTATTTTAACATATTAACAAAAAAAGAGGTGTAGCGTATTAAAGTTAACGTATTAACAAGAAAGTGTAAATCAAAAAAAGCCCAGCTAACCATGTTTATGCTGCTCGGACTTTTCATACTGCTGTTATTTTTTTTGATGTACTACCTAATGGGGATTGTAACTCAGACAACAACTCAGTCAAATATCCAGGAAACATTTGAAAACGCATTATCCTCTCAATCTTTAACCAATTACATAACAGCTTGTCTTGAAAATTCCCTTCAGGAAGGATTGCTCCTGCTAGGAAAACAAGGAGGATTTCTTTATCAAGACCAGGGTTCAATAATATCAAGAAGTTCTGTAGATACAATTGATATAGAACAAGACGCTGTTTCTTATCTTATAATCGGGACTCCTATGCATCCTCCTTGGTATCCATGTTATACCTATACAAATCCTCCGAATTCTTATTATTGCAATTTCTCTAATAATATCTCCAGATATGATAAGCTCTATTCCCATTTCTATGGGATCAACAATCTTCCAAAAGGGATAAATTCTATACAAAAGCAGCTAGAAGCCTATATTTCAAGCTATGTAAAAGAATGCGCTTCTCCTTCTTCTTTAATCCAGATTCCAGAACTGGCAGGATATACTATTACATCAGAAAATATAACATCTAATGTAAACTTTGGAATAAATGATGTTTCAGTAATCCTGGATTATCCATTTAAACTGCAATTAGAAAACAGGCAAACATCAAAAACTGTATCCTATGGAGCAAAGATTAATGTCAGGTTTAATAGAATATATGCAGCAGTAAACGACATAATACAAAAAGATAATAATTATCTTGACTACAGGCTGGTACAAGACACAGAAAACGGATTATTCATTGACCAAAATAAAACAACTCATCTGTTGAAATTCAGGCAGTTATTTGGAGCAGAACTAACAAAAACATCTGTAGATATCTATAATGATCTTGTTGTAATAAAAGATCCATTGTCAAAGATAAAAGGCCAGCCGTATGTATTCCAGTTTGCAGTCCAAAACAGGAATCCTGCTCTTGATTATATCGAAGAGATAGTTATAGATGCAAACAACCAATTAACAATCTCCCCATCAGCAGCAGACCCTGACGAAGACCCAATTAGAATATCTTATGAAGGGTGGAGATATAATGATTTTCCGTCCCTTTTTGTAGATGAATTTGATATTGGCCAGCATAAAACAACAGTAAAAGCCTCAGACTCAATACTCATTGATTATCAGGAATTAGAAATACAGATATGTCATCCAGGAACTAATGTTGGAATCCTGCCAGATATCTGCATTGAGAAATGCGGAGCCTCTCTGCAATGCAACAACCAGCAACTCAGCTCAGTCCTTGCAACATGTACTATCAATCCTTATCTTAATGACCTCTGCAATGATATATGCCAGCTTATCACAGCCAATATCTGCGGCTGCAATACAGCAGATGAATGCCTTGGAATAGCCCCTTACACTAATATTAATAATAGCGGCTGGTGCTATGGAAATTCAGGCTGTACAAGCTTCTGCACAACTGAAATAGTCAGCCAGGACAGGACAATTGATCAAAATGACGCTTGCGGATGCTCTGCTGGCCTGGATACTTATAACTGCGATGCAGATTTTGATGGAATCTTTGAAGGAGCCTGCCTGGATATTGATAAGAATGGAGTGTGGGAATGCTCTCTTCAGCAGCAAACATAGCAAATATTTCAGAAACATTTAAATACTATTTCCTATATTGGTATACCAAAGAATACTAAAGAATAATAGAGTATAGTAAGGTATACCATGGCCAGGAAAGAAATTACAACAATTAAGATTTCTAAAGATACTGTTAAAGCTCTGAATCTCCTGAAAATCCACCCCAGGCAGAGCTATGAAGAGGTAATTCTTGAATTATTAAAAAAGAAAAAGGGTGAGAAAAAGAGATGATCAGCAGGAAAAAAGGCATTTTAATGATTTTTGCATTCATTTTCTTAATCTTTACACTCTTAAACACCTCTTCACAAGAAATAGGCTGCTGCTATGCCACTGGAATCGATAGATGCTATAATTCAACTCAGCAGGAATGCGAAGATCCGAATTTCTGGAGCCTGGAAGCAGGTCCTGACTGCAATCCATCAATAGTTCCAAAATGCGCATTCCAGCCAGGCTGCTGTATCAACACATGCGAGCCAGCAGATTATCCAGTAGAATGTATTGATTATGAAGTTGGAAGATGCGAAGACCAGCCAGAATGTATGACTGGCTGCTGCTTCTGCATCCAAGACCCTCAAAATCCAGATGCAAACCTATGCTTCCCAGATTTGACTCAAGAAGAATGCAGCCTGCAATGCGTAGATACAGGTGCTGTAGACTTATTCCTTGATATAGAACTGGATCCTCTTGAATGCGAGATTGAATGCACAGAAAGAACACCAGAAACAGCAACAATCGCTGGCTTTGTCTCAGAGCAGGATGGAACAGGAATTCCAGGAGCATCCATAACAACATTAATCCAAACAACAACCTCTAGTGCAGCAGGAGCTTATACATTAGAAGAATTTGCAGGAACAATCCTGATAAGAACAGAAAAACCAGGCTATCAAACAAACATAACAAGGGTAACAGTTGAAGCAGGAGAAGAACTTTTCTTTGATATCTTCCTGAAAAGAGTAGAAGGTGGAACAATCTATGGAACAATTACAGACTCTTTAACAGGACAACCAATATCAGGAGTTCTGATAACTATTATAGGAAATTTCTCTTACACAGACATTACAGATGATAACGGAGAATATGAAATTCTGGTTTTAGATACAGGAGATTATTCAGTAACATCTTCAACTTCAAAGTATTTTGAGCAGACAATAAATATAACTCTTACTGAACAGCAAAACACCATGCAGCAAGACTTCAGCTTGACTCTAAAACCATTTGGAAAAATAAAAGGCTTTGTAAAAGACCTAGATGGCCAGCCAATACCTTTTGCTGAAATAATAATAAACCAAAATGTAGAGACAATAACAACTTCCATAGGATATTATGAAAAACTTATGCCAACTCCTGTGGGTGGAATGATATACAATATAAAAGCAGCAGCAACAGGCTATAAAAGCAGCAGTCCAGTTCAAATCACGCTTTATACAAATGATGAGATAATTCTTGATGATTTTGAATTAAGGGCAATTCAAGAAGAATGCGCATATCCAGTTGCCCCATCTATAGAATCCCTTGATTTGGGCCACATAAAAGGAGAAAAAGCAGTTGAAATAATATGGACAGAGCCAAGAAACTGCAACAACATAGGAGGCTACACAATATTCAGGCAGCAGGCAAACCAGGTTGAGCAGATTGCATTTATTCCAGTTTTAGAAACTCCATACATACATCCCCAGGAATATATTGATGAAAATGTTAGTTGGGACACAAGCTATACTTATTGGATTATTGTCACATATTATGATGTCATAATAAGAAACAGCACGCATGGAGACTTAACCCAAGAAATAACAACAGGAGATGCTTTATGCAAAGGAAAATATATGGATTTCCAGGAAAGATTTACAGAATTCTGCCAGGATTATACTCTAAGAAAGAAATGCAACTCCCAAAACAAAGTAATAAGTGCTTTGTCTGACTTTACTTCTCCAGCAGACTGCAGCACAATAGAAGGAGGAACACATTTCTGCGCAGGCCCTGATTATGATGGAGAGACATATTGTAAAAATATAGCTTGTAATCCAATAATACAGGACGCAACACCATTTGGACTGTATTATACAAGAGATGGATGCTATGAAAAAAAGAATCCTCCTTATGATAATTACTGCTACTTTGATTATTCAGAAACAATAATTGATTCATGTTATGAATGCTCTCAGGATATGAATTGCCAGGATTACAGATCAGAAGATGCATGTATTGAAGACAACTGTGAATTAGGAACCAACTCTCGATGCAGATGGCATGCAACAGAATATTCAGACTTCAAAAAAGGCTTCTGCTATGAAGACAACTATAACAGGTCTGATTACTGCTATCTATGCTCAGGCACTAGCTTATTTGGAAATACAAACTGCAGCCAGGATGTCTGTGATTTATTGGGAGAATGTCATTCAGATGGAATAAGCTGCCAGCCTTGCGAAACTGAAGCAACTTGCGAGGATTATCAGACACAGGATGCCTGCACAGGAGGACAGCCAATAACATTCCAAAGATGCGGAACTACAGATGCAGCACTAATCATAACATCAAGCAATGACGCCTGCGGATTAGGAAAATGTAAATGGGATTTAGATACAGATACCTGCTTTAAAGATGGAAATGATAATCTCCTGGAAGATTGCGGAGAAGAATTTGCAGCTACTAATAACTGCAAAAAAGACTCAATAGCCCCTTCAACAATAGCCCCTTCCCAGTATATCATAGCTAATGCAGAGACAGAGATAGAATTTGAATCAGATTCAGATGCACATTCTTTAAAATTCTGCATTGACATCAGCAACAGCTGCTGCCCAGAAGAAACATCCTTCTTTGAAACAGAATCAGACACAGGAAAACGTATTGCCAAGATAAAACCATCCACTTCCTCAACCTTGGATCCTCATTATTTCACACAAGGAAATAGCCAAGGAGTTTATTACATAAGATACTATACAACAGACCTTCATGCAAACCAGGAACAGCTAAAAACCACTCCAGCTTTCATAGACTTAAATGCTCCTAAAATTGACATAGACGACCCTAAAATAATCCCAAATACAAGCATAACAGAACAAGGAGATGTTCTGTCTAATATGACATTCAACATAACCTTAAGTGAAACAGCTAAATGCACAGACTTATTGACAGAGATAGGAACAACCAACATACAGCAGCAGCTTTTATCAGAAACAGGAAGAACATGGACATTATCTTATATTGTAAATGATGCGTATTATGAATATACAGTAACATGTACAGATGATTTGGGAAATACAAATACAACAACAATATCCCCTATTGATGTAGATGCATGGCACTATGCCAGGGCATTATATCCTCCAAGAGGAAATGCAATCCATGAGCGAGATGTTGAATTCACAGTAAAAACCCAAGACCAGGGAACATGCGAATTGCATAATCAAACAGGAAAAGTAGGAGACTTTTCCACAGCAAACGGACTAACTCATACTATAACAAAAACACTGGCAAACAATGTGCATTATCCTAATTACAGGGCAGAATGTACAGACATAGAAGGAAGAACAGACAGAGCAGGATTCTTCTTCACAATAGACAATCTCCCTCCAAAAACAGCAACAATCCTTACAACAGGAGGAAAATCCTTCCGTTATAACACTTCCTGGAATGTCTGGATTGAAGATGCAGCAGAAGTCTCATTTGAATGCTTTGAAGTGCTTCCCGCAAGCTTTGGCTGCAATATAATAAGTTATTGTAAAGCAGATCCTCCAGAAACAACCTGCACTCCATCCACAACACCCCCGGCATCTCTGACTTTAACAGAAACAGCAACACTCTGCTATCTGTCAGAAGACAAAGGAGGAAACAAGGAAACAAGAAAATGCAGCACAGCCCATATTGGAGAAGGCTTTGGAATGGAGATAATAACACCAAAATACAATGTCTCCAATATTCCTATCTATGATTTTGAGCTTAATATATTAAGAGATGCTGTTGAATGCAAATACGGGCAAATCCCTACATTTGATTACAACTCTCCAGATGTCCCGATATTTGAGAAAATCTCAGTAAATGGATTCAGGATAACTGATTTTGATGAAACAGCCCCTCCTGCTATAGAAACATATCCAATGCATATAAAATGCAAAGACAGGTTTGATTTTGTAAATGATATTCCAGCAATAATCTATCTAACCTATGATCCATCTGCTCCTGTCTTTGTAAAAGCAGAAGCAATCCCCTCTCATGTTGTCCAGGGAGATTCCACAATACTCACAATCAAGACAGATGACAGGACAGTCTGCAGGTATGACTTGGAAAAAACTGCTTTCACAGAGATGAGGAGAGATTTCCCAGGCTATGATGATTGGGATACAGGCACTCCATCTTTTAGAAATGAGCATGAAAAAATAATTCCATTGACAAGAGAAGACAGCGATAAAACCCATACATATAATATAGCATGCCAAAACAGGGCAGGAAACATCTCTGAAACAGCCCAGATTGTCTTTGATGTGGATTTCACTGAAAGAGGGATGATAACAAAAACAATACCTTCAGGCTCAACCAATATACGGGAAATTATATTAGGATTAGAAACAAGCAAAAATGCTGTCTGCTCTTATGAAGGAACCCAGTTTGAGACAACAGGACAGACAACACACACCTCTGTCTCAAGAACACTAGCAGAAGGCATCTATGATTATGGCGTGTTCTGCATGTTTGTACAGGCAACAGATGAAACTACAATATCATTCATAGTTGATTTGACAAAGCCAGTTGTAAAACAGGCAAACATAAGCAGCCGTGTTTGTTACAGCGACTATCTGCAGCCAACCTTTGTTGTAGAAGATGAGCTTTCAGATATAGAAGTCTATAATTACTCTCTTTTCCAGGTTGGAAAGACAGACCCAATTATTGACTGGGTATCAACAGAATCAGACAATCCTCAGATTGATAGAGACCATAATGGAGATGAGCTTAATCTTACAATAGGGACTAAATATTATTTCAAGATGACTGCAATGGACAATGCAACAAACTGGGGAGGAGAAGTAAGAGGCAATGATTTTACAATAATCTCAGACAATTCAACAGAATGCAACAAAGACAAGTCCCCTCCATCAATAAGCTTAGCTACAAATGTAACATACAAAGGAGTCAAGGTCACAATTATCTGCTCAGATGAAAGCGGCTGTAATGGAAGATACTATGGAACCTCTGCAGAGGATGAAGCCTGCAATGCAACAAAATCCTATACAGGAAATGTTTACCTGACAGAAACAAGCAGATTCTGCTGGAAAGTGTCTGATATGGTAGATAATACAGCTATAGGCTCCAGGATAATAACAGTCAATGACGAGGATTCAGACAGAGTTCCAGATGAAAAAGATGAATGCCCTAACACCCCTTACGGCACTCATGTTGACCAAAAAGGATGCCCATCAGTCCAGGATGATGATGCTGATGGTGTAAGAAATTTGGATGACCTATGTCCAGGCACTCTGCTTGGAGAAGAAGTAGATTTAGACGGATGCTCATGCTCTCAGCTTGATACAGATTCTGATGGTCTTAACAACTGCATGGACGCATGCCTGGGAACACCATTCGGAGAGGCTGTAGATACAGAAGGCTGCTCAGATTCGCAAAAAGATTCTGATGATGACGGAATGGATGATGCTTGGGAAAAACGCCATAACCTGGATCCATTTGATTCATCAGACAGGGATGATGATTTGGATAAAGACAAGATGACAAACTATGAAGAGTATTTATATTTCAAGCAGACAGGATATGATATAAGCCCAAGAAACAAGGATACTGATGAGGATGGATGGGATGATAAATCAGAGATAGACAAAGGCTATAACCCTGTAGATGCATCCTCACGCCCAAGAAGAAAAATACTTGCAATATCCTTTATGACAATAGGATTCTTGCTTATGCTTGGAGGCTCTGCTTACACTATATACGTAAAAATAACTACAGAAGAAAAACCAGCCCTGCCTCCTTCTGCAAGACCTCCGGTAGCCCCTGCAGCAGCTTATTACCCTTCAAGAGCTCAGATAGAAGCAGATGAAAGAAGGAGAAGAGCATTCCAGGAAATGCAGAGGAGAAAACAGGAAATCAGAAAACAAAGAGTATCATTAGAAAAAAGAAGAAGTGAAATAGTTGCAAGGAGAAGAGAGGAAAAAGCAGGCAAAAGAACGAAATTCTTTGAAGCATTTAAGGGAAAAAAGCCGTCCATGATCGGAAAATTGATCAAAAAAGAAAAGCCAGAACTTCCTGCAAAAATAAGGGAGATTCCTCGAGAAATAAAAGAGTTTGAAAAGCTCGCAAGATTAACAGAAGATTACAAAGCAAAGAAAAAGAGATTAGACTCTCTTATAAAGATAACAAAAGTTCCTAAGGGGAAAAAAGATGAATTTGAAAGGCTTACAAGCCTGATAGAAAAAAAGCTAAAGCTCCCCAAGAAAAAATCAAAAGAGCTGACACCAGAAAAAAGCCGGGAAATAAGGGATGTCTTTTACCGCCTGTCAGAACTGGATCAAAAACACAAAAAACCTTCAATAAAGCAGGCAAGAAAAGTATTCAAAGGCTTATCAAGATCAAAAAAACCAGGAAAAAGACCATTCAAGGAATTATATAAATTTACCAGGAGAAAAAAATGAACTCAAAAAAAGCCCAGATTATAGGACAGGTATTTATCTTTATCCTGGCAGCAGGATTGGCTGTCCTGATAATAGGCTATGGCTATAATGCAATATCCAGCTTCACATCCAGGACAGAAGACATAGCTTTTATCAACTTTAAGACAGATTTGCAGACAGAGGTAAGGACAATGGCATCTGATTTTGGCTCTGTCAAAAGGCTTGATCTTAACATGCCTGGAAGGTTTCAGATGCTTTGCCTGATTGATTTGAACAAAAGAAATATAGCAGCAACAAGCTGTCTATGCACCCAATGCCAGGGGATATACAAGAATGATTATCAGCCAGAAATCTGCGATGCCTGGACAACATCAGGCAATCTTGAAAATGCCTTTCTGGTTCCAATAACACCTTTCAAGCTGTCATCTATGGAGATTGAGAATGGTTATATCTGCATTTTTCCAAGAGGCAACAAAATATCATTGAAGATAGAAGGAAGAGGAGACAGGACAAAAGTTTCAGAATGGACCTAATAAAAAAACCAAAAACCAAAGCGCAATTTTCAATACAGTTTGCCTGGATATTCATTTTGATAGCAGGAGCAATAATCCTGATATTCTTCATAAGCCTGGTCTACAAGCAAAAAGAGATATCTGAAATAAAACTTTCAGCAACAGTCCTGTCACAGATTGAAACAATCCTGACAGGAGCAGGCCTGAGCCCGGGAACAGTAAATCTTATAGATATGCCAGAGACGCAAATGAATTTTATCTGCGATGCAGAAGGATTTTCAGAATTCTCGATAAAAGGCACTTCCCTGACAAAAGCCACGCCTGTTCAGGTAGTGTTTGCTCCTGATACTGTCCAGGGAAAAAGGCTGATTACATGGGCTTTAAGCTGGGATACTCCATTTAAAGTTACAAACTTCCTTTATCTCTCTGACTTGAACACAAAATACATCTTAATAAATCCAAATTATGAAGTAGAAAAAGACTTTCCAGAAGAATTCGAGCCGTCCATAAAATCATCCCTTGATGGGATACAGACAAAAGGGCTCAATAAGATAAGAATAGTCTATTTTAACTCGCAGCCAGACATGCTTCCAGAACAGATGCAGTCCAGGAATCTGGATGTATCAGCAATACAAGTCACACCAGGAACAGTCTCTTTTTACAAAAGGACAAAAGACAGGCAAGGCTTTGAACTAGAAGGCTCAATTCCTTACATAGATATGCCTTCATTATATGGAGCTATCTTTTCCCAGGATTTGACTTTTTATGAATGCAACATGAAAAAGGCATTCAAGCACTTGAATCATGTATCTGAAATATACGCTGCAAGAGAAAGTTCCATTGAGGACTACTTTTTAACGCATCCTACTGTCCAGGATTGCCATATTTATTACCATAATAAAATCCAGGATCTGGTTTCAGATTCAGCCAACTGCAGTCAGGATATAAGATTATGCATAAGCTCAATAGATGTAGGCGCTATAAAAGACAATCAAGAGACCCTGATAAGAAAATCCTGCCCATTAATTTACTAAAATGAAAATTTCAAAAAAAACAGCTCAGGTAAAAATGTTTGAAACAATCGCAGTATTAGTGGTTTTCTTTGTCTTGATAATGTTTGGATTTATGTTTTATACAAAAATACAAAAAGGCTCTTTTGAAGAAGCCAGAGAAGAGAATCTTATATTAAAAGCAATAGATACTTCCCAAAAAATATCATTCCTTCCGGAATTCCAGTGCAGCAGGGATAATATCCAGGAAGAGAATTGCATCGATATGCTGAAACTAGATGCAGCAGAGCAAGTGATAAATAAAAACAAGCTGGATTATGTTGAGACCTTTGGCTTTAGCAGGGTTTACATCCAGGAAGTTTATCCAAGCCAGGATGAATGGAATCTATATGACTTGCCAAAGCAGGAAGACAAAGGAAAAATATCAACTCAATTCCCAATCTCTCTTTACAATCCTCTGACAGACACATACTCATTTGGAGTTTTGTTTGTAGATAATTACAGATAAAATGAAAAATTACAAGAAATCACAGACAGAAATAATGGGACTGGCAATAATCATCATCCTGGTATCATTAGCAATGCTTTTTGTAATACAGTTCATTATATTAAAACAGCCCTCTGATATAAAGAAAACATTTACTCACAAAGAGCTGGCTGCAAATACAGTAAACACTTTATTGTCCACAACAACAGACTGCCGTGAGCTGTCTGTTTCCCAGCTGCTGAATGATTGCGCAGAAGGAGGATACACAAGATGCCCTGTTGGATTTTCCTGCGATTATGTAGAGATTGTTATCCAGGAGATACTGCAGCAAACCCTGGAGCAATGGAGCAAGCAGCATTATCTAACAGTAAAGATTAATAATGAGGAAGTAATCCCTCCATTAGGAGACCCATGCAAAGGAGAAAAAACAACATCATCTCCCTGCTGCATCCTCCCAACAAGCTATGCTCCAATGAAAATAAACTTAGACATATGTGGTTAAGATGCCAGAAGAACAAAAAATTGGAATAAAAACATTGATAAAAATCATAGTTATTGTAGTGATCATAATAGCAGTTGTTGCAGTAATCTATAAAGTTTTATCAAGCTTAACATAAAAAATGAAATTTCCGAAATTCAAAAAATCCCAGGTCTCAACACTAGCAATGATCATTATAGTTGTAGCTTCAGCATTGGTTATTGGAGCAGTAATCTATAGATTAACAAAAGATGCAGGTTGCAAAACAAATATAGAAGCATGCAGATTCAGCATCTTATTAGCAGCAGAATCCAAAAGAGCTCCTAAACCATTTGCAGGAGAACCTTATTCAGCTATCAAATGTCCAAGGGATGAATTATGTGATTTAACTATAAAGAAAAAAGATATTGTCGAAGATGGACTGATTAACCAAGACAAAGCTCATAAACTGATTGCAGATGCAATGGCTGAATGCTGGTATATGGTTGGAGAAGGAAAAATAGATCCTTTCTCTTATTGGGATACTGGAGGACAGTCTTATTGCCTTGTCTGCAAAACAATAAAATTTGATGATGCTTTATTAAAATATTATAAAGAAACCCTTACTAAGGGAAAAATAGCGGAAAAAAGAGGTAAGAATGGAGTAATACTATCTCCTATACCTTATATGCTCAAGAAAGAATACAGAAAAGGAGAAACTTACTTTGAATATATTTATCATGAAAAAGGCCATGGATTTTCTCAAGAAGATATAAAAAAGATGAATGAAAACTTTCTAGTCCCTGAATCACAAATAATTGTTAAACTATACCGGCCTAAAGATATGAGTACCTGGACTGTAATAGCAACATGGGGCGTTATTATTGCTGGAGTAGTTATTACAATTGTGGGTGTTGTATTAACACTTACAGGGGTTGGAGCTATTATTGGAACTCCTTTGACTGGTGCAGGAATAGCTTTAGCTAAAATAGGGATTGCAGCAGTAGCAGTAGGAGCAACCATATCTATCATTGGAGGAATAGGATTAACGGGTGTTTGTATATGGGATCCAGTTTATTTAAACCCTTTTTCAGAATGCGCAGAATGCAAGGGAATTGGCTCAATGAAGCTAATCCCTCCTGATTTTGATTTATATCAAGAAGTTAAAATAGATTATGGAGAAGTAGAAGTAGGAGGAGAAGTTAAAGAAGTAATAGAAGAGGGACCTTATTGTGGTCTTTTAATTAATTAACTCTTTTTAATCATTAAAATGCACCAAAAAAAAGCACAAATGGATTATGTAAAAGCAATAATCATATCATTAGTCGTCCTTTCCATCGTGCTGGCTATTATTGTTATAAAATTTTATCCTAGATTAGAAGGTTCTACAAGATTAGCGCAGTGCAAGTCTAGCGTCGAAGCAAATGCAAGGCTTCATCTAGAAGGATTAGATTTTTCTCAGAATATAAAATGTCCTGCAAAAGATCTAACAATTAAAGAAAAAGACCCTGAATTAATCAAACGTCAGTTAGCAAATGAAATGGTAGAATGTTGGGACATATTTAAGCAAGGCCAAGAAGATTTATTCAGCGGAGAAGGGACCTTCTGCGCAATATGCTCAAGAATAGATTTTGAAGCAAAAAAGCCAATTGAAGGTTTTACAGAATTTATTTACACCCAAACAGCCCCTAATAAAAAAAAGAAATATATTGAATATTTAGGAAGAACAGAATCAGGAGAGATGTTCCTAAATGCAGAAGCAAAGCAGAAAATATCAGATACAATCAACCCAGAAAAAACATATTCAACAATATTAGTTTATGTAAAAGGAAGAGATGAAATAAAGAAATTCATAAGAATGCAGGAAACAAAATCAGCTCAATATGGATTGATAGCAGGAGGAGGAGTTATGGTTGGAGCAGGAGCAGCCATGTCATTCTCAGTAATAGGCGCCCCAGTTGGTATCCCTATCATGATTGGTGGTGGAATCATCATGGGAATAGGAGAAGCAATAGCTTGGTTTACAACAAGAAATATTGACGAATGGCTTGCAGAGGTTTTTTTAAGAGAATACTCAGAAGAAGTATTTCAAGACCTAGGTTGCCAATATTTCCAAGTAGAACAATCCCAAAAATCATAACACTTATATATTCAAAAGTTTAAAAAATTAAAAATGAAATTAAGAAAAAAAGCACAAGCAGCCGGCGGATTGCCATGGTTAACAATGGATACAATACGCATTCTTATTATGCTATTTGTAATACTTGCAATAGTATTCATAATATCAAAATACATCTTTGATTTAATCTAATATGCTCTGTAAAATGAATAAAAAAGCTCAGTGGACATATATTTTAGGATTTATAGTAGCGGCTGCATCTGTCATAACCTTGCTTATGGTTGCTCCTAGAGCTTATGATCTGTCCAAATCTGTTCTCAGATCATTTGGTATGGGTGAAAAATGCAAGGACACTGGAAAAGCCCTGTCAGAATATCAAGTAGAGATAATCGAACTCCTAGAATCCAAAGAAACAACCTTCCCAAAAGCTGAAGCAAAAGTCAGGCATACACAATTATCCCAAGCAACTTCTTTATATCAAGAAGCAGAGCAATGTTTTAATAAAGACAAACTTGAACATTCATTTAATTCCCTAGTGGAATATTACTCAATTTTCATACAAGGAATGACAAGTCCTACACAGTCAGTTCAATTAGCATCATCCTTTCCTTTTTTAGATAACCTACCAAACGAAGCAAAACTTAAATTAATACAAAACTATTTTGCTGCTGACAAAAGCAAATTGTCATTAGACAATCTTCCTCCAAGCTCTATCTATCAAAGTGTAATAGACGCATATCCAGATATATTAGAT
>JAAOYC010000014.1 GCA_018221125.1 Candidatus Woesearchaeota archaeon
ATATGATGGAATTCATAAGTTAGTGATTCAATTTGAGGAATTCTTAGAAAATTTACAAAATTTAGAAGAAGAATTTAATGAGAGATATTTAGAATATGAATCTTTGTTGAAAGAATTTGAATCTAAAAATTGTGGAAGAAGCCATACTAGTCACTTTGTTTATAGTATGTGTATGGATCTATATGATTTACTTGAGAATAAAAGAATAAATTACGATTTAGATGTTGAAAATTACGATATCTATTATAGTCAGTACTTAAGTTTTTACAATGAACATATTGATTCAATTAATTCATTTGATGAATATATTATTTCAAAATATGATGAATGTTCAACTGTTAGTGTTCCAACATATTATGTTTCTTATGAAGATGTAACTAAAGTGAAATCAATTCAGTAAATTAAGGGAGGATGACTCTCAATTAAAAGGCCACCAAAATATTGAAGCACAATCTTTATCATACACAATCTTAAGAATTCAGCTTTCTAACGCTCTGTAAATAAAGAATTTCAATTTAGACAACGTGGTTTTTTGTATCTAATTAAGAATTACCTGCTAGCATCTGCCTGCCTTTCCAACTCAAGCTTCTTTGTAATTGCTGCAGAATTGCTGCTTAGCTTGTAAGCATTCAGAATCTCATCAGCTAAACAATCTTCAATTGCTTTCTTAGTATTAAAAGACTTCTGGTAAGAACCTTGTGTAAAAAAACGAAGTGCAATATCAATTCTTCTTTGAGGAGCGCATTCAACTGCTTTTGGATATCTTGCTCCACCATACTCAATTGCGATTATCTCTTCTCTTGGAGCAGCATTGACTAAAGCTTCAACAAATACCTTGATTGGATTCTCTTTTGTTTTCTGCTCAATTATCTCAAATGCTTTCTCTACAATATTGTAAGCTTTTTCTGCTTTTCCAGTGATATGCCCAGAACCTTTGAAATGCTTCTTAGACTTATGCCCAGGAATCATGACTTTGTTGATCAATCTTTCAACAATAAAAATTTTTGATTTGTGGAATCTTTCTCCAGCATACCTTGCTCCTGTTCTAGGAACAACCTTTGGCTTAAGAGTGATATAATCAACCAGCCCTCTGTCATGGACTTTGATGCCTTCTGTATCCCATCTATCAAATGCTTTAATCATTTTCTTGCCTTCTCAATCTTTCCATGTAACAATGCAGTCAAGCTTTGATCATTGACCTTGATGACGCACCATCTGACTCCAGGAATATCTCCTTTTGCCCTGCCCATCTTTCCGCCTATGCATTCAATGACAACTTCATCGTGCTCATCAATCAGTTTAGTTGCTCCATCTCCAGGAGTAAAAGCAGTAACCTGTTTTCCATTCTTGACCAATTGAACTCTTACGCATTTTCTCATAGCAGAGTTTGGCTGTTTTGCCTCTAATTGAACCTTCTCTAATACTATCCCTTTTGCTTGCGAAGATCCTTCTAATGGATCAGCCTTTCTTTTCAATCCAAGAGTCTTTTTCTTGTATTTTGAAGAGTGCCATTTATTTACTTTATTCCTTTTCTTCAATCTTCTTGTGCTTCCTAAGCCTCTTGCTTTCTTTGCCATTTTAGTATTATCTTAGATTAAATGTTTATTTAAAAAACTTACGAAAATTCTTTGATTTTCTTAAGTCTGTTGACAAAGTCAACTTTAGCTGCTATTAAACAACCTTAATCTCTTTAATATCAAAATATCTTTTGACTACTTCCTCAAAACCTCTTAGATTAACAGCCTCTCTTCCAATCAGATAACCCCTTGTCTGCGAATCAACAGGAATAATAGTAACAACACCGTCTTCCTCTTTAATCTCTCTTGCTCCAAGAGGATGAATAACATTCTTTACAAAATCAATCAAATCATCACTTAACTCAATGATCTTTATCTTCTTCTTAAACAGCCCTTCCATCTTCTTGATATTCACCCCTTTCTGGCCAACAGCTTTTCCAGCCAGTCCTTCACTGACAATAAAAACTATCTTTTCAGCCTGCTTAAAGCAATCTTTTGCATTCACCCGGGTAATTTTCTCGAAAAGAGACATGTACTTCATGAGGTCCATGTCAAATTTAATCTTTATACCCAACTTATGCACCTTTGATTAATCCTATAACAGAAATAGCAAACGGCTTTTTGCAGACAATTCCTAATTCATCATTTGGCTGCTTCAGCTGAACAACTTCAGCCCCGCTTAATGAGGCGTAATATTTGATATCATCTTTGACACTGTCAGGACAGTTTATAGTGATATAAACTTTGGAAATCTTTCCTAATTTCAGGCTCTTCATGACATCATTTGTGCCAATTACAGCTTTTCCTTCTTTTATTATCTTTTTAATATCATCAATCACTTTACTTCACCTTGGTTACCAGTCCTGGCAGTCCAGTTCCAACAGGAACAGGCTGATTCAGCATAACATTCTCAACAACAGAATTCAGATTATCAACTTCTCCTACAAGAGCAGCATTGACTATATGTTTTATTGGGGTTTCAAACGAAGCTCTGGCCAAAACAGAAGCCTTCTCGCTAACAATACCATATCTTGTGATTCCTTTCACATCCCCGCTAAAGCTCATTGTATCTGCAACAAGCATGATATGTCTTAGATCAACATTCAGCCCCTGGGTATCAATGACTTTATTGACTTCATTGATGATGATCTGTCTTGCAGCTTCAACTCCCAATACTTCTGCTGTTTCAAATACATCATTGGTTATTGTCCTTGTCTCGTCAACTTCTTTCAACGGCAGCACATCCCTCAGATTAGAGCCTGCAGCGATAATTATGAATTCATCATTCCTCTTTACAGGAAGAACTTGTGTTATCCCTTTTACTCCTCTTACAAAAACATCTTTTATCTTTTCTTTTACCTTTGAGACATCTCCTACAGATCCTTCTTTTGATTTCATCTTGATGACAATCAGATCATCTTTTTTCTTTATTGAAACACCTCTAAGCTGCTTTCCTAATGCCTCTGTGACATTCCCAGGAGTTACCCCTACATCTTTCATGGCTGCATTGTCTAATCTCAGTTCAATCTTAGACTCAACAATATTGACAGCAAGGTCAGTCATGATCTCTTTCATTGTGGTCTCTTTTATAGACAAGGCAAGATGTCTTATATCCTTCCCATTGCTCCATGGCTTGTTCAAAAAAATCTCCATCATAGGTGTCTTGATTTTCTTTCTTCCATCAAGAATCTCAATAATCCTTGGCAGACCAACAGTGACATTCATCTCAGCTACTCCTGCAAAATGGAATGTATTCAGTGTCATCTGTGTTCCCGGCTCTCCAATACTTTCAGCTCCAACTAACCCAACTGACTCCCCTGGCTCCACTCTTGCTTTATTGTATTCACTGCAGACTTCTTTCAGGATATTGTTGACTCTGCCTTCAGGCATGCCTTTTGTCTTTTCCCTGACTTCTTCCAGAACATTGGAAGGCAATCTTCCCTTATATTTGTTATATTCTTTTGTCATTTTTATTTCACATTGCTGATTATTCTGTCAATATTTATTATTCCATTTTCTGATTTTGAAACATCAATTCCATCTTCACCATACCTGAACTGGACTATCCTTCCGCTTGCATCTCTTACAGTGAGGTCATATTCAACCTTCAGGTCCTGCATTGCATTAGCCAATCTTCTGTAAAGATAACCAGACTTAGGTGTTCTTAAGGCAGTATCCATCAGTGAATCCCTTCCGGTTATTGCTCCAAAGAAGAATTCATATGGTGTCAATCCTCCCTTATAGCCGTCCCTGATAAATCCGCGTGCATTTGAGCTTAAATCTCCTTTCTTGAAGAATGACAATGTTCTGCCTATGTATCCTTTTTCAATCCTCTTTCCTCTCATAGCCTGCTGTCCGACACAAGCAGCCATCTGCGCAAGATTCAAAGGCCCTCCTCTGGATCCGGAATCACTCATGACAGAACTTCCTGTATTTTTGTTTAGGTGCTCTGCAACAACTATTCCTGTCTCATTTCTTGATTTGTTCAGCAGCTCTAAAATCTTCAATTCAAGTGTTTCTTCAGCAGTCCTTCCTGGAAATATCTCCAGTTTCCCCTGGTGATATATATTGATAAGATTATTGACATCATCTTCTGCTTTGTTCAGTATATCCTTTATCTTCATCCTGGCTGGCTCTGGCAGATCGCTGTCACTTAATGCAGCTGTAAATCCATTTCTTGCCAGGTACACTATGCCCAGCTTGAATATCTTTCCCAGGATCTTTATAGCCTTGTTTTCCCCATAATTTTTGTGTATGGTCCTCAACAACAATCCGCTTCCTTCTCCCAGGTTATCCCTGTCCATGACTCCTTTTACCAGTTTTCCGCTCTTGATTATAACTTCATTTCCCCCTTTCTCATCAACACTTCTTGATTTTCCTTTAAAATTAAAATCATCAGGCAATATGCATGAAAATATCTCCCTTCCATTGATCATTTCTTTTGAAGGCAGTTTTGAAAAATCTTTGACACCTACCCTGCAAAGCAAGTCAACTGCTTCATCTCTTCTCAGTTCTGCTCCTCTTGTCAGCAGATAATTTCCAGATATAGCATCCTGCACACATCCAATGACACTTAACCCGTATCTGGGGCTGATCAGTTGTGTCTGGACCTGCATCAGGACCTCTGCTTCTGTTATTGCCTCCTCTGTCTGGGGAATATGAAGGTTCATCTCATCCCCATCAAAATCAGCGTTATAAGGATTGCATACAGCAGGATTCAGCCTGAATGTCCTTCCAGCCAGCACTCTGATTTTATGGCTCATCATAGACATCCTGTGCAGTGAAGGCTGCCTGTTGAACAGGGCAATATCTCCGTCCATCAGATGCCTTTCAACAATATAGCCCGGAGCAACCTCTTCAATCAGGGCTTCCTGCGTTTCATCAGTCATCTTCTTTTTCTTGCCGTCAGGCCTTATTAGATAATTTGCCCCTGGATATTTTGAAGAACCTCTTTCCATGAACTTCTTCAGATATTCAAGATTCCATTCAGTCACTCTTATTGGCATTGTAAGCTTCATAGCCACAACTTTAGGAACTCCGACTTCATTAAGCTCAATCATCGGGTCTGGACTAATAACAGTACGAGAACTGAAGTTTGTCCTTTTTCCGGCAAGATTATGCCTGATTCTTCCTTCCTTGCTTTTGATTCTTGCTGTGATTGTCTTCAATGGCTGCCCTGAACGGTGCCTTGCAGGAGGCAGCTGAGCAACATTATTGTCAAAGAATGTAGTGATATGATACTGCAGTAGATCCCAAAGATCCTCTATGATTATCTCAGGAGCTCCTGCATTGATATTCTCAAATAATCTCTGGTTGATTCTTACAATATCCCCCAGCTTGTGAGTCAAGTCATCCTCGCTTCTTTCCCCAGTTTCCAGGGTGATTGAAGGCCTCATTGTTACAGGAGGGATAGACAGTACAGTAAGGATCATCCATTCAGGCCTTACATATCCTGGCTTTAATCCAAAAATCTCAATATCTTCATCAGAAATCTTCTCAAGTCTTGTCCTTACTTCTATAGGGCTCATCTTCTTGTCATTTTCAACAAAAGTAGTTGGCTTTTCAAGAGCAATCTTTTGCTGCCTTGCCTTGCAGTAAGGGCATTTGTTCACTGTCTTTAATCCAGAGATGATATTTTTTATTGCAGCCCTTCTTCCTTCCAGTTCACCTTCTGCTTCAGCTTTGTCAAGCTTTGCATGGCATCTTCCTATCTTGTCTTTTGGAATCAGTATCTTGCCGCATTCCTTGCAGGTGCTTCTTAACAATGAAAGGATGATATTTACAAAAATGATGTGGGTGACAGGCCTTGCAAGTTCAATATAACCAAAATGTCCGATGCACTCTTTCAATTTGCTTCCGCAGGTCTTGCATCTCAATCCAGGATCAATGACTCCCAGCCTGATATCCATCAATCCTCCGTCAACAGGATAACCTTCTTTATCATAAAGTTCTGGGGTCACTATCTTTGCACTGGCCATCTTCTTGATCAACTGAGGGCTTGCAACTCCAAAAACAATGTTCTCTACTTTTTTATGCACATATTCTTGTTGTGTGTCTATTTCTTCTGCCATTGTTTAAACCTTTTTTTAATATTTGTGAGTCAACCCCATCTTAGGATATATTCCCAGTGACTTGAACTCATCCAGTATAAGCTTGAATGCATAACTTATCTCAATATTTGTTATCTCAACATTATCCCCGCATATAGGGCAGTAGCTTCTGTTCTTGTGGGCATCATGGATTGCAATCAATCCGCATTGCTCGCACACAGGAACTAATGTCTTGTCTGAATCAAATCTTTCTTTCAATAATAATGAAGCACCATGAGCAACAAAAGTATCCTTCTCCATCTCTCCTAATCTCAATCCGCCTTCTTTTGCTCTTCCTTCTGTTGGCTGCCTTGTCAGCAGCTGGATAGGGCCTCTTGCCCTTGCATGGATCTTGTTTGCAACCATGTGCTTTAATTTAAGATAATACATATTTCCTACAAAGATCTTTGCCCTGTAGCACTCGCCTGTTCTCCCGTTATAGACTGTTTCAACACCGTCATCCTTGAACCCCAAAGATAACAGCTCTTTTCTTAGATCCATCTCTTTTTCAGAGTGGAATGTTGTCCCGTCAATATTTCTTCCAGCCAAGGCCCCTACTTTTCCGCCTATAAGCTCGATCAGATGTGAGATTGTCATACGGGAAGGAATACCATGGGGGCTGAAAATCAGGTCAGGAGTTATTCCTGATGCAGTGAATGGCATGTCTGATTGGGGGACTATCAGTCCAACAACACCTTTCTGCCCGTGCCTTGAAGTGAACTTGTCCCCTATCTCAGGGATTCTTTGGTCTCTTATCCTTACCTGAACAAGCTTGTTTCCCTCTTCATTTTCTGTTATCAATACAAAGTCAACAACCCCTTGCTCGCCATGGCTTACTGCAACAGAACTTTCCCTTCTTGTAGCAGCAGCAAGATTATATTCATCAAGGCTTGATAAGAATCTTGGGGGGCTTGTTTTTCCAATTATTACATCCCCTTCTGAAATCTTTGCTTCTGGATAGATGATTCCATCTTTTTCCAATAATCTGTAATCATGCTCGCTTTTATATCCCTTGACCTCTTTGTCAGGGATGCTTATCTCGTCAACCAATCCACCGCTATATCTTAATTCAGCTGTAATGCTTGGCCTGTAGTAAGTGCTTCTTCCAAGTCCTCTGTCAATTGAGCCTTTGTTTATCACAATAGCGTCTTCCATATTATATCCGTCATAGCTCATCACAGCTACAACAAGGTTCTGTCCGGCAGGATGGTGCTCATCTCCATAAATATCATGCATCATTGTTTTTACAATAGGGACCTGTGGGCTGTGCAGCAGGTTGACATCCATATCCATCCTTACAAGATAGTTTGCAGCATAGAATCCCAATGCCTGCTTCTGGTTCTTGCTTCCCATGTTTACTCTTGGTGTTGGTGTATGGTTTGCAAACGGAACCAAAGAAGTTGTCAATCCAAACATATTCATTGGAGTGATCTCAAGATGAGTATGCTCTGACCTCAATTCTTTTTCAGAAAAAGCAATCAAGGCATTTTCCTCTTCGCCTGCATCCAGGAATTCAATTACTCCCTGGTGCATCAAGTCGCTCCACCCTATCTCATCTTTCTCCAGCTGCTTTACATGTTTTTCAGTCAGCATAGGAATTCCGTCTTTGACTATTATCAAAGGCCTTCTTGCTCTCCCTTTGCTGCTTTCAATGCTTATCTTTCCTGCTTTTTCATTATAGCCTATATTATTATTGGCTGAGATATTTCCTTTTCTTCTCTCGCTCTTGAACTGCTCAATAAACAGGACAGGGTCTTCCACTCCACCTACATATTTTCCATTTAAGTATAATTCAACAGTCATTTTATCTCACAATAAGATTTGCCCCTATTGTCTTGATTTGTTTTATAAGATTCTCTTCATCAGATTCATGAGATGTCTTGCATAACAGGGCCATGTTCTTTCTTAGCCCGATATTTGTTCCTTCAGGAGTTTCAATTGGGCACAGCCTTCCAAGATGGGTGGCATGCAGTTCTCTTGCTTCAAAATTCTCCTGTGATGCAGATAATGGGCTTACAACCCTCTGCAGGTGGCTCATTGTTTCCAAAAAGTTAAGCCTTTGGATTCTTTGGCTTATACCTTTTCTTCCGCCAACCCATGAGCCTGTTGCCATTGCGCTGTATATTCTTGAAGTCAGCAGCTTCTCTCTTATGATGACTTTTATTGAGGGGAATTTCCCTCTCTTGACAATCCTCTGAAAATTATACAGTAGATCTCCGATCAGCACCTTAAGATTCATCCTAACCAGATCAGCAAGCAGGTCCCCGCTTAGCTTTAATCTCTTGTTCATGTAATGGTCTTTGTCGTCTGTCGGCAGTTCTTTGCTAGCCACATCAATGAACTTCTTCATCAGCTTGCAGATGTTATAGGCCTTGAACAGCCTGTCTTCCTTTTCTGTCCCAAGGTGAGGCATTAGATATTTATCCACCACATCATTCATCCTTTCAAGCCTTATCTCTCTTGACTGGGTGATGCCTATCTGTTTCGCAATCTTGTCCATTGCATCTTCTTCAGATTTAAGGTCAGTATGCTCGTACAGGTTGATAAGGATATCATCATACTGCTTGTCCTCTGAAACAGCTTTCATTATATCTTCATCTTTCAGTAGTCCGAGCGCCTTCAGGATTATGATTACCGGAACTCTCTTCACCCTTGTGAATGAGAGATAGATTGTTCCGCTTTTTGATTTTTCAAATATATGAGGGATCTTGAATGCTCCTTTTTCAGAAAATAATTTTCCGATATACTCGCTTGGTCCTGTTGAAGCCTTTTCCACCAGCAGCCTGTTGGCAGCCAGATCCTCCACATTGATCAGTACTTTTTCAGTCCCGTTGATTATAAAATATCCTCCTGGGTCATTAGGATCTTCTCCTTTTTCAATCAATTCTTCTTTCTTTAGACCACTCAGATGGCAGAACTTGCTTTTCAGCATGATAGGGATATTTCCGATAAGTGTTGTAAAGCTTTCCCTCTGCACGCCGTTGATATGCGCTGAGACTTCAATGAACATAGGGGCAGAATAGGATATCTTCCTAAGCCTTGCTTCTGTAGGATATATAGCCCTTTTGCTTCCATCAGCCTCGGTAATCTCAGGCTTTGTAACCCATATCTTGTCAAATTTTATCTTGAATTCATCAACATCAGGAGGGATTATAGTAGGTTCAATCTCCTTGTTCTCGTCTACTATCTTCTGGAGCTCTTTTTCTATGAAACTGTTGAATGACTCTATAGTTGAGCCGACAAAACTCTGCTCTTCAAAATATTTTTTGATTAATATCTCGTGTTTATTCACTTATAACTCCTCTGTAAAATTCTACTTCTCCTGCAGTCTGGCTCATACGTATGATCTTGATTACATCTCCTTCCTTGACATTCAGGCTTGTGATAGCAGAATCATCTTTTTTTATCTTAGGCAGCTCTTTCAAAGAAATGTTGTATTTTTTAAACAGCTCATCCCTTTCTTTTGCAGATAATTTGATATGCTTTGGGATCAGGATATGCTTCTTGATTATTAATTTGCTTTTTCTCTTTGCCATTTTGTCTCCCTAATCTAATGGTGAGCCAGACTGATTGCCATAAAGGCAGTCTGCCCCTATTAATCCTCACTGTTTTTTTGATTTTAATGGTGGGCCGGACGAGATTCGAACTCGCGACCACTTGATATCTTGCGGTGACATTAAATCCACTTGTGAATTTATGGCGTCACCCATAAAAGTCAAGTGCTCTACCAGGCTGAGCTACCGGCCCAACGCCCTGGTCGGGACTTCCAAAGCCGAAGGTCTTTGGACCTTTTAGCACATTTGAACCCGAGTTGAAGCCTTTTTGCAAAAGCTAAACCCTCTTCCGTGATTTGAACCATTACGACAGGGCTTCGTGCTAGGCCGAGCTACACTACCAGGGCTATATATGTAAAAAAGCCTATTCTGCTTTCTATAATCCATTCATAAGTTATTCAAGCTTCTTTAGTCTATAGAAAGATGAATTAGGCATAGGGCTTGAATTTTTTCTTGATATATAAAACTTACTAAAAAACCCTGTTTTTTAGTAAGTCAGTAAATCTTGTTTACGCTACTTACTAAAATTAAGTCCTTTTTAAGTTGTTTATTGCTTTTCCTAGTTTATTTTGTTTTCGTCTTAAATTAAATCCAATTTGCTCATTAAATGGTATTAAATCAGTAATTACCAAGCCATATACATTTCTTTTAAATCCAAATCCAGGAATCATCTTGCTTTTAATCCTAAAATCTAATTCTAATATGTTCTGTATCTGTTTTAATCCTTTTAAATTTATAGAATATAATCTTATTATTGGTTTTTTATATGGGATTATGCTCCCTTCATCATCAAATAATGCCCTTAGAAATTCCACTTTTATTTCTTTAGAGGAACTTATTAATAACTGATTTAATTTCCAATCTTTTGAGAAATAAGTTGAATATTTTAACAAATCTTCAAAAGCCAATTTTGATCTTAATCTAACAAATTTTATTGGTTTTCCTGTTATTCCAGAAGTATTCCATTCCCAAGAAGGCTTAAGTCCATAAACTTGGATAATATCTTTATCAAATTGTTTAAGAGATTCCTCGTCTTTAACTTCATATTTTAACACATATTCATGGTTTGTTTTATAATGTGCACCATCTCCAATTAAATGAGCAATTATTCTAGCTTTTTCCTTTGTTAATTTCTCAAAACCAGGTTTTAATTTTTTAATTCTCATAACATATACTTAATCTTGGAGGATAAAAAATTTGCGGTTTTAGAAAAATAAAGGAAACCATGGATTGCCCATGGTTCCAAATCCCTGCGGCCGGATTTGAACCAGCGACCTTTCGGGCTCAGCTGACCATATTTCATTCCTTTGCATATTTGCGTTGGTCTTATGGCGAATGCATCTTTGACTCTTCATAATGAAGTACAGCCGAACACTCTACCGTTGAGCTACGCAGGGCTAAATAAAGAAATAAAATATTGGTTTATAAACTTTATGTTTAAGAGCTAACTCCAGATGCATTTGAATAAGCACTTATATCTCTTCCTTTTCTCTTGAAAGTTGCTTTTGCTCTTGGTATCTTGAAGTTTCCGACTATGCTCAGCTTTGATTTCACTGTATAGCTGATCAGCCTGTCTTCTCCAGGAGCAAGCTCTTCAATATCCCATTTAAGGATCATTCCTTTTGTTCTGTGCCTGAATACTCTGCTCGGCTTTAAAGTGCCTTCTCCAAATTCCTTTGCAATGTAGGCAATATCAGGGATATAATCTGTTATAGTAACATGTTTTATCTTCTTTTTGTCCTTGTTTGATATTTCAAGAGTTATTTTTAAGTCAGATATTCCGCCTTCTTTTGTATTGACATCAGAAACACCTTTTCTTATTGTCAACGGGCTCTTGTATCTATAATTTATGCCCAGGCACAATGCTGCCAATAACAGAATATAGATCAATATCCTGAAGTTAATAACAACGCTGACATCCTTGACTTCCCCTGGCTCTAGATCAACCTCAACAATTAAATATCTTGCTCCGTCTTCTTTTAATTTTGTTGCTTTAGGGTTAGTTGAAGTAAACCAGCTTTTCAGAAGAGTGGTTTGTATCTTTATTGTCTTGACTCCATCTATATTAGATGTGCTTGTAATCTTTTTGATAGTGGTTGTCTTGAAAAAGAACCCCATTTTTGTCTCTTCTTCTTTAAAAGAATCAGAGATAGCATCAATTGTAACTGTCTTCACTTCGCTTTCTATTACCTCTCCTGTTCTCATAAGATTGAATTTCAATATGTATTTCCCTGGTTTTTGCAGGGGGTCTAAATCATATTTCAATTCAACAATCTTTTTTCCAAGCGGAATCAGCTGCACATCCTGCTCTACTTCAAATCCAGTTACATCGCTTGATATGCCCAGCACAAGGTCAGTAAGATTCAGCAGATTTTGGTTTTCCAGCTTGACCTTGACACTAACTTCTTTGCTTGGGTCAATACTCAATGGGAGGTCAACAGTCATTCTTACAGAAGGCCTGTAAGCGCTGACAGCTTTCTCGCTGCTTTTTACACTGACTGCAGCAATGCCAGAATAAACAACTTCCTCTGTTGTAGTATCCTTAAGATTGATCCTGACTCCATATGTTTTTCCAGGCTCAATATATTTTGAAGGTGTGATGACAAGCTTGTGGCTTGTGTCTGTCTGAGGATATATTTTTATGACTTCTGATGGCATATCCCACTCAATGTCTTGCAGATATATCCTGAATTCTTTTATTGTAGAAAGATTGCTTGTTATTACAAGTAAAAACTGTGCAGTTTCTCCAGAGTCTATCTCGCTTCTTATGCTTTCAATCTTAAACTCAAAATCATCTGCAGAAACAGTCAATAAACTCAAGAAAAGCAACCCTATCAATATAATAAATTGTTTTTTCATCCTTCACACCTCTGTACTGATATATAATCTGTTCTTTACTCATATTTAAAGTTTTTGATAAGAACACTTGGAATATCTTAATCAAGTCATCTTTGGATGGGACAGAGCTTTGTCTATTCTTATCTCTTCATAAACTCTTTTTTTCTTGTTTTCCCATGCTAGGATTGCATCTAAATCTTCAACACCTGGTATGATCAGGATAGGCTTTGTTTCACATTTTACACTGCTTTCATAATCAATAATCTCGAATTTGCCAAGCAAAGAATAAGGAATGCCCACCTGGTCCATCATTTCAACTAGTTTTCTGCTTTTTCTTATCTTTCTTGCCAATAAACTTGAATCATAGATTCTCAGGCTTTCACCAATAGCTCCCAAAGCACTTCTTATCAATCCTATCCTATACTTCTTTGCATTCCGATTTCTCAAAATCCTTCGCAAAGAAAAACTGTAAATCCTTGAATCTGAATCTATACTCTGGTGATTAGGTGGAATTTTATGATAGAACTCATCAGATTTCTGCGGAATTTTTGTCTGCATCAGGATATCAACAAAATAATCCTTATCAACAGATATCATATTAGGATGTGCTTCTAAATAATCAACCAATAGTTCAGCAATCTTCTTATTCATTGTTTCTCCCATATTTAAGAAGTGATGAATAAAAACTTTAAAAATATTTAGCAACTCCACTAAATATATCTAATAACTCAAACATATACCTTATATTGGAAAAGATTAAATACTCAGAAACCCTATATATTCATGAGGGGTGGTGGTCTGCAAGACCTGAGCACTGGCCAGCTCAAGGTACCAGCACCACCTTTTATTTTCTATAAGAATTAAAGATGATCATCATAACCTTGACTTATTTTGCTAGAAAAATATCCAATAAGTCCTTCAATATCTTTATTCAATCCTTCAACCAAAGTTTTTAATTTTTCTCTTCGCTCTTTTTCTTTTTCTCCTATCTCATATTCTGATAATTTTTCTTTATCTTTAGGAGTTAACAAGGAAATATCTTCATCTTTAAGCACAAGCTCTCCAAGCTCTTTTAGATGATAACCTAAGCATAATCTCTTTAGCAAGGATGCAGTCTCATATCTTACACTTTCTTCGCCAGATTTTTCAATAGGAAGATTCCCTGCTTCAATATCTTTCTTATGCTGCTCATACAACTCGATATTCTGCCTTCTTTCTCCATTAACTTTCACAATCTCTTCTAAGATATCCATTTTATCACGATAAAAGCATAAGAAAACATTATATATAAAGATTCGGGATTTTAAGAAATAACCTCACTAACATGCTCATTCTATTATCACTATCAGCGTAAAATTCCTTCTAGTCCCCTGCTTTGATAAATATGCAGTTCATGACTAACATAATCATGAGTTAGTTCTTTTCCTGACTTGCCTACTTGATAACCATAATCAACAATTTCATATAATTGTTCAGTTATCTTTTCCCTAAGTTTAATTTCATCCTGTCCTTTCAAAAACGCTATTCCCTGAAAAAAGAAATTGTCTAGAGCCTGCCTAAATTCATCACAATTCAAAACTGCTTCTTTATCCAATGGTTGATTATTTAATCCTAATCTGTTTCCTATATCTAAAGCAAAAGGAAAAGAATCTGTAAAAGCCCATCTGTTAAAATCTTCCATTAATTTATCTTTTGGAATCCCTAATTCCTTTGAATAGCTTTCTACAATTGCATCATATTTTTTCATAAATTCAATAATTTCTTCCATCTTAATTCACCTATAAAAGGAAAGTAAGTTTTTTTATAAAGCTTAGGTTCTATACAACTTCACTAACATGCTCATTCTTTCCAATCCTAATTACATTATCAACAAAACTTTCTATCTTGCTTTCATGAGAGACTATTATTGTCTGCTTTGTTCCAATCTGCTCCAATACATCTCTCACTTTATCCAGCTGCTCACTTGAAAATCCATCAGTTGGCTCATCTAGTATTATCAGATCCTTTGTCTTGATTCCTTCCATCAGGTCATTCACAACTTTATTAAGAGCCAAACGGTAAGCAAGAGCAGCAGAAGTCTTTTCTCCTCCGCTCAGATTTTCAATAGAGATTTCATATCCATTCTGCTCAATCAAAGGGCTAAAAGTATCATCCAGCCTTACACTTATTGTTTCATCTTCCATCAGGATATTAAACCATCTTTTGAACAGCTCATTGAATTCTGAATGTACACTAAGCATGATCTGCCTTTCCATTGATGCTGTTAATTTGATAAATCCGTTTTCAAGCCATTCTAATAGCTCTCCCAGATAATTCATCTTTTTCTTTGCTTCCAGCTTGACCTCAATCTCTTTGTCAATCAATTCAACTGCTCTTTTTATCCCATTTATCTTTTCTTCAACAGCTGTTTTCTCTATCTCTAATTCTCTTTCTTTTTCCTCAACTTCTCTTAATCTGGTCTTTAGTTTGTTATATTCTTTTTCAACATCTTTCACTTCAGAAAGCATTTCATTCAGTTTATTCTTCTTTGCATACAGCTCCCCAATGCTTTTCTTCAGCTCTTTCTGCTGCAACAGCAGGCCTTGTTTTCTTTTTTCTTTTTCATCAATCTCTTTCTTTTTCAGCTCAATGATTGAGATTTCGCTGATAACATCCTTCAGCTTCTCAAGCTCCTGCTTTAATCCAATCAGCTTTTTCTCAGCTTCTTTTTCTTTTTCAGAATAAGTTTCAATTCCTTTTTTGCATTCATAGATGATGTCATTCTTTTTCTTTGAGATGAAATCCTTGTGCTCTTTCTCAACTTCCTGCTCGCATTCAGGGCATTTGCTGATCTTCAATATCTTTGATTTATCAGATTCAGCCTGTTTTATCTTTATCCTGAATTCCTGCAAAGCACTGTATATCTCTCTGGCTCTTTTTTCTGCTGATACAATCTCATTTTCTTTATAGTTTATTTTTATATCATGCTCTTTTGCATCAACCTTATCTTTTCCTTCAAGCTCTTTTTTCAATTCTAAAACTCTTTTCTCAATTTCCTCTGTTTCTTTCTTGATTTTTTCAAAATTCATATGCTTGTTTCTTTCATCAAGTTCAGTCAACTTTAATTTATTTTTCAATGAATTATATTC
>JAAOYC010000015.1 GCA_018221125.1 Candidatus Woesearchaeota archaeon
CACAGGGGATTACAAGAATCCTGGAAAAGGGGGGAATATCCCTGCTGGAGAGGTCTATCTTGCCCCTAAATGGAAATCTGTTGAAGGAACTCTTGTCATTGATGCCAGCTCTGCGTACAGAAAAGGGACGCAGTTGATTGAAAAGCCTATTTTGCTGGATATCAGCAAAGGAGAGATTGTGAATATCACTGGGGGAGAAGAGGCAGACAACTTAAGAAACACTTTAGAATGGGCGTGCAACAAGGCAAAGTATCCATGGGGAATCAAGAGAGTCGGTGAATTAGGCATTGGAATCAATCCAAATGCTAAAGTGATCGGAGCAACAATGGTCGATGAAAAAGTAAAAGGGACTGCGCATATCGGAATCGGCAGCAATTACTGGTTTGGCGGAACTATTTATGCCATTATCCATTTTGACCAGGTTTTTAATAATCCCAAAATTTATATAGATGGCAAGCTGCTAAAAATCTGAGATGGAAATCGAAAGATTAACAGGCAGTAAATCAGAAGGGGTTGATATTTCTTTGATTGTGATGATCTTCCTCTGCCTGATACAGGCAATATAAAAAGTATTATGAAAAAGTTATAATCAAAATGGCAAGATATGTCCCAAACCGTGCAGCTCTTTCTCCTTTGTTTTTCCTGAAAAGGAAAAAATGTGCAGATTTTGATTTCAAAAGAGTTGTTTTTTATCCTTATGCAAGAAATGCACTGTATAATGCATTCAAGCTGATGAATATCAAGTCCAGAGATAATGTCCTGTTTCCTTCATTTATCTGCAGGACAGCTGTAGATCCTGCTTTGTTTTTTACAAAGAATATAAAATTCTTCAAGGTCAGGAAAGACCTGAAAATAGACATTGATGACCTTAAAAGAAAGATAAACAGGAATACAAAAGCTGTTCTTGTTGCCCATTATTTTGGGTTTGCACAGGATATTGAAAAGATTAAAAAAATCTGTGATGAAAAAGGAGTTTATCTTATTGAGGACTGCGCTTTATCTCTTTTCAGCAGGCATAAAGGAAAGTTATTAGGAGGATTTGGAGATTTTGGAGTCTTTAGCTTGAGGAAGACCCTGCCTTTGTTTGAAGGAGGAGCTTTGGTTGTGAATAATGAGAAGTTTCCCCTGCCTATCAATAGAAAAACAGCTTTTCAATGGAAGTATCTATCCTACAGATTTAACAGGTATATTGAGCTTTTTAGAAAGAAGATAAATTTTATGCTAGGAAGGCCAACCACGCAATATGAGAAAAGAACTGTGAAAAAGAGTTCGGAAAGAGGGCTGTTTGGAGACCCTTCTGTATTTTTCAGGATAAGTTCAATAGCCAAGTTTGTATTATATCATTCTGACAGCAGGAAGATAGTTGAAAAAAGAAGAAAGAATTTCAGTTTTTTACTGAATAAGCTTAAAGGAAACAGGAAGATAAAATCTTTAATCAGAAAACTGCCTGAGGGAACATGCCCTTTGTTTTTTCCTGTACTGCATATGGATAAAACAGCAATAAGAGAGAAGCTATGGAATCAGAATGTTGAGACCTTAGTGCACTGGAACAGGATAATACCAGGAGAAGTTGACAGGAAGAAGTTTAAGGATACTGATTATCTTGCTAAAAGAGAATTCAGTCTTCCTGTGCACCAGGATCTAGGAAAAGAAGAGATGAAGTTTATGATCAAGAAGCTGAAGGAAATTATTTAAGATATCTTTTTACTGTTTCTACGTCAGCTGTAGATATCTTTACTGCAGTACATCTCTCCAGGATAATAGCATATTCTTTCATAAAAACACCCATACTTTCTGTCTATTTTAGACAAGATATATACATTTTCCATTAAAAAGATTTTTATATGATACTAAAATAGCAAAGGTTATGGCCACTTTAGAAAAAGCAGCTGAGATTGCTGTGAAAGAAAGTTTAGGTGTTAAGAAAGGAGAGAAAGTTCTTATCATCACTGATGAAAACCTTATCGATATAGGCAGGGTTCTTTATGAGGAATCCAAAAAGATAACTGATACAGATATCATAGAACTTCCCCTGGGCAAGATCCCGGGAGAAGAGCCTCAGGAAGAAGTTGCAAAAAAGATATTAGAATATGATGTTATAATAATCCCAAAAAACATGTCTTATACCCATACAAATGCTGTAAAAGCTGCCTGTAAAAAAGGAGCAAGGGTTGCAACCCTGCCAGGTGTTACAAAGGAGATCATGGAAAGAGCAATCAATGTTGATTATGAAGAAATGGCTAAGAGAAGCAATAAATTAAAGGATGTCCTGGATAAAGGAAAAAAAGTCAGAGTTGTTACATCTGCTGGAACTGATATCACAATGTCAATTGACGGAAGAGAAGCTAAAGCCAGTGCAGGCATGTTAAGGGAAAAAGGTCTTTTAGGAAATCTGCCTGCTGGCGAGACTTACATTGCCCCTGTTGAAGGGACTGCTGACGGCAAATATGTCATTGATTGTTCTGTACTGAAGAAAAAAGTAACAAGTCCAATAACTGTTGCTGTTGAAGACGGATTTGCTGTAAAGATTGATGGAGATGAAAGAGCAGATGAATTAAGAAATGTTTTGGATGGTATTAAAGATAAAAATGCTTTTAACATTGCAGAGCTTGGAATCGGGACAAATGACAAAGCTATTGTAACTGGCAATGTTTTAGAGGATGAGAAAGTGATGGGGACAGCGCATATTGCATTGGGAAAGAATTTTAGTTTTGGCGGAAAGGTTGATGTTCCTGTCCATATCGATGGAGTTTTTCTTAAACCAACAATATATGTTGATGGAGTTAAGATAATTGAAGACGGGAAATTTCTATAAAAATACGAAAATAAAGTTAGTATCGCTACGCTCACCGACATACTTTCGATTTTCCCGCTAATACTTGAAAATGCGAAAGGTTTAAATACAAATCAGCCAAATTACATTGAACATGATAGATAATACAAAACCATCAGTCGGTATCTTGTTTACAG
>JAAOYC010000016.1 GCA_018221125.1 Candidatus Woesearchaeota archaeon
CATTAAACAAATCAGAGGGCTGAATCAATTCTTCCATAAGATAGGGCTTTTTTATTCTGAAATTTTTTGGAATATCTTTATAAGAATGAAAGATAAACACTCCCTCACTTTTATGGCCGTATTGAGGTTTTAGGATAAAACCCTGTGAAAATAGTTTTTTATTCTTATTTAATCTCTTTTTAATATCAGATTTTTTATTGACTATAAAGGCTTTAGGAGTCTTTATTTTTGTATATTTTTTAATTATTTTTTTTGTCTTAATCTTGTCTTTGGTTATATTCAAGATACAGATTGGATTGATTATCTTGATTCCTGCTTTTTCCTGGGCATAAGGCTTGCCAGCAGCAACTCTTAAAATAACATCAGGCATTATTTTTCTGCCATCTGTATCAATCAGGTGGCCGTCTCCTCTGGACATAAGCTTTTTATTCTTTTTATAATCACAGATATATCTCTCTCCTTTGAATCCTTTTCTGAATTCTTTTGAAACAACTGACCCTTCCCACTTCTTTTTTGAAATCACAGCCATTTTTTTGTATTTTTTATTCAGAAAAACACACAGTTCTTTTACAGGCCTGCAGTGCTTGTAAGCTTTCTTATATCTTTTTAGCACGCCAGGAGAAGAATTAGCCTCTATAAAATAGAGCTCACCTTGTTTATTGAGGATAAAATCAATTCCAGCAAATACATAGTTCTTTACCATTTTAATTTAAGATAAACATAATAGAGAGAGTAACCTAAACATATTTTTAATATCTCTGAACAACTTTGATCGGAATGCTTTTCTTGATTGTATCAAGCATCCTGTCATAGAAACTCAAGTCAGCAAACTTGCCGAATGCATATTTGTCTATCATAGGCTGGCTGTTGCACTCAACAATATATGGCTTGCCTTTTGCATCAAACATAAAATCAACAGAATATATTCTTGGATAAAGCTCTTTGAATAATTTATCTATTTTTCCCGCAATAATTCTTGCTTTTTTAGGTATCAACTTCCTGCTGATAAATACTTTTTTCCCTCCTAGAGCAACATTTGCAGTAAGCAGACCTTTCTTAGGGATCCTTATATGGACATGGTCTATCTTTCCATTGATCATTATCAGCCTCATGTCATGCATCCCATCTGTAACTCCTTTGATGCCTTTAGAAGTGTCAATAAATTCCTGCACTAAAGTATTTTTTTCGATCTTGTCAGGAAGATTGTCTCTGTCAACAACCACAATATCTTTTCCCAAAGTCCCGTATCTTGGTTTTAAGATTATCTTATCAGTCTTAAGTTCAGGCAGGACAATATCCAGCCCTTTTTTAGTGTTTACAATGAATGTTCTTGGGCAGTTCTCTGGAAATACTTCTGCAACAATCCTTTTGTCCCAGCAGAACTCGTCTAAAACAGGATGATTTATCATAGCCACCTGCTCAGCCATCTTATATTTGAAATTTTCAGCTGATTTATTCCTCTTGTTATCCTTGTAGATGCTTCCGGCAAACCTGCTGTAGATTAAATCAATTTCCTGATTCTCAGCAACCTTCCATCTTCCATTCTCTTTATACCAGCACTTTTTTAGCTTCCCGTCTTTAAATTCTCTGTGATGGGCAAAAAAAGCATTCATTCCATGCTCTTCTGCTTTCTTTGAGAAAACAGAATGCACTCTGCTATACTTTCTTTTGAAGGGCAGTGCCTTGTCTGTCTTAGCCCCGTCTGTAAACAAGATACCGAC
>JAAOYC010000017.1 GCA_018221125.1 Candidatus Woesearchaeota archaeon
AGAATAGAATGTTTTATTTTGATAGGAAAATCTTTCAGATGTTTTCTCATTAATTTTTCTGCTTTTATTATTGTTAATGTTTTCATTTTTCTCTTTGCTCTGGTCTGATCCACTTGATTCCAAGCTTTTTGCAGACTTCTCTTTCTGTCTTTCCTGCAGTCATCTTTCCTGTTGTTTTGTCAAATAAGCCGTACTCGTTGAGTTTGTAGCCTTTTTTGATTGCAATCTTTCTGAACTCTATATTATAATTCTTGCTTCCGATGAAATACAATGAAGCAGCTCCCCAGGATTTAGGCGGAACTACTCTTAAATCAACTTGTACTCCTAATTTCAGGACAATGGTTGCTTTTGTAGGGCCTTTTGCCAGAACTTTCCGGATAGATCTTAATTTTGTGAATATCTCGATTATCTTTTTTGGCTGGGTTGATGAAACAAGGATATCAATATCTCCTATTGTCGGGCGTTTTCTTCTCAGTGAACCTGCTGTTGTAATCTTTTTAGTCTGTTTTAATGATTTTAATTTTTTTATGATTGGAGCTGCAATTCTTTCTGCCTGCCTTAAGGGTATACGGCCTTTTGATTTTCTCATTAATGCAATTCCCTCCAGGATGTCTTGTTCTGATTTATTTCCAAAGCCAGGAATCTTTGCAATCCTGTGTTTTTGTGCTGCTTTTTCCAACTGGGATATGGTAGAGATTTTTAGAAGCTTGTTAAGTTTTTTCAGCTTCTTTGGTCCCATGCCTGGAATCTTCAATAGAATGCTTATATGGGTTGGAGTTGATTTTTTTAATTTTTCATATGCTTTTATCCTTCCTGTCTTGATGTATTCAATCATTTTTTTTGCAATGTGTTCTCCCACGCCAGGGATCTCTTTTAGAAGTTTTATGCCTCCTTTCTTGTAAATCTTTTCTATTGGTTCTCCTAATGAATCTATTGCTCTTGCTGCCTGCCTGTATGCACGAGGCTTCCATTGTATGTTTTTTAACTCGAGAATGTCTGCTATTTCATAAAAGATTGCGGCGATTTCTAGATTCTTGCTCATTTTATCTTTTTCTCCATCATTATAAAATGGCTTTTTTTATAACCCCAATTCTTATAGATTTCGTATGCTTTTGATTTAATAGAGGCGTGCAATGCAATTTTTTTGACTTTTTTCTTTTTAAAATAATTCTCTATGTGCTTCATGAGTTTTTTTCCAACGCCCCTTTTTTGAAACTCAGAAGATACTATAAACTCATTAACATATCCCATTGGTCCGCTTTCATAAGAATAAACATATCCTATTATAAACCCGGCAATCTCTTTTTCAATCTCTGCAACAAAGATTGACTTATGCCTAAAATATTCTTTTACAGTCTTTAATGCGGTTCTATCAGTCCATTTATCATTATATGGGGGTTTTCCATACTCTGTTTTAATAATTTCAGAAATTCTTTTAATATCTTTCTTAGCAGCTCTTCTTATCTCCACTTTTACCTCTTTTTGTTTAAATTTATTTTTTTAGTATAAAAAACTTTTTGTTTGTTTTTTATTGACGAAAAAATTGTTTTTTAGAAATATTTAAATACTAAAGAAATAATTATTAAAATAATTTTAATAAAAGAGGTGTAAAAATGGCAAAAGCTCCAAAAACAGCAAAGGCTTGCAACAAAGCAATCTCTTCTTTGAAGAAGAAGGTCAAAGCTCTTGAAAAGAGAAAAAAGATGCTTGCAAAAAAGCCTAAGAAAAAGAAAGCAGCTAAGAAGAAAAAGAGATAAGTTCCTGCTTATTTTTGTTTTAGTATTTCTTGTTTTTTAATATTTGGAATAATATAGAACGCTATCAAAGCAGTCCCTATAATAACAAACCAGAAAACAAATGGTGTTATCTTTCCAAGTGCAAAGAGCAGTAGATTTAGAATAATTAGTGCCAGTAAAAATATTGCGATTTGCTTGAGATAATTCATCTTTTGATAGATGTTTAGCAGTACAGGTTTATTAATCTTATGAACTTGTATTGCTGATTAGAGTTCATCTTTTGAACTTATATTCAAACTGGTTTCTGTGTTGAGAATTTCTGAATGCTACTGACCTGCTTAATCTTAGTTTTCTCAGGCAGTTTGTTACAGAACCAATAGAGACGTCTAACTCTGCGCTAATATCTCTGCTTGTAAACCATTTAGCTCTATTCCCCTTCAAATAATCATAGATATCTTGCTGTCCCATAGCTAATAAGAAATAACTAGTTCTTTATAAGCTTTATGGGAAAGGTTTAAATAGTCAAAAATCGTATTTGACAATGAAAACAAATCTAAGGGAGGGGTATTATGAAAAGAGTATTTGACATGAAAAAACAGCTTCAGCCTGGAATAGGATTCCCATTGCTGCTGATAGTTATTGGAGTGTATTATCTGCTGAGAGATCTTGGATATATACAACAGACTGTTGCTTTTTGGCCTATAATCCTGATTTCAATCGGAGTTTATTGGCTTACCAAAAGAATAGTTCTTATGAAACAGTAAAATGGAATGTAATATCGAGGAAAACAAAAAGAACTGCAACTGCACTTATCCTGGCTGCCCTAGAAAAGGGAAGTGCTGTGAATGCCTTTCATATCACCTTTCTAATGATGAATTGCCTGCTTGCTGTTTTCCAGCAGATGTTGAAAAAACATTTGACAGAAGCTTTGAGAAGTTCTGTGAGATTAATATGAAAAAATGAGGTGTTTATTATGAAACTTTTGAACGTAAGTGAAAAAGGTTTGAAATCTTTGATTTCAAAAAACATAATTTGCTTGTTGATGGTTTTGTTTGTGGTTTCTACTGCTTTTGCTCAGACAGCAGGAGAGCTGTCAGAAGAGCAAAGAGCTCAGATGATAAAATATAATCTTGATGATATTGATCTTGAAGAAGCTCCTAAGATCTTGAAATTTATTTTAGGAAAGCCTAAGATAAATATTGAAGTTAATGGGAATGTCTATGGTTTTAAGATTGCTGGAAATCAAATAAAAGATTTTGTTGAAGGTGGACTGGACAATCCCCATTATAAGATATTTATCTCTGAAAATGCTCTTAGTGAGATAACAAATGCAGAAGATAGAAGTGCAAAGATTGAAGAGTTATATATCAATGGAGACATCAAGATAGAACCTCAAAGAATTGGTGCAAAGATCAAGTTTTGGCTTGCAAAGAGATTTATCAAGAAGCTAAGATAATCTTAATGGTCCATGGCATGTATCTTTGAGAACTGGTCTATACTTAGATGCCTGTTGATCCTTATTGCTGCCCTGTGATTGTTTTCGCATTCTGTAACCTTATATTCTATTCCATCGATTATAGTGTATCTCCAGTTCAGCTTTAGCTTTGCACCGCAGTAAATACATCCAGAAGTCTGATTCTCTTCTTTCACTATAGCTGATGTTGCTGCAATCACTTTAGAAATAAAAAGTTAATATGTTATATATAAAGTTTTGTAAGAAACTTTTATGTTTGAACTTAGAATCAAGCAGCTATCTTTTCCAGCTCCTCTAATCTATCTGAAGTTATTTTAATCGTTTTCCTCATGCTAGGATTAATGCTGTCATAATCCCTTAATCCAGTGTAATATCCTAAAAACTCTTCATAGCATAGAATGGCTTCTTTTGCCCATTTTATTTCTGGATATTTTAGGGGGTCAACATTTTTTTGTTCTGTTTTCTCGTTTAATTTGAAGGCTGCATTTCCTGCTCTAAGATATAAATCAGCTGAGTGAACTGGACTTATTCCAGCAATCATCTCTGCATATTTTCTATAGACAGTATAAGCTTTTTCAAGCCAAGGCATACTTCCTGTCCTGCCAGCTATTGCTATTGCTGTCATTCCTGCAAACTCTCCTGCATTTGCAGCACGTTGTGGATTCACTTTTTCAATAGATTCAGCAGATAGTATATCACACTCGTATTTTTTTTCATACCAAAAAGTTCTAGTTTTAGTTCCTTTGCTTTTTCTAGAAAGAATTTTGGCTTTTTTAGCTGTTAAGTCATACAGGTTTGAAGACCTGGCTGGGTCTGTCTCAGCATCAGCAGCTTTCCTATTTTTTTCATATTCTTTTACTAAAGCTTCTAAATCTACCATAAAAATAAACAAGAAAGAGTGTTTAAAAACCTTTGTGAAAAATTAAAAAAATCAAGCAGTAATATCTACTATCTTGATCTTGAAGTTCAGTGTTTTTCCTGCTAATGGATGATTCATGTCAATTGTGATTTCTTTGTCTGATACTTCTGTTATCTTTGCAGGGAACTTCTTTCCATCTGGTGTGTTTAATGCAAGCATCATTCCAGGTTTTGGCTCCTGGTCTTTAGGAATCTTATCTCTTGGTATCTTTTGGACCATTTTAGGATTGACCTCTCCGTAAGCATCTGCTGACTCTAATTTAATCTCTTTTTCCTCTCCTTTTTCCATTCCAATAACAGCATTGTCAAATCCTTTTATGATCTTTCCAGCCCCTACTTCAAACTCTAGAGGTTGTTTTCCTTCTGATGTATCAAACACAGTACCATCATCAAATGTTCCTGTATAATCAACTTTTATCTTGTCTCCTTTTTTTACTGGCATAAGTATCAACTCCGTATAGTTTTATAGAAAAAATTATTGGATAGTTTATAAGTTTTAGGGTTTTAGAACAAGATAGTCGCTAATCCGAACAGGATAAAGATTATGTTTGATGTGATTTTTATTGTTTTCTTTGGGAGTTTTTCTGCTAGTTTTGTGCCAATGAATACATTCAAGCCTATTGTTAATGCCAGGCCGATTGTTACTCCTATGAAGATTGTGATTGGAACCTGGTATTCTGCTGCTAATAAACCAGAAGCAATTTGAGTTCTGTCTCCTATTTCAGTTCCTAGTACTACTAAGAAAGTTGTGAGAAAAGGAGATGGATGGATTTCTGCTTTTTTATGTTTCTTTTTCTTGTTTTTTCTATAGAGTTTGTAGAATCCCCATAGACCTAATGCAATGAATAACGCTCCTATTGCATATTTTAACCAAAAGGTTTGTAGAGTAAATCCTGCGAAGGTTCCTATTAGGATTGCAAAACCATCCATTATTGCATGTCCTGCTAATCCTCCTAAGAAAACCTTGTATGGAGATTTATATTTTAATGCAAAGCCAAGAATCACTAATTGAGTTTTGTCTACTATTTCTCCAAGAATACTGAAGAGAATTGCTAACAGGAATGGTGTTAATGCCATGCTTTGATTTATGTTGTTTTTGTATTTAAATGTTTTTACTAGAAACTTTTTTATATTATTAGATTGTTTAAGTATATAATGAAAAAGAGCGTGTTCAAAGACAAGGCTGTTACAAAAGGATTTAGTTTTGGACTGACTTCTGGAGTTATCACAACATTAGGGATGATTGTAGGGCTGGAATCTGCTGTTAGCTCAAGTGTAGTGATTATTGCAGGAATATTGTCAATTGCCATTGCTGATGCTTTTTCAGATGCTTTTGGAATTCATGTTTCAGAAGAAGCTGGAGGTGACAGGCATATATGGGTCTCAACTAAGTATACCTTCTTGTCTAAGTTTGTTTTTGCTTTGTTGTTTATCATTCCATTTGTTCTGCTTGATGTTGGGAATGCAGTTATTGTCAGTATTTGTTTTGGGCTGGCTGTTATTGCTATCTACAGTTATTTTATGGCGAGAAAACAGAATAAGAGTCCTTTCAAGGTTGTTGGAGAGCATCTACTGATCTCTATTGTTGTGATAATTGCAACACACTTTGTTGGAGATTTGATAGGGTTAATTATTTAAAGACTGGATTTCTTTCTTATAAAAAAGGTGAATAGATGGAAATCAGTGTTATAGCTTCTGGAAGCAATGGAAATTGCTGCTTAATTGAAAACAAAGATGTTTCTATATTGATTGATGCAGGGAAATCTGGAAGAGAGATAGAAGCTAGGATGGACAGATTAGGGAAGAATGTTGAGAATGTTGATGCAATATTACTGACTCATGCCCATCATGACCACAGAGCTGGAGCTGGAGTTTTGTCCAGGAGATATGGAATTCCTGTGTATATGACCAAGGAAGTTTATTCTGATGTGAAGCATGCTATTGGAAATATCAAGAGGAAAACTTTTTTTATTGACAAAAGCTTTAAAGTCAAAAAGCTGGAGATCAAGCCTGTTGTCACTTCCCACAATGTAAGCTCAAATGGTTTTGTCATTGGAAAATTTGGATTGTTTACAGACACTGGAATTGTTACCAAGCAAATGGAGGATGTTCTTCCTAAATTAAAAGGAGTGCTGCTGGAAAGCAATCATGATGTTGATATGCTTGTCAATGGTTCTTATCCTTATTTCCTGAAGCAGTGGATACTTTCTGATGAAGGGCATCTGAGCAATGTACATGCAAGTTCTCTTATCCAGTCTAAAGGGAAAAAGTTGGCTTTGGCTTTGCTTGGGCATTTAAGCGGGAATAATAATACACCAGAATCTGCTAAAGAAACATTTGAAACACTTGTTAAAAGAAAAATAGATTTTAGTGTCTGTTCAAGAGACAGAGAAACAGGCTGCTGGACATTATAATTCAATAATATTAGTTGTCTTTAATCTGATTCCATATTTTCTTAAGTTGACAATTGGCTCTATCTGTTTTCTTTCCAGCTGAATATATTCTTCATAGTTTTTTGGCTTTAGTTTTTTCATGATTTTCTTGAATGCTTCTGTGTTTGTCCTGAAAACCAGTCCTAAAATCTTATGTTTCTGGATGCATCTATGGCAGTAGAAATTAGCCCCTATCATTTCAAGCCATATCTGTTCTTTTTGGCAGTTATCGCATTTCATTCTTTTTGAGAATTTGTTTTTGGTATATAATGGTTTTGGAAAATTATAAACCTTTTTTTATTGCATCTAATTTTAATCTGACTTTCTTCGCTGTTGCTTTGTTTGCTATTTCAGGATTAGATTCATAGAATTGAAGAAATTTCTTATAACATTTGACTGCTTTTTTTGCCCATTTTTTTTGATTTTTTTTTCGATATATCAGCTTAGCGGAATTTCCTGCCTTATTGTACAGATTAGCAGCATATATTGAATCTGTTTCAGACAGGAGTTCAGCTGCAGTTACCATATGTTTATGTCTTTGTTCTATCCATCTAAGATTTTTTGTATCTTTGTAAAGTAAATTTGCTATGTCTGCTGCAGAGTTGTTTGAAAAGGCGCAATGATTTGAGTTTAAGCTGACAGACAGTTCTCCAGATTTTTGATATAATTCATAACATTTTTCAGCCCATTTTATATCTTTTGTCTGCTCAAAAGCAATTCTTGATGCTTTTCCTGCAATGCTTAATGCATATGCTGAATGCAATGGGGCTCTTTCTTCTATTAATTCTGCTGAGTTTTCACAAAGGTATAATGTCTCTTCTGCCCATTCCAGATCTTGTGTTTTTTCAAACAGAGTTTTGGCTGATTCTCCTGCAAAGGAATATGCATAAGCAGCTTCTATAACTGCTATATCAATAATGATATCTCCTGCTTTTTTCCTGAACTCATGTGATTTTTTTATCCAATCTAGATCTTTTGTTTTTTCAAACAGGATTTTTGTCATATCTCCCATCCTTGACAAGGAATAAGAAGCATGTCTTACATCTGTCTCTTCTGACATCTCTGCTGATTTTTTTTGCATCTTATAGCTTCTTTTCAGCCACTGCTCATCATCTGTCTTATCAAAGAGTTCCTTTGCAGTATCTCCTGCATGTGAATACGCAATAAAAGAGTGTCTTTGGTCTAAGCTAACAGTTACATCTGCTGATTTTTTGTAGTGATCATAAGCTTTTTTTTCCCATTTCAGATCTTTTGTTTTTTCAAACAGGAATTCAGCTGCTTTTCCTGCATAGATAGAGACATAACCAAAATAAAGCAGATCTATCTTAAATGCAAAAGTTGTAGACAGGCTAAATGCATTATAAGCCTGCTGTGCCCATCCGATACTTCCTGTTTTTTTGGCAATAAATTCTGCTGCATCCCCTGCATAAGAAAGAAGATGAGATTTCAGATTTAGGAGATTGTTTTCTGTCTGTCCTTTTATCACTTCATTGTCTATCTTTGTAACTCCCTGAAGATTGAAATCAAATAATTTCTTTGCAAGAGCTTCCAGATTGTCAGGCTCTAATTCCAGAATATGGTTCCCGACTTTTGTCAATTCTTTGATAAAAGATATACTTCTATCTGCAACGCTTTCTGTAGTTTCTATAAAATTCAGAACTAGTTCTTTGCATTCTTCGCTCTTTAATTCTTCATAATTCTCTTTAAGCAAAGTCTCCAGTGTTTTCATAAAATCTTATAGGATATATATTTTATAAACCTGATGTTTTGCAGAGCAAAACACATGTTTAAACTTGTACGGCTCTGCCGAACATTGTTTAAACCTTCGTGAATTTGGGAAGGTTAATACAATGAATTTTCTATGAAAATTCAAGCATAAAATCTTTGTTAATCAAAAATTTTATATATCTCCAATTCAGGATGTATTCCATGAAAAAATTGCTGATAGTGTTTTTGATACTGCTTATTTCTGGATGCGAGTATATAGAAGAAGATGTTGCTGAGGAAGTTCCTGTTGTTGAGGAGGTTGTTGAAGAAGTGATTAAAGAGAAGCACTGGACGCATATGCCTGTCACTTATTCTATTGATGAGGGATGCGGAGATTATGAGACAAGGAAGATTGAAAAGGGTTTTTTTGAGATTGAGAATGCCACTAATGGAATTGTCTATTTTGAGAAAGCAGATTTTCCTGCTGATATTGATGTTAGCTGCAGTTTTCTAGAAGACTGCTATAAAAAATGGGTTGATATAAGAAAAGAGCAGGGAGTTATCTACAGATATGAAACTATCTGCAACCATACAAAAGGAAAAGCGCAGATAATGGCTATTAGAGGGAATGATATACTGAAAGCAAGGATTGAGATGATTGGTCTGGCTGGATTTTCAGAGACAAATGGGAAGGGGATGTCTGGATTTTATATCGGCAGCTGCGGATATGCAACAACAGAGATACATGAGATACTGCATACATTTGGGTTTGGGCATATTGATGACCCTGATTCTATCATGTATTATGCAGAAGATGGAGTAGGATATACTATGCAGGATGAAAATGCCTGTGTTGGAAGCAGGAAAAAGGTTGACAAAGAGATTGTTGATAAGCTGGTTGAGATATATTCATCAGAAAAGTTTAAATAAATTAAGTTTTATTGGTTAGCTATGGTTGTTTATTCTGGATTAATGGGTGGAATTGGAGGATTTGTAAGAAGTGTAGTTGGTATTTTGAAAGCACTGAAAAGAAAGGAAGAGATAAAAATTCCTTATGCTTTACTGACAATATTGATTGCTGTTATAATTGGAGTGTTTGCAGGGATTATATTCAGCTATGACTGGCGTGTCAGTCTATTAGCAGGTTATGCTGGAACAGATGTTCTTGAAGGCGCTTATAAAAGTCTTAAGAAGTGATTTTTACTAAGTTTTCTATGTTATCTTTTTCAGTCAATTCCTTGTATCTTTCATCTGGAGATTGCTTATCCCATTCATAAGTCAGAAGAGGTGGAGCGTCTTCAAGCTTTAAAGTATATTTGCAGAATGGCTTGTATTCAACAATTGCAGAAAAAGCATCCATCAATGTTCTTGCATCATTGTCTTCTTTTCCCTGAATGCTTACAACCAAATGCTGGTCATAAATATGGCTGATGATAACTTCTCTTTTTTTATATCTGAAAAATCCTAGGTCTGGTTCAATATCATCTGCATCCAGTCCTGCCTGCTCAATCAGATCATTAGAAGCGGAAACTACATGCCATAATCCGCTAGATTGCAATGTTTCTGCCATATGATAATGAGATTCAGAGTATTATAAAAAGCTGATGGCATTTGACGAAGGTTTTTAAACTACTATTTCTTGTTTGATGTATGAGAAGGGTATTCAAATCACTGGATGCTAGGCTGGAAAGATCAGACAGTTCAGCTGAAGTTTGCGAGATAGTTGACAGAATAGTGGAAACTCTTGAAGAACAGAGGAATACTTATTATGATTCTAATAATATTACAAAAGCTGCATTTTTAATGACTAATTCAGTTGACATTAAAAGAATTTATGAGCATCTTGAGATCAAATCTATTAATGCTACATTATATTCTGATAAAACAGAAGATAAGATAAATGATCTAAGATTTCGCCTGAATTATTTTAGACAGGAAACAGCTACTTGTTTGGTTGGAGATGGTTATTATCTTATTGCTTTGCCTTTTGTGCCTGTTAGTTCTCTTTTACATATTGCTAAGAAGAAGATTGTTGATCTTGTGATGGTGGAATAGATTTTGGCGAGTAATTCACAAACTTTTATAAACTTCTTAATATTAATCTTTAATATGAAAAAACTATATTTAATCTTGATATTAATCTTGATTACTGGCTGCAGCAAGACCAATTTTGTTGAGAAACCAGCTGAAACAACAGAAAAGCCAAAACCAGTAATAATAGGGATTGAGATTCTTGAGATATCAGTGCATAATTATATTGTAGGAGCAAAGCCTGAAGGAGTTTATCTTGCATTGGATATAGATATTGCAAATATTGGAGCAGATACAGTTGAAATCAAAGAAGATGATATTAGATTAAAAGATGGTGAAGGAAATGTGTATCTTGTGAATAAAGCTACTTCTATCTACACCAGGAAAGGATTTCCTTTTGAAAAAATCTATTCAAATGACAAGGTTAATGGAAAACTCGTGTTTGATGTTCCAGATGCAAACAAAGAATTTACTTTAGTGATAAAAAACAAATCTGTGACTGTTTCTAGATAAGCTTAAACCTTAAATTCAAACTGAGGTTTTCTTTTTGCGGCAATCACTTTATAGATTATAACCACAATTATAAGCAAGACTATAGGTATTCCTACCACTATAAGATATTTTTTCAGTTCAAAAGGCTGTTTTTCTTGTTCAAGAGTTTCTACAATAACCTTTTGTTTAACAACTTCCTCAACTGTTTCTTCTTCAACTGTTTCTTCTTCAACAACTTCTTCAACTGTCTCATTAACCTCAACTTTGCAGTCTTGATCGCATTTTTCATTCTTATCGCAATAACTGTCTCCGCAGATTGGATAAGAGATTGTGCATGTTCCATGCAGGCATTTTCCTATGCAGGAATAATCAGAAGCACATTCTTCTCCAATTTTAACCTTGCATCCTATTGAACCGTTATCAATATTGTATTCAATGCATTCTTTTTCATAGATTATTAAACGGAATTGAGTATCTTCTTCTTCAGTCTCATTAGTCACTGCAGTCAAGCAGAATTCTAAGTAACCTATCTCTTTGCATTCTTCAAACGGAAGGATGAGCTTGCTGTACATGCTTTTTACTGATGCTTTTTCAGAACTGAAAGAATACCTAAAATTATACTCTATGTCATTTACATTGAATGTTGATGAAGAATTGATATATTTGTTAAAGATTTCTTCATCTTCTGCATATGCCAAAGAGACTAGCAGCAAAATAGTCAAAAAGATAACTGCATGTTTCATAGAATCAATTTTAGAAGGTATTCTATTTAAGCTTTTCTAATGAAGATTTTATCAATATCTTCTTTTTTCAAAAACTTATATTCTCCTGGTTTGAGATTTCCCAGCTTCAGATATCCTATCCTGATTCTTTTCAATGAAAGGACTCTGATATTGACTGCTTTGAAAATCCTTTTTACAATCTTGTTTCTTCCTTCGTGGACTGTTATTTCCACAATATCAGGCTTGATCTTCTTTATTCTTGCCTTGACTTTTCTGCTCAAGACAACAACTCCCTGTTCTATCAGAGATATCTCCTGTTTTATCGGCCTGCTTAGCTTGGCCAAGTAAGTTTTCTTTGTCTCATATCTGGGATGGGCAATCTTGTTTGCTAAGTCTCCATCATTTGTCAGCAGGAGTAATCCAGAAGCATTGTGGTCAAGCCTGCCAACTGGAAAGATTCTTTCTTTTACCCTGATATAATCCATGATTGTTTTTCTATATTCATCTCTTAATGCTGTTACGCATCCTGCTGGCTTGTGGAACATTATATAGACTTTCTTCTCTTTAGCAACTAGTTTATTGTCAACATAAATATTGTCTTTTTCAGAAGCCTTATCCCCAATTGTGATTTTTTTGCTGTTTACTCTAACCCTTCCTGCTTTGATCAATTCTTCTGCTTTTCTTCTTGAACAAAAGCCGTAATTACTTAGAAGTTTTTGAACTCTGTGCATTTTTTAGATCTTTGACAACTTTTTTGAAAGCATTAATCTGGTTTTCGGTTAATTCTCCCCATTTGATGTATTTAATCTTAATATCTCTCAAGAATAGATTTTCCTTGTAGAATTCTTCTGGAATATCAAACATCTTTTTCATTTTTGGGTCTTTGATCTCTCCTTTCATCTCTGCTTTTTGGCAGTCATAGCAGACAATCCATCTCTGCCTTCTTGAAGCCAATACATAATTTTTTTTGCATCTAAAGCATTTCTGCTTGAATCTTATAGCCATACAGCTAAAGAATAGCATTCTGTTTATATAAGTTATGAAAAAAAAAGAAAAAAATTTACTAGAAATTCCTAAAAAACAATCTTAGAATTCTTCCTTAGGTTCTTCTTTAGATTCTTCTTTAGATTTTTCTTTAGACTCTTCTTTAGACTCTTCTTTAGACTCTTCTTTTGATGGTTTTTCTTCTGCTGATTCTTCTTGTGCTATTTCGCTTCCTTTTTGGAGCAAAACAACATTCTGAGCCTGCAGACCTTTATCTCCTTCAACAGGGTCAAAAGATACTTTATCATTGTCGCGGATAAATGTTCCTTCTGCAAGAGCTGAGTGATGAATAAAATACTCTTTTCCATCTTCTCCTGCGATGAATCCGTAACCTTTGGCTCTATTGAACCATTTAACTGTTCCTTCCATTTTAAACTCATTCCTCCGATATAAACTTTTACTGCATAAAGCAGTATAAACACAATATTATTTGCCTCTTTTTAAAGCTTTGGGTAATTAGCGAGGTAAAGTTAAATAGGACTAACATGCTTTGTAAATTCTCGTTATGCTTAAATTGACGAAGTAAAGTTAGCTGATGCTAACATACTTCGTAAATTCTTGCTGACGCTCGAATTGACGAAGTTTTTTAAACTACCAGCATGTATATTTTTATATGAAGGATACATCAAAATGCATTGAAGACGAGATATCAAGATACAGGATATTGCCAAGAAGTGTAAAAGATAATATTGGAGGCTATCTGATGCCTGCTGAATTCTATATGATTGAAAGGATAAGAATAAACAAAGGGAAGAGCTTTGAGGATAAAGAGCTTTTTGAAAGATATAATAACACATTTATTTCCTTGAATAATTTCTGCAGTGACAGATGGAAAATGGGTTATCAAGAAGGCTCTGGTTTTGATACAACAGGATTTGAGAATTCAAGAAAATACCTGCTATACCGGTTTAATGGAGGCTCAGAAGAGATGTTCAAAAGATTTGCAGGATTCAGAGGAGATATCAAGTTCATGCTTTTGTCTATATTAAGCCCTGCTGAAAAATATCTTGAAGAAATGATAGCTGAGATGAGCATTGAAGGAGAGCATATGACAAGTTTTTCTTTGGCTAAAAGAGAGAGATGGGAAGAACGCAACAGCATTGCCCAACACCTGTCCATGCTTTGCGGAAAAAGAAGCTCAGAATATATTGAAGGGGCATATGATGAAGTGATGAAGTATGTTAATGACAGGCTGTTGTTGTAGAATAAAAAGGTTTAAATCTTTAGAAGATATATGATTAAAAATGGCGCATTTAGAAACTGTAAAAGATATAACAATGTTCTTGTCTTTGAATAAATATGATGGTATTTTTGTTGATGGATCTCTTGAAAATCCTATTATTGGATATAAAAGAGGAACAGGAAATGGACTTTGGGAAAGCTATGAGGCTTTGGAAAATGGATGGGTCCACAAAGAAAAAAGGAAATGCTGCTACAGGCAACTGGAATTTGTGCATGATTCTGATTATTGCAAAGAATGCGGGACAGGGCTAGGCAAAAAGGATACATGGACTATAGATTCAGAAGAAACTTTGAAAGAGGAAACAATTTCAGAACTAGTCAAAAAATTAGAAGAGGATATTGATACCCCTTTCACAGGAAAGAATCACGAAGAAAAAGGATATATAGAAAAGCTCACTAACTGGATTAAAGGCTTATATTTTAAGTTTCTTTATGAATGATTTCTTGATCTGCTTGTAAGTGATGACAGGGCCAATTCGGTCATGGGGTTTTCTTATGTTATGATAATGCCCAAGCATGTAAGACATCACAAAAGCAGGCAGAGGAGCAATCAAGATAAATAGAGGGATATGCCAGTATAATCTTTCAATCCTCAGGAAAGCAAAATCAATGATAAACCAGATTACAACTATAGCTCCAATGATAAAAGCCATTATTGAAGCATTTTTCTCCTGCTTGTATGCAACATAAGGCCATATCAATACAGGAAGCAGGATAGTGAATGATACAAGTTTTGATGTGCTTTCAATCAAAGACATAACAAGATAAAGCAGAATAACAGCAGAGCCTATGACTACGGCTGAATTCTTCAAGCACATCAGGTTCCTTGTTGTCCATCTCATATCAGGATTAAGAAAAAGCTAGTATTTATTCTTTTCTATAAAATCTCTTATTACAACTTCTGCTTCGCAGTCTTCTTTATTGTATCTAAGGACTTCTTTTAGATAGGATTCCTTTTTTGTCATGAGCCATTTGTCATACCATATCATGCTCTGTCCTCCGCCTGCCTGGTCTGAGCTCCATTTAAATCCCAAGAATTTCGCAATATCTTTTATTGAATAAGAATATACTGGAAAGATTGTTGTTCTTCTGACAACGGCAAGCAAGTCAATCAAATTGCTGATGATTTTTTTGAATACTGCTTCATCCCCGCCATGTTTTTCATATAATTTGTTTAGCATTGATTTTTCATGGCCTGAATAAACGTATAATTTGAAGTCATCCTTGTCTTTGAAAAAGTCCAGGAATTCTTTCCAGGCTTGTTTTTCTTTTTTTGGATTATCTGCCAGGAAATATGTGTATTTTCCGTCGATAACCATCCCAAACAGATAAACTATCTTTTCCTTGTCAACTTCTGCATCTTCAACATCAAAGTAGATTTCTAATTTTGTTTTGGGGAAATAGTATTTCTCGATATTTATTGGTTTTTTTGTCAATAATGACTGGGCCTGCTGTTTCCATTTTTCTAAAGAAGCTTGTCCAAGGCCTTTTATCTCTGACAGTTTGTCAATATCCATCTTAGAAGCATCATCCAAGTCCTTGATTCCTTTTTCTTTTAATATACTGGCATTAAGCCTTGAAAGATTGTAGATTAAGCTAAGGTCTTTTGTCTTCTTTGCAATTGAAAAGCAGAAATCCTTCCACTGGCATTCTTTGCATTGTCCAAATATATGGACTGGCTCTTTTTTTCCTTTAGCTATCTCCTTTATCCTTGAAAACATTGATGAAAACTTGTCAAAATAAGCGCTTGATTCAAGCTCTTCTGTCCTGCCATCTCCGTATAATAATTTGAATTTTGGAGGGAAAAATCCCTGTATCTTCTCCAGCAGATAGCAGTAGAAACTGACCTGCATTGTGTATTCATCTTTTGCAGACCTTCCGAGCTTTATGTCAATTGGCTGGTAATAATAATTGCCTAGCTTGCTTTTTCCTTTTTTCTTTTCCAACAGATCAGGAATCCCGATTAAATTGTCATGTATCAACATTCCCTGGTAGATCATTGGCTCTGCTTTTTTCATGAAATCTACTGTCTGCTTAAAAGCCTCTTCATAAGAAACATCTTCTTCTGGCTTTGCAAATTTTAGTCTTTTAGCTATCTTTGCTTCATACTCTCTTCCTTCTTTCATCTTTTGCTGCATGAATTCAGAAAAAGGAATTTTCTTTTTATGGTCTCCATAGAATTTAAGATAGACTTTCCTAGGGCATTTTACAAATTCATAGAAATTTCCTGCTCTGATAACTTTCATATTAAAAAAATTAATTAGGAGACTATAAAAAGGTTTTTAAACTAAGAGTTTCACCCTATAAATAATTAACAATGAAGAAATCATATAAGATTTTTAAGTTACTGGGAATAGATGTTGAGTTGCATTACAGCTGGTTCTTGGTGTTTCTGTTATTAGCATGGGGATTGTCTGCTGATTTTTTTCCTCATTATTATCCTGATCTGACTAGTGCATCATACTGGACAATGGGGATAATATCATCCTTACTCCTGTTTGTATCTGTATTAATGCATGAATATTCTCATTCACTGGTTGCAAGAAAGAACAAGATAATGGTTAACAAGATAACCTTATTCTTTTTTGGAGGGATTGCCCATCTTGGTGGAGAAGACAAGCTAACACCTAAAAAAGAATTCAAGATTGCTATTGCAGGACCTTTGCTGTCTTTAGCATTGGCTGCGATATTTTTTATAATATATACATATACAACTGTGGTGTATGTCAAGGCAATAACATTCTATCTGCACAGGCTGAATTTCATACTTGCATTGTTTAACATGGCTCCTGGCTATCCTCTTGATGGAGGAAGAGTGCTAAGATCAATTGCATGGGGCATTACAAAGGATATAAAAAAAGCAACAAGAATTGCCTCTAATGGAGGAAAGATGGTTGCAGGAGTGTTGATATTTTTTGGATTTTTAGGGATGTTTGCTGGACGAGGAACATTGTGGTTTGTAATACTTGGATTTTTCCTTTATTATATTGCAGGAGCAAGCTATGAGCAAGTCATAATCCAGGATGCGCTTGGAAAAGTAAAGATAAAAGAAGTGATGGTAAAAGAAGTGAGGACTGTAAGCCCAAGCCTGAATCTTGCTGACTTGTTCCAGGATTATTTCCTGAGATACGGGACAGATGGCGTGATGGTTGCAAAGGACAAGACTTTTTTGGGGATTGTGACTGTTGACAGGATGAAAAAAATACCGAAAAAAGAATGGCCTAAGGTAAAGGTGAAAGAGATAATAATCCCTGCTTCAAAAATACCTGCTGCAAAAGAGACAGACAACGCATTAGTGGTATTGTCAAGGATGTCAAAGCTGAGTGCAGGAGTGATGCCTGTTATCAAGAACAAGAAATTGATTGGAGCTGTAAGTGTTGCATCTTTGTTGAGATATGTAAAATTAAATCTAGAAGTCAGCTGAATTTCTCAAGGCAGTTATCTTTTATCTGTATAATAGTTATTTCATTGCATATCTCTTTATTTTTTGTCCTTACAGCTATCTTTCCTATGCAGACGCTTTCTGCGAGCTTGTTTGATATTTTCCTGCAGACACCTACATTAAGCATGTCCAATGCAATGCTGCTTATGCAATTATTGGATTTAAATACTGCAGATATTTCTCTGCATAGTCCATAATCTAGTTTTGTTTTTGCAATAGTTTCAAAACAGTCATCTTTGTCAGCAGTTGAAGTCAATACATAACAAAGAGATGAATTCAGTGTTGCTTGAGCTACTTTCTTGTAGCAGATATCCAGCCAGTATTGAGATTCTATAAGCCCACAGATATTAAAGTCTTCTGAAGCAACTGCTATCTCTTCATAGCAATAATCAGCTGTCATCGGGTCTTTTATTGTCCTGCAATATCCCTTGTCCAAAGTAGAAACTGCAAGCTTTACATAGCAGTCTTCCCTGTCTGCAGAATTCTCTATAAGCTCGCATTCGCTGTTTACCACTTTTCCTGTCATACTGCAGCCAGCTATCAATAGGATAGATATCAATAAAGGCAGAATATATCTCATTACCTATCAGGTAAAAAGAGCAATATAAAAAGTTTATGGTAGTAAAATATTTAAAATAAAGAAGATTTAAAGGGATAAATGTCAGGACCTGGAGAAGGAAAAAAGCTGTTAAGAGGAGCTAAAGTATATATCCATGAGAAAGGAAAGTCAATGGCTAGGATAACACATATAGATATAGAGCATCCTGATATTAACAAGATAATAAAACCAAAAGAAGCAACATATGCTGCAGGAAAGAAAGGCGGATGTTTTATTGGATTGAAGAAGGAAATGATCAAACGTGCTGAGAAGTTGATAAAAAAATGAAGCTTGAATTAAGAGTAGATAAAAAAGCGGGAATTATTAATTTTGAAGAAAAAGAATTTGAAAAGATGGAGGACATGAGTCTAAAACCAGAGGAAAGAGGATTTATAGGAAGGTATATAGGGGCAAATGCTTCTGACCTGGAAGATAAGGGTATAGGAGCTCTTGCATTAGATGTTAAAGCACTTAGCAGAGTGAATTCAGCAACATATGGAGAGTTTATGCTTACATGGGATGCCTGCAAAGGATATGGATA
>JAAOYC010000018.1 GCA_018221125.1 Candidatus Woesearchaeota archaeon
CTTTCATCCTCAAGAATTATTTCTCCCCCTTCTCCACTACTTGCATAAGTCTTCTTTTTGGCTTTAACTAGAAATTGTTTTAATTCCATTTTATTTACTTGAAATAATTTCAATAACATCACGATGCTTCAAAGGATGCTCTTTTCCAACGACCATCTTTGTTCTTACGTCTATTGCTCTTATGAATCCATCTCCTAAATCTGTATGTAAAGAGTAAGCAAAGTCTAGTGCTGTTGATTTTTTAGGCAATAAGAAGCAGTCTGGCAAAACATTGCCATCTTTGTCTTCCAGCTTGTTAACTCCTCCTGGGAAGATTGCAATGTATTTCAAAAGATTGAATACAGCATCATCCAGAACTTGCTGCACTCCTGTTGAACCAAATTTTTTCAGGATATTCTCTTTTATAAATTCCAGGGCTTTTTGCTGCTGTTCAGAAAGTCCGTCTTGTTTTAGTATTTCAAAATCATCATTTCCAGGAGTGTATTTGATCAAATCATGTTTTGCAGCTTCTTTTAATGCAAGCTCTGATTCTGCTGAGCAAGCTATCATCATATAATCAGGAAATTCATTTTGCAGTTTAGCAAAGTTTTCAGCTGCTCCTGGAACATCTACTTTGTTTGCAGCTATTATCATTGGCTTTGTGATCTTTCTTAATTTAGAAGCCATCTGTTTTAGATTATCTTCTGTCCATTCTGACGGCTTTTCTTTGTTCAATCCTAAATCTTTAATTACATCTTCAATCATCACTTCTGTTACTCTTAAGAATGATAATTGTTTTGCTAAAGCTTGTTTTATTTCTTTGTTTTCCTGCTGTATCTGTCTTGCAAATTTTTCCCAACCTTTTGTTATGTTTCTGAAATACCACATATCTAGTTCTACTTCAAGAAATTTAACATCTTCTGATGGATTATAAGATAAAGGTTCAACAGGTTCTCCTTTTTCATTTACACTTCCTGAAACATCAATTACATGAATCAATACATCTGCCTGATTTAGGTCATCAAGGAACTCGTTGCCACGTCCCTGCCCTTTGTGTGCTCCTGGAACTAGTCCAGCAACATCCAGCAAATCAACTGGAACAAATCTTATTCCGTCTATACAATATCCAAATCTTGGATTGCATTTTACATTAAAGTCCTTGTCAGCGCATTCTACTTTAACATAGCCAACTCCATGATTTGCCTTAATTGTTGTAAATGGATAATTAGCTATTTCAGCTTCTGCCAATGTGGCTGCTTTGAAAAATGTACTTTTTCCACAACTGGGTTTGCCCACAATTCCAACTAACATTTTTTTAAGTAAAAGAAGTACCTTTAAATAGTTTGTTTTTTTCCTGTTTTCAGCATGTTAAAGGCTGATTTTCATATACATACTAAGGAAGAGAGATACGATTATTGGATAAGGTACTCTGCAAAGGATTTGATTAATCATGCTTCTAAGATTGGATATGAAGTTTTGGCAATAACAAATCATGGTTTATTTACTTATAATCAGGGATTAGCTGATTATGCTAAGGAAAAAGGCATATTATTGATACCAGGTATTGAAGCTTTTGTTGGAAAAAAGCATGTGATAATCCTTAATGCAACAAAGGATGCTGAAAAAATAAGAACCTTTTCTGAGCTTAGAGAATACAAAAAAAGAAATCCAAATGCTTTTGTTTTAGCACCTCATCCTTATTATCCAAGACATAATTGCTTGCGTAAAAAACTCCTTGAGAATATTGATGTTTTTGATGGTGTTGAATACTGCCATTATTACTGCAGATATCATAATCCTTATAATAAAAAAGCAGTTAAAACTGCAAAAAAACATGGCAAGCCTTTGATAGGAACTTCTGATGCGCACAGGCTTTTTCAGTTTAATAATACTTATTCTATTGTTGATGCTGACAAGAATGTAGACTCTATTGTCAAAGCTCTTAGGGAAAATAGAGTCCAGATAAAAACAAAGCCGTTATCTGTTATTAATTGCACAAGAGCAATAATCCCTATGATGCTGCATAAAATTATCAAAAAGAAACCAATGTGAGCATAGAAAAGTTTATAAAAGAAGTTTTCTATTTTTATTGATATGCCCATCAAGAAACTTCAAAACTCTATACCTGCTGCAAAGTTCAGGGTCAAATATAAAGATATTTTTAATTTAAAGGAATTCTATAGGGCTTTACATGAATGGCTTGTTGAATTTGGCTGGAGTTCTGTCGACTCTCTTGGGAATATTGAAGGACAGGACCACTGGGAAACCTATTATATTGAAAGGACAGAAACAAACGGCATGAAGGAGATGTATTGGTGGTGGAGACTGCAGAAACTTCCTATAATCAACAGTTATTATAAATTTCATCTTGATCTTGATTTTCATCCTTTAGGGATAAGTGACACAGAAGTCATGAGAGATGGAAAAAAATTCAAAGTGCACAAAGGAGAAGTAGAAGTCAAGGTCTATGCTTACATAGAATTTGATTATAGGGGAGAATGGAGCACCCATCCATTCTTGAAATATTTTAATAAAATTTTTCCAAGCCGGATATTTAGGAAAGAGCTTTATGAGCACCATAAACTAGAACTTTATAGAGAGGCTTATACATTGCAGGCTTATATGAAAAAATGGTTTAAACTAAAGAGTTTCTTGCCTTATGAGGAGATAACACCATTTTATCCTTCGCATGCATTCCCTAAGTGGAAGAAGGAATCTTAATAGCAACCTTTTTAAATATTCTTTTTATTCTTTTGGTTATTGTTTTGGAAACTAAAACAAATACTCAAAAAGCTTCGCTTCTTTGAGATATTGCCTCCGTAGCTCAGCGGCCAGAGCGGTTGCCTTGTAACTGGTTACAACTGGTTAAGTAAGCAGCAGGTCAGGGGTTCAAATCCCTTCGGAGGCTTTTTCAAAAGTTTAAAAGCCCAGTAAATCCTGGATTTACGCTGGCTTTTAAATTTCAAAAATTTTAGGGGAAAAGATGGGATTAAAAGAAAAATATCAAAAATTGAGTAAGGAACATAAACTTCCTTCTTTTGAAGAATTAGACAAGGAGTTTGAGATAAGCAAAATAGAAGATGAGAAATTTTTATTAAGAGAAGTCAGAAGGAAAATTATAGAAAAAATAGAGCTTTATGCTAAATTTCTTGAAGAAATACTGAATCCAGACACAACAATATCTAATATGCATGAAGCTAAAATATTCAATGAAGAAGAAAGAGAGAGAATTTTTGAATTTTACAAGAAGCTTATGTATTATGATAGATTATCAATAGAAGTATCTATTGATGAAGATGACAGCAAAAGCAGTGATTATATCACTGGATTTTACAAAGAGTGGAGTGAGTTAAAAAAAGAATTCTCTAATTTTGTAAAGAAAGCAAAAGAAAGCTGGCTTAAAGACAGCAATATAAAACAAGAATCAGGTTATATGGGATAACGAGGTGTATATAGAATGAAACTTATTTTTTTAGGCCCTCCTGGAGCAGGGAAAGGAACTTATTCTCAGGCTTTAGTTGAAGAGCTAGGAATTGTGCAGATATCTACAGGAGATTTGTTAAGAGGGGCAATAAAAGAAGGGACAGAACTAGGGTTGAAGGCAAAAGAGTATATGGATGCAGGAAATCTTGTTCCAGATGATATTGTTATTGGACTGCTTAAGAAAAGAATTGAAAAAGAAGACTGTAAAAATGGATTTATTCTTGATGGTTTTCCTAGAACAGTGCCTCAAGCAGAGGCTTTGGAAGAGTCTGGGATAAAAATAGACAAAGTAATAAATTTTACAGTTACTGATGAATTGATTATCCATAGGCTTTCTGGAAGAAGGATATGCAGCAAATGCAATGCGGTATATAATATCAATGAAGGTTGTGTTCCCCAGCCAGAAGATAAAAGCAAATGTGATGATTGCGGAGGAGAGCTTATTCAAAGAGATGATGATAAGCCAGAAGTGATAAAGACCAGGCTTGAGGATTATAAGCAAAAGACAGAACCTTTGATTGATTTCTACAAGGAGAAAGGAAGATTTGCTGAAGTCAATTCAACACAAGAAGTAGAAAAAATCCTGGATGATATAAGGGAAGTGCTTAAGGAGATTTAAATAAATAATCAATAATTGTGGTTGCATAACTTCCTTTTTTTAGAGAAAAAGAAATTATTGCTTTGAATCTGTTTTTATTTAATTTATCTTCCGATATTGATATTTCTAAGTTTTCAGGCTTAACAAATAAATCTCTTTCTGTTCCTTCTGAGCTTAGCTCTTTTACCTGAGGCAAAATAAAATCTCTTATGGAGATTTCTTCTTTGTCCAGAATATCTATAATTATTTTCTTTAAATCAGAATCCTGGATGTTTTCTATTTCTGTTCCAAAGCCAATGATAGGGATTTTAATATTTTTATAAGAGCCTGTTTCAAGATATGCTTCAACTGTTTTATTCCAGAGCAGGCTTTGATAAGCATGAATATAGATTTTTCTTGTTTTTAGGGGCAACTGTCTTAATGCTCCAATCAAATCAAGAGGGTTTTTTTCCAGAGATTCTTTGACTTCTTCCTGGTTTATCAAATCAATAGCTTTTTGAAAATTTCTTTTTACTAAGAATTTTCCTACCTCAGCATTGTTTTTAGAGAATCTTTGCGGTCCGAAGAGGTTTGGAATTAAATCTCTTTTTTTGATTCTTCTTCGAAGTTCTCTTGGAACTTCCAAGCCTTTCTCACTTTCGTTCGAAAGTTTAGTCTTGAGATTTCTTACTACAATCACAAATTCATTTCCTTTTAAATCTCCAAGAGAGATAGGATCTTTTCCTTTACCAATATATTCTAACTTGATGTCTTTTAATTTTATAGATTCAACTTTTTCTTTCTCTACTGATTTTATAGAAATTGTCTGTTTTGTTATTGCATTCTTGTCTTTTGTTCCTGCAAAACCAACTTTCTTTAATGGTATGTTTAGTCTTAATGCAATTCTTTTTATTGCATCTATTGTGTTATAATTTATCTTAGTTAACCAGAAATAAGAATATTCTCCATTTTCATCTAATTCATGCCAAGGAATCTCTTTTACAATAAAATCTTCTGGTTTTTGTTTTATTTTATACATAATATATTGGAATACGGAAAGTTTTAAAAACATTATTGAATAAATTTTAGTATCAATCTATTTTTTCTTAGTTTTCGTAATATAGTAAATCAACTATAAAATAATGATTTTCTTAGTGAAGAGACAGAACATTCGTTCTGAGTACCACTGGTCACTGGACATGCCTCCGTAAGGTATTTAAATAATAAAATCAATAGATAATTAATAAAGGATTCTTTGATAAAATGAAAACTCACGAAATTCCAGATTTTCCTAAAATTAAGATCAATAATTATATATCTAAGCTTTCAAATAAAATAAGGATTATTCTGGAGAAAGACCTTTTTTCAAGTCTAATTAATGAGCCTATTTTAGAAAATATTGCTTTAAATTTGAATTTTCAAAAAGCTTCTTTGAAAAAATATATAAGATATAGAAAATATCCTATTTTCTTTCTAAAGGAATTAAATAAACAAATAGATAAAGATGTATTTAATCTGATAGAGCAAAACAATCCCCTCTTTTTTTCTAAATGGAAATTAATCAATCTTCCTAATTTTATAAATCCAAAATTAGCTTATTTTGTCGGATATTTACAGGGTGATGGATGTATTGAAAGCAACAAAAGAAGAATAGATTTTACTGATGAATATTTGGAACAAATAGAACAAATAAATAAAATATGTTTTGATTTGTTTAATACTTATGGAAGAATTGAAGGAAAACACACAACGATAAGTAAAAAGGAAGTATATAGATTAGAAGTTGGAAGTTTGGTTCTAAATTCATATTTACATAAAATTTTTGGCATTAATAGAGGAGTAAAAATAAATTTAAAAATTCCGCAGATATTTACGAAACATAATGAGATACTCAAATGGTATCTTAAGGGATTGTTCGATGCTGATGGAACTTTGCCTAAAAATCCGGATAAATGCAAACAATTTTTTATAGATGTTACTTTTAAAGATAAAGAATTTATTGAACAAATTAAGGAAAAATTAGGATTATTTGGAATAAAAACTTTAAAACCCTACTGTAGAATTGCAAAATCTCCTACTTCTGATTTTATCTCAAAAACATGGGAATTAAGAATAAGGAAAAAAGAAGATATGGTAAAGTTTTTAAAAGAAATTAGCTTTTTTCATCCTAATAAAAAAAGAAGGGCAAAAAGGCTCTTGGATTATATTGCGCCTGTGGTGTAGTCTGGATAACACAAGTGCCTCCTATTCTTTTTAAGAAGTAAGCACTAGATCGAGAGTTCGAATCTCTCCAGGCGCGTTTATTTCCATCTTTTTCTTGTTTTTCCTTTCGGATTTAAGACATGTATAGAATCTTCAATAAAACATTTGATATATCCTTCTTCCTTAAATCTTCTCATTGAAGTGTAAAGACAAGATTCTGTTATGAATCTGTATTTTCCCTTCTTTTTCATTCTTGTTAATAAATCAACATCTTCCATTACTTGTAAATCTGTTCTATACAAAGTTCCATCTGGATTTTGCACTTTTTGTGCAAGTTCTTTTGTTAAATAAGTAAATGCTCCTGCTCCTGAGTCTATCCATGACCAAACACTGGTAAGTCTACTCAATAATTCAGAATATAAAGAAAATATTTTTGCTCTTAATCTTTTATCATCTAGAGATCTTATCTTTGCTTTGCCACAATCATAGCCTTTTTTAAGTGAATCATAGACTGCTTCAAGTAGATTTTCTTCCATCTGACTATCAGCATCCATGAAAGAACAAATATAACCTTTGGAATTTTGAAAACCAATATTTTTTGCAAAGGAAATCCCTTGTTCAGGAACTTCAAGAACAGTTGTTGCAAACTCTCTTGCTACTTTTACAGTATCATCTGAGCATGCGTTAGCAACTACAATTGTTTCTAATCTGTCATATGTCTGTCTTTGTGCAGATTTTAAGGCCTCTGCTATGTAATCTCTTTCATTATATGCTGGAATTATTATTGAAATTAATGGTTCCTCCATACTTAAGATTTAAGGAATGCACTTTATAAACCTGGGGCTTTTTAGCAACTTTTAAATAAATCAATATTATCGATAAAATTATGATAAATTTAACATGTGTATCAGAAGCTTGGAGAATTTTTAATAGAAGCAGATATGTAAAAAAGCAGGGTGTTAAGAAATACAAAGGAAATGCTGATGCTATCTGCAAACAGATAGTCAAAGACTGCTGGAATGGAAGGTATTTTCAAGTTAGCTCTGGGCATTTCTGTCAATTTTATATGAGAGATTTTGGATGGTGTATTGATTCTTTGCTGAAATTAGGTTATAAGAAAGAGGTTCACAAGACTCTTGCTTATGCATTGAGTGTTTATTCTAAGAAAGAATTAAAGACAACAATAACTCCAAATGGAAAAACTGTTGATGTATTTGCATATGCTCCTGATACACTTGCTTATCTGATTAGAAGCCTAAGGGTTTCAGAAGCTCATGATTTGGTTTTAAAGCACAGGGATTTTTTAATCAAAGAAATTGATAAATTTCATAAGTTAGTTATTGATGAGAAAACTGGATTAGTAAGGATAGACAGGCATTTCAGCAGCATGAAAGATGAATCTAAGAGAAAAAGTTCTTGTTATGATAATATTATGGCTGCAATGCTTAGCAATGAACTTAATAAGCTAAAATTGTATAATCCTTTGAAGAAATATGATTTTAAGAAGATAATCAAGCATATGTTCTGGACTGGAAATTATTTTACAGATGATCTAAGAGGAAATAAAGAGATTGTAACAGGAGACAGCAATATAATCCCATTTTGGACAGGTGTTTTTACAGACAAAGCAATGCTGAAGAAAGCAGTTGAGCAGATACAGTTGAATAACCTGGATGAGCCATTTCCATTAAAATATACAGATAAGAAACACAAACATCATAAGATGCTTTTTATTGAAAAATTTGTTCCAAATTATGAAGGAAATGCTGTTTGGATGCATATGGGTGGTTTGTATGTACAATTAGTAAAACAAATAGACCCGAAAAAAGCAGTAGAATATAAAAGAAAGTATAAAGAGATAATAGAGAAGTATCATAATTTTCTGGAAGTGTTTGATTCTAATGGAAAGCCTTTCAAAAGCAGGTTTTATTATGCTGATGAAGGGATGTTGTGGGCTTCTAACTACTTAACATTATAAAATAAAAAGAAATAAAAAAATCCTATTTAGCCTTTTCTTCCAACACAGCCTGAGCAGCTGCTAGTCTTGCAATCGGTACTCTGTATGGAGAGCAGGAAACATATGTCAATCCAACTCTGTGGCAGAATTTGACTGATTCTGGCTCACCACCATGCTCTCCGCAGATACCTAGCTTGATTTTAGGATTTACTTTCTTGCCTTTTTCAACTGCAATCTTGATTAGCTGTCCAACTCCTTCCTGATCTAATACCTGGAATGGGTCTTTTTCATAGATTCCAAGCTCAACATATTGAGTTAAGAATTTTCCTGCATCGTCTCTTGAAAAGCCACAACCCATTTGAGTCAGATCATTTGTTCCAAAGCTGAAGAATTCTGCATGTTCTGCAATCTCATCTGCTGTCAAAGCTCCTCTTGGAACTTCTATCATTGTTCCAATGTGATAAGGTTTGTCTTTTAGAATTTCTTTGCAGACTTTTTCAACAATTTCTTTTTGATTTATGAATTCTTTTACATGTCCAACCAAAGGAATCATTATTTCTGGAACAGCATCTGTTTCTGCTGCTGCTTCGCAGATAGCTCTTGCCTGCATCTCAGTAATTTCAGGATAATAAATTCCTAGTCTGCATCCTCTATGTCCAAGCATTGGGTTGAACTCATGCAATTCTGAGATTTTTTCTTTTAGTTTTTCAACTGTAACTCCCATGTCTTTTGCTAATTCCTGAATATCATCTTCTTCCTGAGGAAGGAATTCGTGCAATGGAGGATCTAAAAGCCTGATTGTAACTGGCTTATCTTTCATCACTTTGAATAATCCTATGAAATCCTGTTTTTGGAATGGAAGAAGTTTATCCAGAGCTTTTTTTCTTCCTTCTAAGTCTTCTGACAGGATCATCTCTCTTACTGCCTTAATTCTTTCTCCTTCAAAGAACATGTGTTCTGTTCTGCAAAGACCTATACCTTCTGCTCCAAATTTTATTGCTGTTTCTGCATCTTTTGGAGTATCTGCATTTGTCCTTACTCCAAGTTTTCTTGTTTCATCAGCCCATTTGATTAGTGTTTCAAAGTCTTCAGATAATTCAGGTTCAACTACAGGGATTTTTCCATTGTATAGTTCTCCTGTTGAACCATCTAAAGTTATGAAGTCTCCTTCTTTGATTACTAAGTCTCCAACTTTGAACTGTCCTTCTTCGCTATCAACTGTTATATCTCCGCATCCTGCTACACAGCATTTTCCCATTCCTCTTGCAACAACTGCTGCGTGAGATGTCATTCCTCCTCTTGCTGTCAGGATTCCTTTTGCTGCATTCATCCCTTCAATGTCTTCTGGAGATGTTTCTTTTCTTACAAGAATGACTGCATGTCCTTCTGCTGCTGTGTCTCTTGCTTTGTCTGCTGTGAAAATAGCTTCTCCTACTGCAGCTCCTGGTGAAGCTGGCAAGCCTTTAGCCAAAACTTCTGCTTTTTCTTTTGCAGTTTGGTCAAGCTGAGGATGCAGTAATTGGTCTAGAACATTTGGGTCAACTCTTAGCAGTGCTTCTTCTTGTGTTATCAGTTTTTCATCAACCATCTCAACTGCAATTCTTACTGCAGCTCCTGCTGTCCTTTTTCCTGTTCTTGTCTGAAGCATGAAAAGCGTTCCTTCCTGGATTGTGAATTCCATGTCCTGCATATCTGTATAATGCTCTTCCAGCTTGTTTGATAATTCTATGAATTGCTTATAACAGTCTGGCATTACTTTTTCCAGTTCTTCGATTGGTCTTGGTGTTCTTATTCCTGCTACAACATCTTCTCCCTGAGCATTCATCAAGAATTCTCCATAGATCTTGTTTTCTCCTGTTGATGGATTTCTTGAGAAAGCTACTCCTGTTCCAGAAGTCTCTCCCATATTTCCATATACCATTGTCTGGATATTAACTGCTGTTCCTAGAAGTCCTTTGATATCATTAAGTCTTCTGTATGTTATAGCTCTTGCGTTATTCCAGGAGCCGAACACAGCATCAATAGATTTCTGCAGTTGTTTTCTTGGTTCTTGCGGGAAATCTTCTCCTGCTTCCTGTTTTACAATCTTTTTGTATTCTTCAACAAGTTTTTTCAAATCTTCTGCTGTCAAATCAGTATCATATTCAACTCCTTTTGTTGCTTTTGCATGCTCCAATGCTTTTTCGAATTTTGAATGAGAAACTTCCATTACAACATCTCCAAACATCTGGATGAATCTTCTGTAAGAATCCCATGCAAATCTTTCATTGCCTGTTTTCTTTATTACTCCTTGAACAGAAATATCATTTAAGCCAAGATTAAGAACAGTATCCATCATACCAGGCATAGATACAGCTGCCCCAGATCTTACTGAAACCAGTAACGGGTCAACTGGATCTCCTAATTTTTTACCCATTGCTTTTTCCAGCCTAACAAGATTTTCATCAATCTGTTTTATGACTTTGTCTGGATGTGCTTTGTTGTTTTTATAGTATAGATCACATGTTTCTGTTGTGATTGTGAATCCTGGTGGAACTGGAACTCCTAATCCAGCCATTTCAGCCAAGTTTGCTCCTTTTCCTCCTAGAAGTTCTTTCATCTCTTTTTTTCCTTCTGACTGGTCTGCGCCAAAGAAGTATACATATTTTTCACTCATTTTAATTTCCCCCTGTATAATTTTTATAATTATTATATTAAGAAGTGATTTGAGTTAATTTAAAAATGTTTTGGTGGAATTTTTGTTAAGTTTTTACTAATTTAAATTAATTACCAATAAGTAGTAAAAATAGAAAGATTTATAAAGTAGTAATACTTTAATATTTCTATGATAAGAGGCGCTATTTTAGGTGGTTTGACTGCACTAGTTATTGCTTTATCTAGTGGAAATGCTGCTGCAGAGGAAGCAAAGCCTCCTGAGCCTGAGAAAGTTGTTAAAACTGAAGAAAAACCAGAACAAAAAAGAGATTATTCTAATATTGAAGTTAAACTTGATGCCAATAATCCAGAAGATTTTGAGCTTTTATTGAAAGGAGGATATTTGAATCAAGATTTTGATGAATTCTACTCTTTATTTGAGAAAAAAGCAGGCAAGGAAGCAGGAGACATAACAAGGAAACTGTTTGCTGTGACAGGACAAGAGAGAATAAAACTATATGAGCAATATAAAGCTCTTTTCTTTAAATATGATTTAATGCCTGAATTTCAAAAAGCATGGAAAAATTACCTAGATTTTAAAGGGAAGGAAAGAGGTAAAATAGATCATTCAGATAATGTATTGCCATTTGATGAAATTGTTGATATGGACATGTGGAATTTTATTGAAAAGCAAGATTCATTGGTTTTTGTTTATCTTGGTCCGAAGCTGGAGAAAAAAGGAATTAGAGATGCTTTTCACAAACTTGCTAGTCAGGATAAAAAATCAAACAATCTATATATGGAATTATTATTACTACCCGATACTACAAAAGAGTTTCTAAAAACTATACAGGACATAACATTACTGACAGAACAAAAAGTAATTTCTCACTTTGTTGCAGGAGGTCCTAATCTCCTTGTGATTAAAGGCAAAAAGTTGCAGGAATGTTTGCCTGTGAAAGAAGCATCTTCTATAATTGGTATAGTTGAAGCTTATAACGGAAAAAAACCAGAAGATGAATTCTGATTTTAATCTGATTAAATTTCATGATTGATAGTTACCAAAATATCTAGCTAAATAAGGAAAAATATATATACTAAAAGTATCAATTCTCTCTTAATAGTTAATATTAATTATATGGGGTGTTTGAATTGAAAAAAATAATCTTAGGAGTTCTGGTATTAGTGATTTTGTTATTAGGAGCAGGGATGGTGTCTGCTGAGTGTTGTTGCTTTTGTCAGGGTGCTAATGTATATAAACTGGCTGCAGATTGCGAATACGCCACTTGTAATGCTGTATGCAGTTCATCGATAGTTGTGGCAAAAACTTATGAGGCTTGTAGTGCAGTAACAGTAACAGACTGTGGTACTGAATGTACAGGATCTGGTACTTCATCTAACTGTTGTACTAAGGATGAGTACGACGATTGCAGTTTTGCGTTTTGGAAGAGTGGCACAGGGGAGTGTAAGGGTGACCCCTCCTGTACTTGTCAAGAGGATACATGGGGTAGTCCAGTTCCAGAATTTTCAACAGTAGGAATATTAATTGCAGCTTTGGTTATAGCAGGAGTAGTATTCTTAATAATTAAGAAAAAGAAGGAAAAACAAAAGAAATAAATTATTTCTTTTTTTATTTTTTTATATTGGTTTGAAAATTACTAGGTAACAAAACAGCATTGTAAGGCTTGATAAATAGGCTGTAAATACAATCCATTCTTTGTAATCTCTTTTATTTATTAGATAAAATTGTATTATCCCAAGAACAAACAAAGGAATTAACATATATGATTCTTTAACAATAAAATAAACTGAAAGATATGTTAATATAAAAAATAATCCAATAATAAATTTAGATTTTTTAAGTCCTAGAATAACTGGAAGTGTTTTAATGCCTTCTTTTTTATCTCCTTCATAATCTTTTATATCGATGAAATTAATGACAGCTGTGAAGCCTATTAGAAAGATAGCGATTATTAATTTTGGAAATTCTTGAATTGAACCAGTTATTATTATAAATCCTAACATAATTAAAATAAGCGAATTAAGAGAGATAAAAAGCTTTGAAAAGAAAGGAATACGTTTTAATCTAAATGGAGGCATAGAATATAGGAAATAGTTTCCAATGAATAATAATATGATGAAAAATGCTTTAAAATTAACCATTGCTGCATAAAAAAGGGCAATAAATAAAAAGAACCATGATAGTTTAGTATATGTTTGGATATCTATCCTAGATTTTATTAATGGCCTTTGTTTATTTGAAATTTTATCAATTTCATAGTCTTCAATATTATTAGTCATTACTGAATAAATCCATGCAAAAACTATGCTGATTGGAATGAATATAAAATAAAATATGTTTTCGTTAGTTAGACTAAATACATTATATTTTAGTCCTAAAATTATTCCTAAAATAAACATTAGTTCATAGTGTATTAATCTGAAAAATCTTATATCTTTAATAATAATTTGGAAAAAAGCTTCATTTTTTAAGTATGCTATACCAATTCCTGTTAAAAAAATAATTGTAAGAAGGAAATTTATCATAATTAAATCAAAAACACTATTTGCGCCACTGAAAAACATCTTTGCTACAAAAAGAGGGGTTGCAAGAGAAATAAAGATTAATGTATAAACAAGCAGAGTATTTATGAGGCTTTTTAAAAAATTTGAATTTTTAATATAGAAATAAATAAAACTAATGCATAAGACTATTGCAATTTCTATCCTCATTCCATGAGTCACACCAGATTCTTTAAAATTTCCAAAAAAAGTAAAAAATTTAAAAATTAAATTATGCCAAGTTTGTGTATTTGTATAAGCTATATCATATCCTCTTCCTTTGCTTAATATTAAATCTAGTAATGGTGCTAAATTTATTATAATAAATGAAGGCAAGATTACTTTAGCTATTTTTATTATATCTATATTTGTTATTAAATAGAATAATAATATCAAAGACATTGCTAAAGCAATCCAGTAAGAGTAGTAATGCAAATATGGTATGTATGATATGCCACTATCAGGGTCTGAAAACAGTTCTAGAAAAGTCCTTAAAGTAATTGCAAACAAAAAAGTTAAAATAAAATAAATAAAAGGAGCTTTTGAGTTTTCTAAATTTGAGATTATTTTTTTTGGTATGTTTAATATTTTCATTATAAATCCCTATTTAACTAATTTATTCAGGATAGTCATTACTTTTTTGCCATCAACTTTGCCTTGGAATTTTTTCATGATAATGCCCATGTAGGCTCCTGGAGAAAGGCCTGGCTTCTGTTTTACTATCTTTTTGACTTCTTCTTCTAATTCTGCGTCAGTTGCTCCTACATATCTGTCCATTGATTCAAATTTGTTTGAGGCATAATCCATTAGGATGTTGATTACAATATTTTTTGGTATTTTCTCCTGGTCTAAAGCAGAAAGAACTTCCTGGAATTGAGATTCTGTTATTTTATCTGCATCAATATTGTATTTTCTTTTGATTTCTCTTAAAGTAGGAACCAATGTTTCTGCAATAAATGCAGGTTTTATATTTTTGAATTCCTTGATGAATCTCTCAAACATCTCGACTTTATCTGATTTTGCAATCAGTTTTGCTAAATCTTGAGATATTCCTTGCTTGATGTATTTTTTTACTTTGTCTTCAATTAATTCTGGAAGTTTTATTTTGGAAGCATCTACTTTTAATGGAACAACATCTGTTTCTGGATACATTCTCGCTGCTCCTGGCATTGGCCTTAGATAAGATGTAGTGTTATCTGGCTCAACTTTTCTTACATGAGCAGGCTCTTTTTCTTTTAATGAAATCTGTCTTCCGACTTCCTTGTCAATTACAGCAGGCATTGATTTTAATTCTTGGAATCCTTTTATTTCAACCCTGTTTTTTCCTTTAATTGAGACATTGACATCTTGTCTTATTGTTCCTATTCCACGCTTGACTTTTCCAGTGCTTCTTAGAATCATTCCAATCTTTTCAGCTGTTTCTTTTGCATGCTCTGCATCTTTGATATCTGGTTCTGTTGCAATTTCTATTAACGGGATTCCTAATCTGTCAAGCCTGTATTTTACAGACTCATCTTTTACTTCTATTTTCTGCGCTGCTTCTTCTTCTAAACAGATAGTTGGAATTTTTACTGGACCTTGATTTGTTTCAACAACACCATCATAAGCAACTAATGCTGTTCTTTGGAAGCCTGAAACATTAGAACCATCAATGACTGTTTTTCTCATCACTTGAATCTCATCGACAATCTTTGCTTTCAGGAGCAGAGCAACCTGCAAAGCAACCTGAACAGCTTCTGGATTTATTGAGTGTGGAGGCTCTTCATCCATCTCAACCAAGCAAGTGTCTTTTGAATCAGCTTCATAGATAAATTTCTTGGATTTCTCCATTTCATACTTTGCAGCAATATCAATCTCTCCTGTCTCTCCTGCAACTGCTCTTAATCTCCTGTTGAAATGAATATCAGACTTTTCGCTAGAATTAGTTGTAAGACATTCACAGAATAGCTTTTTACCTTTTAATTGCTGATGAATTTCTAAGCCGCATTTGAATCCTAATTTGTGATAATCCATTTTAATACAAAAATTCTTCATCCAAACTTCTATCAGTGATTTCTCCTGCAATATTAGAAAGCATCAGTTCTTTTACTTTGTCTTTGTTTTTTGTTTTCCCTAAAATATAGCCTAGTTTTACATAAGCTGTTTCTGGAAGCATGTCTTCAACAAAGATGCAGCCTAATCTTATTGATAATTGTCTCAAGTTTGTATAAACTAATGGATGCACACGGCCATAGATTGTTTCAGGAGCAATTACAACAGGAATATCCAATTTTTCAATTTTCTTGAATAATCTTTGAGGCAAGTTGCCTAAACCAGTTCCAGTTAAAACAATTCCTTTGTATCCATCTAAAGATTCTGATTTTATTCCTGGATAAGTATAGATTAAACCAATGTTTTCTTCGAAATTAGTTTCTGCTTTAACTTTTCCTTTTTCTGACCTCTTTTTGTAATTTTTGTTTATAATTTCAATGTCTGTATTTTCAAAGATTTTTGCAATTGGTAAATCATTTATTGGCCTAAAAGCATCTCTTCTAGAAGTATGCATTTTTCTTACTTTTGTTCCTCTTATCAGCAAGCAATAATCATCATCTGTTGTTGCATGCATGCAGGTCATTACTTCTGCTGCATCAAATTTAGCAGCTGCTGTAATTGCACAGACAAGATTCATGAATGCATCACTGCTTCCTCTATCGATAGAACGCTGGGCTGCTGTAAAAATAACAGGTTTATTAAGATCTTTTAGCATAAATGAGACTGCTGCTGTTGAATAATGCAAAGTGTCTGTTCCCTGTGTAACAACAACTCCATCTGCTCCGCTGTTAAGTTCTTTTTCAACTTCTTTTGCTATTGCTTGCCATTCTTTTGCAGCCATGTCTTCTGACATTATGGACATTATTTTTTTTGCTTTGAGATTAGCAATAGAAGCAAGTTCTGGCATCATTGCTACAAAGTCTTCTGCAGTGTAATCAGCATAGACTCCGCCTGTCTTATAATCAATTTTTGAGGATATTGTTCCCCCTGTAGAAAGTATTGTGATGTTAGGAAGATGAGGTTTTGGCTTGAGTGCAGCTTTTTCAGGTTTTTTTGGCTTGTATGGTTCGAGCAAATCAATTTTCTTTATTTTTTTATTGTCAATTCCAATATTGTAGCCATTATCCAGCTTGACAACAGTAACATCTTTATCCAGAATTTCAGGACGCGGCATTAACACTCCTATGAATTCTTCTTTTTCTGTTAATACTCTTACTTTGTCTCCTGCTTTTGGTTGCATTTTATAGTCCTGTTGGATTATCAATAAATCTAGTCTGTATATTAAATTTTTCCTTTATTAAAGGCATTAGGGCTTTTACACCAACTGTTTCTGTTGCATAATGACCTGCTTCTATTACATTTATCTTATAATCTTTTGTACGATTAACTGAATTGTGGTCTGTTTCACCAACAATAAATAAATCTACTCCTTTTTTTACAGCTTCTTCTAGTAAATCAATTCCATAACCTGAACAAATAGCAATCTTTTTAATTTTATTTTTACCAAATGGATAAATATTTGTTTTTGTTTTTAATGTTTTGTTCAAAACGTTAGCAATGACTCTTATTGATTTTGCTTTTTGAAATTCTCCTTGGAAACCTATTGTAGTTTTATGATACTTTCCAAACCTTTTTACTTTTTGTAGATTTAGTATTTCACAAAGCTTTATGTTATTACCGTATCTTTTATGCGCATCTAAGGGAAGATGACAACCATATAATGCTATCTTGTTTTTCTTAAGAAAGTTTTCTCTTTTTTTTGTTATTTCTTTGTATTTTTGACCTTTCCATTTAAGACCATGATGGACAATTAATAAATCAACTTTTGCTTTTTTTGCTTTCTCAAATGTTGATAAACAAGCGTCTACAGCAAAACCTATTTTTTTGATGTCTTTGTTTGTTTTAACCTGCAATCCGTTTCTAGATGAATCCAGTATTTTTCTGACATTGAGTTCCTTATTTAGAAATCTGACTATGCTGTTAAGCTTTACCATATTAGGATAAGAGAAATGAAGTATATATAAAATTAACCTAAATAAGAGGGTTTATCTTTCATTTCCTTGGCTCTTGCAGACTTGAAATGACCTTTGATGTCTTCATAAGCCTTTTTGATTTCTTTTGTTACAGAAGGCTGGACGTCATTTAGAGCTTTGTCAAAGTGATCCATTTTAACCTCTTTTGCTTTTGAGTCTTCTCTTAAAGCAATCATTGCAGCTTCTCTGCAGACAGATTCAATATCAGCTCCAACATATCCTTGAGTACGTTCTGCAAGCCTGTCTAAGCTCACTCCTTTCAAAGGCATGCCTTTTGTATGTATCTTGAATATATTTTTTCTGGATGATCTATTTGGAGTAGATGTAAGTATGATCCTGTCAAATCTTCCAGGTCTTAGCAAAGCTGTGTCAACCATGTCTGGACGATTAGTTGCTGCTATAACAACAACATCATGCAATTCTTCTAACCCATCTATTTCTGTCAATATCTGGTTAACAACACGTTCTGTTGCATGGGCATCTGCTGATAAACCTCTTCTTGGAGCTATTGCATCAATCTCATCAAAGAAGATTATTGTTGGAGATGCTTGTCTTGCTTTTTTGAAAACTTCTCTAACTGCTTTTTCTGATTCTCCAACCCATTTTGACAGTAATTCAGGGCCTTTAACCAAAATAAAATTTGCTTTTGACTCGTTTGCAACTGCTTTTGCAAGCATTGTTTTTCCTGTTCCTGGAGCACCATAAAGCAATACTCCTCTTGGAGGCCTAATGCCCATCTTTATGAATCTATCTGGATATTTTAATGGCCATTCAACTGCTTCTTTTAAATCTCTTTTAACATCATTTAATCCACCAACATCTTCCCATTTTGTTGTTGGTTTTTCAATTAAAACTTCTCTCATTGCAGAAGGTCTTACTGTTTTCAATGCTTGGAAGAAATCTTCTCTTGTAATCTGAAGTTTTTCAAGAACTTCTTTAGGAATCGAAGCATCTTCTTCTAGTTTTAGATCAGGCAAGATTCTTCTTAAAACTATCATTGCAGCTTCTTTTGCTAATGATTCTAAATCTGCTCCTACAAATCCGTATGTTACTTCAGCTATCTCACTCAAATTGACATCTTTTGCTAATGGCATGTTCCTTGTATGAATCTTTAGAACTTTTAGTCTGCCTTTTTTAGATGGAACCCCAATCTCTATTTCCCTGTCAAATCTCCCCCCTCTTCTTAAAGCAGGATCTAAAATATTGGGAACATTAGTTGCAGCAATAACAACAACCTCTCCTCTTGATTTTAGACCATCCATTAAAGAAAGCAGCTGAGCAACAACCCTTCTTTCAACTTCTCCTTTAACTTCTTCCCTTTTTGGAGCAATTGCATCGATTTCATCTATAAATATGATTGAAGGAGCATTTTTTTCAGCTTCTTCGAATTTCTTTCTTAAGTTTTCTTCTGACTGGCCGTAGAATTTTGACATAATTTCAGGACCATTGATTACAATGAAATGCGAATTAGATTCATTTGCAACTGCTTTTGCCAATAATGTCTTTCCAGTTCCAGGGGGTCCATGAAGCAAAACTCCTTTTGGAGCCTCTACACCTAAACGTTCAAAGATTTCAGGATGTTTTAATGGAAGCTCTACCATTTCTCTTATTTTCTTAATCTCTTCGCTTAATCCACCAATATCTTCATAAGTAACATCTGGAACAACTTCATCTTTTATTTCAATTGCTTCTGGGTTTAATACAACCTCAGTTATATCTGATATCAGAACAGCTTCTTTTGGAGAGGTATCAGCAACTATGAATCTCAAATCTCCAAATCCAAATCCACTGTTCATAGAACCTTCTTCAAGCATCCTGAAGATATCATCAAATGGAGAGCCTGTCATTGTTGTACGTCTTCTTCTTGTTCCTCCTAATGAAACAATATCACCTTTAACAACAGCTCTTCCAAGAAGTCCTTGCTTGAATGTTGATGGAGAAGCTCTAATTACAATACCTTTTCTAGCTGGTGCAATAATAACTTTTTTTGCTTCTTTAAATTCTGCTTTTCTTATTTTTACTGCTTCTCCAATACTTGTTTTAGCATTTCTTCTGATTATACCATCCATTCTTATGATATTTAATCCTAAATCTCCTGGATAAGCTCTGTCAACCAATGCAACTGAAGAACGCTCTCCTTCAATCTCAATAATATCTCCTGGCTTTACTCCTATTTCACGCATTTGAGCAGAGTCTATTCTGGTAATACCTTTATTTACATCGTCTTGTACAGACTCCATTACTTTTAATTTAAGCTCTTTTTCTGATTTCATTGTAATTCTTGCTTATTTAAGCTTTAAAATCGTTTAAACGCCCCAAATATAACTATAAATAGAAATAACAGGCTTTTTTAAACCTTTCGTAATTGCTTCGCAATTACGAAGTGTAAAATCCTTCGGATTTTAACTTTCGGAATAGCTTCAAAATCAGTGTTTATTCCTTTTTTTCTTTAGCAGTTCCTACTTCTACTTTTGGAAGAGGAATTGGTGAAGGCAGATTAATTAACTGGCTTAATACCAAAGCCTGTACATTGCTTTTGTTTAATGCAACATTAAGCACAGCTGCCATGATCTCTTTTGGGACTTTTTTGTCTTTTTTCCAGCCATTTACTAATTCTTCTATTTTGGCAGCTTCTCCCAGATACATGATATCTCCTGAAAGTCTTATTGAACCTGCTTTAGGCTCATAACTTGAATTAAAATCAAAAGAGAACTTAGCTACTTTTTGAGAAGAATCTCCTATTGAAAGCTTGCTTTCTTCTACATTGACAATAACTATATTATTTTTGATATCTATCTTTCCTTTTAAAATCATATCTTTTCTTTCAACTTTAATTTTTGTGAAGTTAAATCCTACAATTGCCATAATATCACCCTAGTTTAGTTATTTGATATTTTTTGAGTATTAGGCATAGATTTATATATTTTTCCCTATTTCCCCATTACATGAGTTCAGTAAGGAAAAACGGTTCATAAGAATTCTTTGGTTTTACTAGTTGATTTTATACTTAATTGGAGGTATACTATAATGAAACACTACAACAAAAAAATGTATGAGGTTAAGAAACCAGTTGATTTGAATAATTTGCCAGAGATTAAAGGCTATGATTTTGAAAAAGGGTTTGAGCTAGACAAATTTATACAATCATTATCAACTTCAGGAATCCAGGCTGCTAATTTAGGCAGTGCAATAAGCTTGGTCAATGTAATGATAAGGGAAGAAGCTCCAATATTCATGTCTTTTACAGCAAATATGATTTCTTCTGGCATAAGAGAAATAATTTCTTATCTAGTTAAGAACAAGAAAGTAGCTGTTTTATGCACTTCTGGTGGAGGAGTAGAGGAAGATGCTATTAAAGCGCACATGCCTTTCAGAGTAGGAGATTTTAATGCAAAAGGGGAGATGTTATTTGATGCAGGTGTTGGAAGAATTGGAAATATCTATACAACAAATGAGCATTATTCTTATTTTGAGTTTTTTATCAGGGAGGTTTTTGAGGAATTGCTAAAGCAGAAGAAAAAAGACAAGCTGGCAATAACACCTTCAAAGATTTGCAGGATGATGGGAAAATTGATTGGAGAGAAAAAAGAATATAATGAGGAATGTTCTTATCTTTACTGGGCTTATAAGAACAGTATTCCTGTTTACTCTCCTGGAATTATTGATGGGGCAATAGGAGATATTGCTTATTATTTCAGAAAGCAGAATCCTGATTTTGTGATTGATGCTGTTGCAGATCATGTAAATTTAATTGATTATGTTGTGAACTGCAAAAAAACAGCAGGAATAATATTAGGAGGGGGAATATCAAAACATTATATGCTGAATTCCCAGATTTTTAGAGAAGGTTTTGATTACAGTGTTTATATTTCAACTGCAACTGAGCATGATGCTTCTGACAGTGGAGGAAATCAGGAGGAGGCAATAAGCTGGGCAAAGATAAAGCCAAATGCTCCAAGAGTTAAAGTTTATTCAGAAGCTTCAATTGCGTTTCCTTTGCTGGTTGCTGCGAGTTTTGCAAAGAAATAAATAGGATTAGTTTTTTTATTTTACTTATGCAGCACTTGAAATTAATTAAGGATATAAATAAACTAGAAGAAACTCTTAAAGAGCAGATTAAAGATATTTTTTCTAAAGGAGATAGAGTTGCTGTTAAGCTGCATATGGGAGAAGCAAAGAATAAATATTATCTTAAGCCAGCGATAATCAAAAGAATTGTTAATGTGCTTAATGAACTTGAGTTAAAGCCATTTTTGTTTGATTCTGTTGTTTTGTATAGGGGAGAAAGAGACACAAAAGAGAAGTACTATAATGTGGCTAAAGCACATGGTTTTACTGAAGATAAGATTGGATGTCCTGTTGTTATTTCTGATGAGGGAATTGATGTTAAGACAGAACATCTAGTAATTCATGTCTGCAAGGAACTATCAGAAGCAGATGGTTTGCTGGATGTGAGCCATGTAAAAGGACATATGTGCTATGGGTTTGGAGGGGCAATAAAGAATCTTGGAATGGGAGGGGTAACGCCAGATTCAAAACATGATATTCATACATCAGATAAAGCTGTTAGCGATAGATTATTGGCTGAAGGAGCACAAGCTGTTTTAAGGTCAGTAGGGAAAAAAGTATTTTTTGTTAATTTTTTGATTAATATCACAAAGGAATGTGATTGCTGCAATAATGCAGGACCTATTGTTGCAGAGGATATTGGTGTGTTGTTTGGCAAAGATATTGTGGCAATAGATAAAGCTAGTCTTGATTTGATTAACAAGCAAAAACCAGATGTATTTAAGAAGATTCATGAGCTTGACCCTTATTTGCATGTAAAATACGCTGCTGAATTGGGATTAGGAGAGGAGAAATATGATATTAGTTGATGTTCATGCTCATCTGGACCATGAAAGATTTAAAAATGATTTAGATGAGGTTATTGAAAGAGCAAAGCAAGCTGGAGTTAAAGCAATAATTACTTCTGGTGTTAATTCTGCTACAAACAGGCTGATATTGAAGATTGCTGAGAAATATGATATTGTAAAAGCAAGTTTTGGATTGTATCCAATTGATGCTTTGGCTAAGGAGCTTGAGTTAACTTCTGGTTTTGTTAGAGATATCAAAGAAATAGATGTTGATTCAGAATTGGAATGGATTAAAGAGAATAAGGATAAATGCATTGCAATTGGAGAATGCGGGTTGGATTATCATTGGATTACTGGAAAAGAGAAAGAGCAGCAAATGATTTTTCAGAAAGTGATTGATACTGTTGAGAAGATAAATAAGCCAATTATTGTACATTCCAGGAAAGCAGAATTAGATGCAGTTGAAATGCTGGAAAGCAGCAAGTTGAAGAAGATAGTCATGCATTGCTTTAGTGCAAAGAAAAGCCTGATTAAAAGGGCTGCTGACAATGGATGGAGTTTTTCTGTTCCTCCTATCATAACAAGACTGCAGCATTTCCAGACATTGGTTGAGATAGTTAATATCAACCAGTTGCTGACAGAGACAGATGCTCCTTATCTTTCGCCTTTTCCTGGAGAGAGGAATGAATCTGCTTTTGTTGCTGAAACTATAAAGAAAATAGCTGAAATCAAAAGAATGACAGAAGAAGATGTTGCAGGCAATATCTACATGAATTATACTAATGTGTTTTTGTAAACATTTAAATATCAGTTTAACATTTTCTGCTGTATGAAAATCACAATTGATACAAAGGAAGATTCACCAACTGACATAAGGAAAGTTATTGCTTTGCTTAGCAAGATGGTTGAGGATTCTCCAGAGACTCATTCTAATATATTTGGAGAGTCTGATTCTGGAATTTCAAGCCCAGAAACATCAAGTTCTGGATCTTCTGGAACAAATGCTTTTGCAAACATGTTTGGAGGAGATGATGATGGATTAGGAGGGACTCCTATTCTTGAGCCGAGCACAGCAAAAGAGGAAGATGAGAAAGTAGAAGAGGATAGGGAATCAGAAGAAGCACCAGAAGTTATAGAGTATTAACATGGCCAAGATAGATGATGTTAAAAAAGGAGTTGACGAGTTAAGAGAAAGATTGCTGATTAAAGAGCCTGCGGATTTTTCTATGAGAGATTTGATTAGTGCTTTTTTTGGAGCTTTACTTCTGGGAATTACATTTGCTGTAAAAGGACTTTTAATTGAAGTAAGCTCTGCACTAGATAACACCCACCTAGCATTGATTGTTGGTTCTACTTTGTTGATATTAACAGCTGAAATATATTTTATAGGATACAGCAGAGTAGGAAAGAAATCCAAAAGGAAGTTTGGACAATTTTGGCTGAAAAGATTGGTTGTGTTTTATTTTGTAGCTGTAATCACTTCTGTATTCCTAGTTTATCTGTTTGGGCTAAACAAGCTTTCAGAGGTTGGAGTAAATAATTTAGGAGTTTTGAAGTTAGTAGTTCTTATCTCACTGCCTTGTGCAATTGGTGCAGCAATAGCAGATTTACTGAATAAATATTGATTGAAAATGGAAGAAGGCAAAAAAGGAAAATATAAATTTATTGATGAACTGAAGTCAGACGTTCTTTTTGAAGTGTATGGAAAAGATCTGAAAGAATTATTTGAGAATGCTGCTGAAGCATTATTTTCTGTTATCTGTCAGCTTGATAAAGTAAAACCAAAAGAAGCTGAAGAATTTGAAATGAAAGGAGAAAATCTAGAAGGAACTTTCTGGAACTGGCTTTCTGGACTGATTGCAATTGTTGATACTGAGCAGAAATTCTATTCAAAGTTTGAGATTGAAGAAGTTGACGAAACACATGTCAGAGCTAAGTTATGGGGAGAATCAATAAGGCCTGAGATAGGAGAGACTGTTGTCAAATCAATTACTAATTATAGGTTTTCTGTGGAAAAAAAAGGCAAAAGTTATAAAGCAACAATTAGTTTAGATATTTAGAATGAAAGAGAAACTAAAACAAATTTCTGAGTATGAATGGATGCTTCCTAAAGAAGGGAAGATGAATGTGTCTGGGTTGATTATTGGCAATAAGGCAATAATTGACGGAATGGAAGATGATATGATTGGGCAGATAGTTAATGTAACCCAGATGCCAGGTATTATTGAGCCTGTTATTGCACTCCCCGATGCCCACTTTGGATATGGCCTGCCAATGGGAAGTGTTGCTGCTTTTGATGCTGAAAAAGGAGTTATTTCAGCTGGGTTATGCGGGTTTGACATTAATTGTGGTATTAATTCCATCAGGACAAATCTTACTGCTGAAGAAGTTGTTGAGAAGATGGACGAATTAATTTCTGCTTTGTTTGATGCTATTCCTTGCGGTGTTGGAAGCAAAGGAAAATTGAGATTAGATGATAAACAGCTTGATGAAGTTATGGTCAAAGGAGCAAAATGGGCTGTTGAAAATGGATATGGTGTTAAAGAGGATTTGGAAAGTTTAGAAGAGAAGGGAATGATGGAAGGAGCAGATACTTCTAAAGTAAGCCCGCTGGCAAAAAAAAGAGGAAAACCGCAGCTAGGAACATTAGGGGCTGGAAATCATTTTCTTGAGATACAGAAAGTTGCAGATATTTATGATGAAGAATTTGCAAAGAAGTTAGGGATTGTTAAAAAAGACCAGGTTTTGATTATGCTGCACTGTGGAAGCAGAGGATTTGGACATCAGGTTGCAACTGATTACTTGAAAATACAGGAAGAAGCTGTTAAGAAATATCATATTGAGATTCCTGACAGACAGCTTGCTTGCGCTCCTGTTGATTCAAAAGAAGGGCAGGATTATTTTGCAGCAATGAAATGTGCTGTTAATTATTCTTTTACAAACAGGATAGTCATGACCCATTGGATAAGGGAAGTTTTTGAGAAAGTTTTTGAAAAAACATGGCAGGAGATGGATATGCATACTGTTTATGGGATTTGCCATAATGTTGTCAAGCTGGAAGAGCATGTTATTGATGGAAAAAAGAAAAAAGTCTATGTTCATAGAAAAGGAGCAACCAGGGCTTTTCCAGATATCCCTGTTTTAGTTGCTGGAAGCATGGGGACATCATCTTATATCTGCAAAGGGACTGAAACAGCTATGCAGAAAACTTTTGGTTCTAGTTGCCATGGTGCTGGCAGAGCAATGTCAAGACATGGTGCATTAAAACAATTTCGTGGAGAGAAAATTCAATCTGAATTAGCTGCAAAAGGAATTACTGCAAAAGCAACTCATCCAAAGTCTCTTGCAGAAGAAGCTCCACTTGCATATAAAGATGTAGAAGATGTTATTGATAGTGTTGATAAAAGTGGAATTAGTCCAAAAGTTGTCAAAGTAGAACCAATAGGTGTTTGTAAAGGATGATTATTTTAATTCTATAATCTTTCCTTTTTTTCCAACATTAATAACTTTGGTGTTGCCAATCATTTCTTCAATGCCTTCTGCTTCATGAACATGGCTGCATAATAAAATGTCTGGCTTGAATGCTTCAACTGCTTTTCTTATTCCTGTTGAGCCTGGAAAGAACTGAGTGAACTTTTCCATTGCTGTTCCAGTTGGATGGACATGAGTTACCATTATTTTTGTTTTTAATTCTTTAATTCTTTCATGACCTTTTTTCAGCAAATCATAGATTTCCTGTTCTGATAACTGGAATAATCCTATATTTGCTCCGCCTGCTCCAAATAAACCAACATCTCCTAATTTGATTGAATAACCATGAAGATTAATAGCATCATACTGCTCTGCTAAAAAATCAGCTGTTGCAATTGTTTCATGATTTCCTGGAATCAGAACAACTTTTTTTCCTTTTTTTACAAAAGGACCAACAATACCTTCTGTTGACAATTCTCCAAAAGTCAAATCTCCGCAAAGAACAACCAAGTCAACATTTTCTTTTTCTGCTTTTTCTGCTAGAGCTTTAGCTAGAGAAGTGTCTCCATGTATATCGCCACTAGCTAATATTTTCATGTAGAAATAGATGTAATTTTGATTTATAAACCTTCGCTTATATCTTAAATAATTTCCTTAGCTTTAACAATCGAATAAATCTTGGTATTCTTGTTATTATTTTTAATGCTTTTCCAGATTTAACAGTCTTTCCAACTATTTTGTGGCTTCCAATAGTAGCATGAGTTGCTTGTTGAGCAGAGGTGGTTAATTTTATAGTTCCCATTATTAATCCTACTGGAATTAATGCTAACATTTCTAGGAAGTTATTTCTTATAAATAATTTCCATGTTTCTGATTCAAAGAAATTGAAATATAATTCAAAAGCAAAGAATGATATTATAATATAATCAATTGTAATCACCCAGATTTCATGATGATGGATAAAATCTCCAAAGACAGTTAGAAAATGCAGTTCATGCAGCCCTATCTTAAGAAGAAGACCATTAATATCATGGGCAAATTCTCCAACAACTATCAACAATAGAATCAATACTAACCAAGGTATCATGTGTTTTACTATTTTTTCAACAGGCTTTAATCTGGCTTGATTAAAATTATGAAATTTTGTTTTCCATGACACCTCTTTTTTCATAACTTTTTAAGAAAACTACTCCTATAAAAATTTTTCTCTTAGAATTATCTTTCCCTTACTTTAACTTCATCTCCTTCAAGATGGACTATCTTAGAAGGTCTTCCTGGTTTTTCTCCTTCATACAGAACAAAACCTATTTTGTGCCTTATGTTTTCATTGATGTCCAAGTCCAAATCTTCTATTTTTGTCATATAAGGCTCATCTGTGGTATTAACAGAAGTTGTTATGATTGGGATTCCAATCCACGCAATTAAACTTGATATCCAATGTTCAGGCATTCTGACTCCTAATGAATTTTTGTTTGGAGCTACTTCAGGAGCAACAGGAGAATCTTTTGTATTTACTATCAATGTATAAGGTCCGGGGATTTTTCCAAGCCAGTCTTTTGCTTCTTTTCCTAGCTCACAGTTTTCTTCAACCCATTCTTTTGAAGGAACTATTACAGAGAAAGGTGTGTCAGGACGCTGCTTTATTTCTCTCAGTTTTTTGACTGCTTTTGAATCTAGTGCATTACAGCCTAGGCCATAGATTGTATCAGTTGGATGGATAAAGATTTCTCCGTTGAGAATTCTCTCTCTGATCTCTCCTCTTCTTAGTTTTGCTTCTGCACGAGTTATGACTTGCATAGTATATTAAAAATTATTTTGCTTTAAAAAGTTTGCGTATATACGCCATATACAATAAATTTTATAAGAAAAAGAACCTCTTCCCAAAGAGGAAGGGAAGAGGAGAGGTAGTTTAGCAGTCTAGGTGTTATAGAATTAGCGTGATTATGCTCAAAAGAATTTCGTCTTTTGGCACCCTAAAAATTGCTATCGCCATTTTTATGGAATCCAGCTGTCACTGAATTGAATATCAAAGCTTTCCATTCCGCAACTTCTTTTTGTAATTCTTCTTATTTGTTGGTTAAACAAATCTTTTATTGTATCATGGCTTACATCGGATGGGTTATACATAATGAATCACCTCTCTTGGATTTTTGTAGATAACACTTAAGACACACTTTTTGGAAATTTGAGAAAAACGAATCCCTTGATTCAATCTCTTTTTCGCATTGTGCGCATGTTATCCATTTCATATATTCTTTAGAATCTTTTTCCTTTAAATACTTCACGCGAGCAGATGTCCAGTGACCAGTGGTGTGTTAAAATGGCTGAGATGTTTGAATTTTGATAGTAGAAGACGAGAGAGCACTGGACAAAAAATTTATAAAAAACAAAAAAATTTACTTTTATATGGGAAATCCAAGTAAAGCTTTGGTGAAAAAACCTTTTCTTGAAGCTAATTCGGGAGTGAAAAGAAATGATTTTGATCCAGATGCGCTAAAACAACTAATTGGAAGAGAGGCTGATTGTGATATCCAATCATTAGACAAGCATATATCAAGATACCATGCTGAACTACGGAAGGTAGGGGATAGGCATAACATTAGAGATACTAGCCGTAATGGGATTTATCTGGATGGAGAAAAGATTGATAAGGATAAATCTTATCTTCTTGAAAATGGAACAAAGATTGAACTTGGGCAGATGGGTGGAGTAAAACTAATTTACCATTGCAAGAAATATTAGAAATCAGTAAGTTTTTTTGTTGTTCCTTTATACCTGATTATTGTTGTATTTCCTTCTTCGCCGCCTTGTGTTTTTTCAGTTGTGATGTATTTGCCTTGTTCTAGTTTTTTGATTTTTCTCTGAAAGCTTTTGTAAGATAAAGAGCCGCTGTTTTCCTGATAGAGCTTGAATAAATCTCCAATCTTGGTGTTGCTGTTTTTCTTTATTATATCAAGTATGCTTTTTGTATCATCCCGCAAATCTGTTGACTTCTTGATTGAGAATTCATCAAGCTTTTCAATTGCTTTTTTAACATGCTCTAAGGTTATTTTTTTGGCTGCATTGTCTTCTGCAATTGTGGCAGATTCTTTTAGCAGATATAACCCAGAACGGATATCAGAAAGCTCTGCTGTTCTTTTAGCAGCTGTGTTGAATGCTTCATCATCCCAGACTCCTGGAACAAATGCATATTTTAATCTGTGTTTTAAGATGCCTTTTGTTTCTTCTGCATTGTACTGCCTGAATTCAACCAGTTCTGCTGTTAATCTTGACTTGACCCTTTCATCAAGGGAATTAAGCCAGGATTTGTAGTTTGTAATCAGGAAAATAGATTTTCTGTATATTTCTTCCAGAATGGTGTAAAGAAATTCAAGGTCTTCCAGCTTGTCAATCTCATCCAAGACAAAAACAGCTGTTTTTTGGTTGACTATTTTCTTTATTTCTTCTATTAATTCATCTGCTCTTTTATTTTGAGTGAATCTATAGCCTAATTGCTCGCAGATATCTGTTATTATCTTGAATGTTGTGTTTTTTTTCCAGCAGTTTATGTAAATAGGATAGACATCATCTGTTTCATTTTCCAGGTCTCTTAGAACATGCCTTACTGCTGCTGTTTTTCCAATTCCAGGAGGGCCATGTATCAGAAGATTTTTTCCATTTCGCTTTTGCAGCAATGGCTTAATGCAGTTAGCTAGATAGAACTGCTCCTTTTCCCTGTAAGGAAGAAGCTTTGGCAAGAAATCATAATCTAATGCAATTTCATCCCTAAATAGAGATTCATTTTCCTTAAGCATATCTTTGAATAAGTTCATCTAAAGCCCCTCTTGTTTAAGAATAGTTTTAAGAGATTTAAAAATTTTTGGTTTTCAGTTAAGTTTTTATACTTTTAAATTTAATTTAGTTAAAAAAGAGGTGAATATATGGGAAAGAGAGCTCCTGTTAAGATAGTTGTGTTAGATGTTTTAAAACCGCATGAACCTAATATTCTTGATTTAGGAAGAGCATTATGTCAGGATTCTAATGTTCTTGATGTGAATGTTTCTGTTTATGCTGTTGACGAAAAGACAGAGTCAACTAAGGTAACAATCTCTGGCAAGGATATTGATTTTGATCAGATAAAAAAGATTGTAGATGATAATGGAGCTGTTATCCACAGTATTGATAAAGTTGTTGTTGGAAAGAAAGAAATTATTCCTGTACCTCCTGAAGTTTCTCTTAAATGAGCTTTGTAAATAAATTCAAATTACTGTATCAGCATAAAATAGTTAGAAGGTATATTGTTACTAATGCTTTTGACGGAGCATTGACGATATTGGGAATTCTTTTAGCTATGTTCTTTGCAGGTATAGAAGACCCTCGTTTAATAATCCTGCCTGGAATAGGTTCAGCTATTGCTTTGGGAGTTTCTGGTGTATGGGGGGCTTATGCTGCTGAGACTAGCGAAACTGCCAATAAGATGAAAGAACTTGAAAGGCATCTTTTAGTTAAGTTAGGAAAAAGCAATATAAGCAAAAAAGCAAGCAAGATGGCTTATTTTATCTCTTTTGTTAATGGAACAATACCCTTGATGGTGTCTTTTTTGATATTGTCTCCCTTTTTTATTGTAATATTTAATGTATTTTCTGTTGATGTTGGTTATTTGCTGGCTCTTATTATTGCATCTGTAATCTTATTTTTGTTAGGAGTTTTTACAGGATTTACAGCAAAAGAAAATATGATCAAGAACGGATTCAAAATGCTTTTAGCAGGGGTTGTGATAGGAGCTATATTCTTTATTCTTGCCAGATTAGGATTGTTGTAGAATTAAATCAATCCTTTAATCATATAATGGCTGCTTAGAAGTATTGTTATTGCTGCTGCTACAGAAACTATATAACTCAATAATTCATTGCTTGGAAGGATAAACAAATCTGCCAATCCCCAGATTCCACGCCAAAACAGGACAATACCAATTGCTATAACTACTGCAAATATTCTTTTTTGATTTTTCTTCAGGTTTTTGAAGTCTTTCATTTCTTTGCCTCAATCTTTGTCTTTCCATTCATATAAGGCTGAAGAACTTTTGGTATGTTTACTGAACCATCTTTGTTTTGATAGTTTTCCAGGATTGCAACCATTGCTCTTGATGTTGCCATAACTGTGTTGTTCAAAGTATGAACAAAATATTTTTCTTTTTTGTCTGTAGCTTTGATGTTTAATCTTCTTGCCTGCGCTGCTTCCATGTTTGTCAAAGAAGTTATTTCAAAATATTCTTTTCTTCTTGGAGACCAGGCTTCTAAGTCTGATGACTTTGCTTTTAGATCTCCCAGATCTCCTGAGCAGCATTCGACTTCTCTTATCGGAAGGCCTAATTTTTTGAATATTGTTTTTGAATGTTTGTTCATCTCATCATAGAATTTGTATGAGTCTTCTGGCTCGCAGATAACAATCATTTCCTGTTTATTGAACTGATGTGTCCTGTATAATCCTTTTTCATCTATTCCATGGCTTCCAATCTCTTTTCTAAAGCAAGCTGAGAATCCTGTAATCTTGATTGGAAGTTTTTCTTTATTGATTGTTTTGTTGATAAACATCCCAATCAATGGATGTTCTGAAGTTGCTATCAGAAACAAATCTTCTCCTTCTATTTTGTAAGCCATCTGCTGGATTTCTTCATGAGAATAAACTCCTGTAAGTATCTCTTGTTTTATCATCAATGGAGGCTCTATGTATTGATAATCCTGTTTTACCATATAATCGCGGGCAAAATTGACTAATGCCATGTTTAGCAATGCCAAATCTCCTTTGAGATAATAAAATCCATTGCCTGATATTTTTGCAGATGTGTCAAAATCAGCAACATCTAAATTTTCTGCAATCTCTACATGGGATTTTACATCAAAATCAAACTTCTTTGGCTTGCCAATAGTTTCTCTTACTTTGTTTTCTTTATCATTTTTTCCAGTTGGAACAGATTTATGAATCATATTAGGGATTATGTAGAGAAGCTGTTTGATTTCTATTTTTAATTTTTTTAATTTATCTTCAACTTCTCTTATCTGGTCTGGAATCTTTTTTGCTTTATTTACTAATCTAGAAATATCATCTCCAATCTTTTTTGCTTTATTTATATCAGAGGTAATTTTATTTCTTTCAAATCTTAGTTTTTCAGATTCCTGAAGAAGTTCTCTGTATTCTTGGTCTTTTTTTATCAAGTCATCTACTGCTTGTATTTTTTCATCCTGGAACTTCTTTTTTATGTTTTCTTTTACTTTTTCAGGATTTTCCCTTATGAATTTGATATCTAACATATTGACTAATTTAAATAGAACTCCTATATAAAATTACTCAATTTTTAACAGCTATTTAATGAGACGAAAAACACCAAAAAGTTTATATAGGAGATATGCTATAATAGTCCTGAGGGAGTAGCAGAGATTGGGGGCTGGTGGATAGACCAGCAATGTTTGAAGCAAAAACATCAACAACAGAGAAGGAGGATATAAGTTTCAGAGTTTCTAATTCAAAAGACTATCATTATAGGGGCATATCTTATGATGGAATACAATATGAATTAGAAGCCAAACCTGATGATAGGGGGCTTGTTGATCTTACAATTCGAAGAGAGGGTATTCCTAAAGAAGCTAGATTTCTTTCACCTACTATGCATGATGCAAGGGCAGTTATTTCTTCACTTTGTTATGAGCCTAAGGATGTAGATTATGTATTCAAACAATATGCAGATTTGCCTAATATAGGTAATAAAGTAAGTCACTCTAAATTATTAGATATAATTCACAAAGACTCTAAATTAGTATCAACACGTACTATGTATCCGTCTGAAGCATTCTTAGAAGCTTTTAGAGCACCTACAAAAAGATGTCCAAACTTAATTCCATCATACCAAAGTTAATCGCTGCAAAAGGATTTTATGCAGCAACTCATGAGTTAAAAAGAGAAGATATTCCTTACAAGGGATTTAATTTCAAAGCTTCATAGCCATTTTTTTGTGTTTGGTTGGGTTTTTTAGAAAGGTGAACCCAACATGAAATCAGTGCAGGAAATAGCCGTAACAAGAGAAGATAAGAACAGTTTAGAAGATAATATTTCTAGTAGAAAAATAATAGTTGAATCGAATGATATTTATGGAAATGAGTTTAAATTCTATACTTGCAATGATCATTACAATGAAGACCAGCGAAAATGTGCGGTTGGTTATATAAAAGAAAATGAAATTTCTTTTGAAGAAATAGCTTCAATTTTTTCAAGAGATATATTTATGAAGAAGGAAGGAAATTACAGAGCTCAGAAAAATGATTTTTTATATTACGATGGAGTGTTATATACCCAAGATGTTGATGGAAAAGAAATAAGAATATCCAAATTTTCAGAAAAAGAGATTGCAAGACTTCAAAATTATTTTGATATTGAAGTAGATAATTCTGAGATGATCCAGCAAAAAAAAGTTGATGTCTATCACGGCGATTTTGACCCCTTAGGATTGATGGCTAAGTTTGATTTTCATTATAAGGCTCAATTAAGAAAAGCTTTTGATGGAATATATTTTATTGCCAGCATAAATGGAAGTGTTTTTGAAAGAGGCAAATGGATAATTGGAAAGAAAAATAAAGCTAGGAGAGCTTTTAATTATCTTACCTTTAATGTAAAAGAATGCAATAAACATCTTGTAAGACTGCAAAAAAAACATCAAAAAACCGAAGTAAATTTTGATGAATTTTTACAAGAAGAAGATATATCTTTAGAAGAAATTCTTGCAGCTTAGTTATCTTCGTCTATTACCTTTTCTTCGCTTTCTATTTTTTTTGTTTCCTTCAACCCCAACAAGTTCCTGGATATCTAAGCTTAAGCCAAGTTCTTGTTCAATCTCTCCAATGTGCTTTCCGCCTTTTCCTATGATTCCAGGGATTGCATATTCTGGAACACGGACAATTGCCTTGTTTGTTGAGATAACTTCAACATCAACATCATCAGCATACATCTGGAAATATCTTTTGATTGGGTCTTCTAGAAGTCTTAGTATTGGAGATTTTTTCCCTGTTGCTTTTACTGGAACAACAACTGTCTCTTCTCCATAGCTATATAATTCAAATTCAAGTTTTGTTGTTTCAAAGTCTGTTACTGTTACAACTGGACGAGCTAAATCTGCTTCTGTCATTCCTGACGGCACTTTGACTTCCATCTGCAGAGAAAGGACTTTGTTAATCTGTCCATCTTTTATGAAAATAACTGTGTCAATAATATGGGGAATAACTCCTAATTCAATCTTTCCAACAAATCTCTGGATAGCATCAACTGGAGCTGTTGCGTGGATAACTCCTGCTAATCCAATTCCTGATAATCTTAAGTCTGCAAATAATGCAAAGTCTTCTTTATTTCTCATCTCATCAAATAAAGTGTAATCTGGCCTTGATAACAACAGGATATCATGGATTTCCTGTGAAGAGCCATGTGAAATTGCATATTGAGTTATTGTATCTGGAAGAACTAAATCACGGGGAGCTTCAATTGTCTTTACTATTTTTCCTTTTTCAGCATAGAATTCTGCCAGTGCTGCTGCAAAAGTTGATTTTCCCATTCCAGGAGCTCCTGCAATCAATATTCCTTCTGCCTGTTCTGCAAGTCTTTTTTGAAGTTTTTCTGAGATGCTATAATCATTGATTGAAAGATGTTTTACTGGTCTTACTGCAGTGATTTCCCAGCCGTCTGAAAATGGAGGACGAGTTATAACAATCCTGAATTTTCCTAACTGAACAATTGTTGAGCCTTCCCTTTCAATCTCAATAAATCCATCCAGAGAAGCTCTCGCTTCTTCTATTATCTCTGAGCTGATCTCTTTGATTTCTTCTTTATCTATCTTTGAATCTCTTATTTTTGTGAATTCCCATTTTCCTGGCTGTCCTTTTTTAGCTGCTGGAAATGTATTGTCCCTTAAATGGACAGACATTGTTGCTGCATCAAAGAAAGATTGTAATTTTAGTTTCTTTGTTTTTGCATATTTTTCAATCAAAATATATTTCATGCCTCTTGCCTGCGCAACCTTGGCTTGTATCTTGTCTGCAGTCATCAAGGTAGCATCTTCTTCATAGGCTAGCTGGCGAATCAGAGCATCAATCTCTCCTAAAGAAGCATATTTTATTTCTCCTGCAGAAGGCCTTTTTCCCGAAAATAATATTTCAAAATTATTTTTGGATAATTTTCTTAGTTTTTCTATTTCATCCAATCCGATATGGCCAATTGCCTTTCCTTCATTAGCTTGATGTTCTAGTTCAGCTAAGACAGCTTCATGGATTATCAATGAGACTATTTCAATCTCTTTTTCCTGCAGTTTTTTTGACACCAGTCCCTCAACAATGACTGAGGTGTCTGGAATCAGTTTTTCGATTTTTTGCATTTTAAAAATGACGCCGAGGATGAGATTTGAACTCATGTGCCCCGAAGGACAATAGATTTTTGTGTGCCATTGTAAGTTTCTTACGAACAATGTTCGTAGCAATCTACCGCAATGGCCAGACTATGCGACCTCGGCTTAGTATGTTGGAATCCTAGTGGCTTTTTAAAGATTTCTATAAATTATATTTTTTAACTAATTGAACAAAACGTTTTTTATTAAACGGAATTCTAAATCCTATTTCTTTAAATTTTGCAAAATTTTCTTTTTTATAAATAGATATTCTATATTGCCTAGTCCTATTTATTCCTCCAATTCTCGGTTTGATGTAAGATTCTATATCTAAACTAGCTAAAATCTTCTTTATATCAAAGGCAAATTCTTCATCTTTTGTAATGAATCTAATTTCACTTAAAGATTTTAATATTGTTCCTTCCATATCATAAGCTTGCTGCAGATATGCAATTCTAACTGATTTAGAAGAACCAAAAATCCAAGATGGAATTCTCATCTGTTCATTTGATTTGGGGATTCCAATAATATGATAACAGAATCTTGCTAATGTTTTTGAGTTAGTATAAATGTCAGTGCAACCTTTTTTGTCTATTTTTGTAAATATTTTATTCTTTGGAGAAAATATCTTTGTTATCAAATCTCTAAATAACTTTATTTTATTTAAATCTTTTTTCTGATGAAAATATATTCTCATCAAATCTTTTATTAAACTACCATCGGGCATCATTCCAGCAAACCTTGCACAATCTTCATCTAATTGAAATGGTATTTTAATAAATATATTATTCCTTCCATTACCATATTTCAATTTATATTTGCTATAATGAGGAGAAATTTCAAAATACCTCTCCAATAAATCTTTGGTTATTTTATTTGATTTCATTTGAATCTAATCTTAATAACTATCTAAATGATTTTCTTGTTTATAAGCTCTATGGCTACTTGTCCAGTGACCAGTGGAAAAATTATAATTTAACAATTATTCATTAAGGATAATTGAAATCAATTAGAATTACAAAGATACCCATTATAGCAAGTTTTATAAAAGGATATATGTTTTTTTGACAATATAGCGAGGTGGGGCTTGAGTAGCCTTAATTGACTACTCACCCAAGAGTCAGGAGTGCCCGTCGGGCTCATATTGCTTTGAGCAACGAGACACCCGGAAAAGAAGGAGTAAATGCCTTCTTTGGGCAAAGGTCGGAAGTTCAAATCTTCCCCTCGCTATATTTTCTAAAAAAAAAGAGTGATAGCAATTTAAAATGACAATAGATACTATTGGGTTTGACTGGAGCGGAACTTTAAGCAATGATTTTGATTGTGTTATTAAGTCATTAAATGATGTTTTAGGAGAATATGGTGTTGGCCCTGTTTCTGCAGAGCACCTAAGGCAAAATTATGAAAAATATCCTGTTAAGTTTTATAGAAAATTAGGAATTACTGATTCTAAAGAAAATATTCATGAGAAATACAAAAAGCATTATGATGAAAATTATAGAATTAAAAGGCCAGAGCCTTTTGAAGACATTGAACTTATTTTAGCAGAATTATACAAAGAACACAAAAAGCTTATGGTATTAAGCACGCATCCTCAGGAATTTCTAGAGCGGGAGGTAAAAGAATATGGGTTTTATACTTTTTTTGATGGAAGAATATTTGGAGATGTAAGTGCTAAATCACTGACAATTAAAGAACAATCAGCTAATCTAAATAATTTTGTTATGGTGGGAGATACGTGGGTTGATATGGAAGAAGGAAAAAAAGCAGGAGTTGTGACTATTGGAGTTCTTACAGGCTATAATTATGAAGATAAATTAGAGCCTTATGCAGACCATATATTGAAAGATCTTTCTGAATTGCCTGATCTTTTGAGAAGACTTGAGATTCCATAAAGTTTATAAACTAACTATTGATTTTCAATTATATCAAGAGGTAGGACGGTAGTGCGAATAAAATTTGCTTTGCAAATTTCGTACCAGCTTCCCTATGCTGGAGATGAAGAGACAAAGTTGGGATTGGCCCAACATGATTTAAAATTTGACAAAGTCAAATTTCAAATAATTCTTTATTTCCTAATTGATAATAATTTAAAAATTTGAAAAAGGTGAAAATAAAATGGCTAGAATGCATTCAAGGAAAAAAGGCAAGGCTGGTTCAAAAAGGCCTGTTAAGAAAAAAACACCATCCTGGGTAAGATATAATGCCAAGGAAGTTGAGATGTTAATAACAAAGCTGGCAAAAGAGGAGAAAACCCCTTCACAGATTGGATTGATATTAAGGGACTTGTATGGTATTCCAGACATCAAATGTGTTGTTGGAAAAAGGGTAACAAAAGTATTGGAAGAGAAAAAACTATTGTCAAAACTTCCAGAAGATCTGCTTGCTTTGATTAAGAAAAGCATCAAATTAAGAAAACATGTTGAAAACAATCATAAAGATGAATCTGTTAAAAGAGGATTGACATTAACTGAAAGCAAGATCAAGAGACTTATCAAATATTACAAAAGAACAGGAAAGATCGAAGAGGATTGGAAATATCAGCCAGACAGAGTCAGGATGTACATTGAATAAGATGCAGGAAAATTACAATAAGTTCTATGCATCTTTTGAGAAAGCAGTAGAAAGATTCAGGAAATGGGATAAATCTGAAACAATCCAGATTATATCTCATCTTGATGCTGATGGAATAAGCGCATGCGCAATATTGACGAGCGTATTGAATAAAGACAACAGAAAGTATGTTGTTTCTATCCTTCCTCAGCTTGCAAAAGACAAGATAGAAGAGATAGCTGGCAGCGAAGGCAGGCATATTATTTTTGCTGACCTGGGCTCAGGGCAGATCAAAGATATCAAAGAATTGCTTAAGGATAAGGAAGTTCTGATTCTTGACCATCATCAGCCAGAAGAAGCTGAAGCTGATAATATAACCCATATAAATCCGCACCTGTTTGGGATAGATGGCTCTAAAGAGATTTCTGGAGCAGGAGTTGTGTACTTATTTGCAAAAGCATTGGATAAGGAAAATGTAAATCTTGCGCATATTGCTGTTATTGGAGCAATAGGGGATGTTCAGGAAGATAAAGGATTTTTGCATCTGAATCAGAAGATAGTTGAAGAAGCTGTTGAGAATGAGAAGATAAAAGTCAAAACAGGATTAAGGTTATTTGGGATGCAGACAAAGCCAGTGCATAAGGTTCTTGAGTACAGTAGTGACCCTTATATTCCAGGAGTTAGCGGAAGTGAATCAGGAGCAATCCAATTTCTGCATCAGATAGGTGTTGAGCCAAAAGCAGAAAATAAATGGAAGAAGATAGTGGATCTTAATGACGAAGAAATGCAGAAGCTTGTAGCAGGGATAATAATGAAAAGATTTGGAGAGGAGAATCCTGATGATGTATTGGGGAATATATATATTTTTCCTGATGAAGAAGAAGGAACTCCCACAAGGGATGCAAAGGAATTTGCTACTTTACTGAATGCCTGCGGAAGAATGGACAAGGCTTCTTTTGGGATCGGAACCTGCTTGGGAATCAAAAAAGACAGGCAAAAAGCACTTGAAACTTTATCTGAATATAAAAGAGCGATTGTCCAGGCCTTGAATTGGTATAATGAACACAAAGAAATCATGATACAGGGAGATGGATTTATTGTAATAAATGCAGAAGACAATATTCCTGCAACTATAATAGGAACATTAGCTTCTATTCTGTCCAAGTCAAATGGCATGAAAGAGGGAACTTATGTACTTTCCCTGGCAAGGGCAGATGATAACATGACAAAGATTAGCTTGAGGATTAGCGGGTTGAGGAACCAGGATATTGATCTAAGAGATATTTTAAAAGAGATTGTTGATGAAATTGGTGGAGAAGCAGGAGGGCATCAGTATGCTGCAGGAGCTTTGATTGACAATGAGACAGAACAGGAATTTTTGAAAGCTGCTGAGAAAATTTTGTCTGGCAAAGGAAAAGTTTAAAAACCAGTAATGCTAATTTATTCTAAAATGGATTATAAAACTAAGTCTGTATTAACAGTTACTGTTCTAGCTTTATTTATGATTGTAACAGCTGTTTTCATAAACAATCTTGATGGCTCAATAACAGGAGCAACTGTAAAAACCATGTGCAATTGTGATAAAGATAAAGATTGTGATGATGGAGATGCATGCACAGAAGATATCTGCCTGTATGCAGATAATTGCGAAGCAGCTTTATGTGTGAATAAAGAAATAGAAAATTGTAAATAAAAAATTATAAAATATTTCTGATGCTTGCGATATTGTCAGCAACATCACTGCCTTTCTTTGTCAATGTAAGAAGCTTTAATCTTCCTTGTTTTTCAAAGTTGATTAAAGAAGCTTTTTCCATTTCCTGAAGAATTTTTACGACGTGAGAATATGTGCAGTCAATCTGTTTTGCTAATGATGAGGCATACATTGCTCCTTTTGTATTCTTTAGTCCAACTAACATCATAGCCGGTTTTTCCCGGAAAAAAATGTTAAAAATTTTTTCTTTTTCACTCATGTTATTACCCCCAAAGTATATAGTCGATAATATATATTTGTAAATATCTGTAGAAATTACACCTTTATATATTTATCGATTTTGTTATTTTTTAAGACGAGACTGTTGTATAAGACAATCGAAACCAAATAATTAGTTGAGCACTGGTCACTGGACAAGACAATCGCGAGTCCAGATAACCAGTTAAGCACTGGTCACTGGACAAGTACCTCCATAAACTATATAAATCAATTAGAAATTCTTTTAGTATAATGTCTGTCGATGAAGGCCTAAGGGAATTGTTGTTTCCCTACAAAGAAGTTAGGAGGATCCAGGATGATCTTATCAAAGAAGTTGATAATTCTATTAAGTTCAAGAGGAATCTGATTGTACATGCTCCAACTGGATTAGGGAAAACAGCTGCAACATTGCCAATGGCTTTGTCTCATGCAGTAAAGAATGGACTGACTGTCTTTTTTTTGACGTCAAGGCATACCCAGCATCTAATTGCATTGGAGACTTTGAAAGATATAAAGAAAAAATATGACAAGGAAATAATTGCAGTTGATCTGATTGGGAAGAAATGGATGTGCCCTGTTCCTGGAACAGACGAGCTGAGCAGTTTTGAGTTTACTGAATATTGCAAATCAATGCGAGGAGATAATAAATGCGAGTTTTTTGTCAATTCAAGAAAGAAATCTGGCAGGCCGACATTAAAAGCAGAGAAAGCTGTTATTGATTTAAAGAAATTAAGCCCCTGTCATTGCGAGAATCTGGTTGAATATTGTACAGAAGAAAAAATATGCCCTTATGAAATCTCTACC
>JAAOYC010000019.1 GCA_018221125.1 Candidatus Woesearchaeota archaeon
ACATTACTCAGTATTCTTAAGATGAAATTAAAGATACTAATGATTGTTTTGACTGTATTGATGATTATCTCCAGTGCAAATGCTGCTGTTTTAGAGGATTTTCCTACTATGTTTCTAAAAGATGTAAGAGTTGTTGTAGGAAGAGCTGCATCTGCAGAGGATGTAATAGGGGCTGTTGATATTATGGCTGCTTTGCAGCAAAGAGCAGGCAAGAGCATAAGGCTAGGAGGAGCTGTATTGGATACTGAACTAGAAGACCTAGAAGCTCAAAACACTATTATTGTTGGAGGGCCTTGCATCAACTCAGCAGCTGCCAAAGTGATGGGTTATCCAGAGAATTGTCTAGAAGGGTTTGAGATGGGAAAAGGCATAATAAAGCTTTATGAGTTTGATAATGGGAATATAGCTTTATTAGCAGCAGGAACAACTGCATTAGATACAAGAAGAGTAACAACAGTATTGGCTAAATATGATGAATTTGCCCTTAGTGGAACAGAGATGGTTGTAACAGGAGTTAGTATCAGTGATACAAATATTGCTCTTAAATAGAGATTTTCTACTAAATAAGCACTGCTGAAAAGATATTATGTTTTTCTCTTATTATTTTTAACTTTACACTAGAATTCAGAGGCATATTGCAGTTATGAACTGATATTACTCTTTCTTTTGCTACAGCAAGCATCTCATTTTTAAGCCTTCCAGGAGCTATGATCTTTGCTTTGATTATCTGGGATTTTCTGAATGGTTTTGGCAAAGGTGTTGTTTGCCTTATATTGAAATCTTGCTTAAAATCAAATAATAGATGAGCATTATGTTGTTTTTCTAGGGTTTTCATCTTTTCTATGAATTCTTCCCAAGACATCTGTTTTACTGGATTTCTGCCAAATTTATAGTTTAGGAAGTTTTGGATCCCTATATCACAGCCTAGTTTTTTTGATAATTCTATTATTTTGGGTATTTCATCATCATTGATTCCAGGAATCCAGACAGGTGTTAGGATTAATTGGACTTGTTTTTTTGAGATGTAGTTGAGAAGTTCTAGTATATGTTGTAGGTTATAGTGCTTATTTGCTATCTTTTCTGCTAATTCTTGATTTGCAGCATTGATTGAGAAGCAGAATCTTGTTAATCCAGCATTAATCAGTTCATCTACTTTGTTTTTTGTCAATAGTGTTCCGTTTGTATCTAAAGCAATTGTAGAAACTTCTGGAATTGCAGCTAAATCCTTAATTAATTCTGGCAATGGCAGGTATAATAAAGGCTCGCCTTGAGTTCCAATATGAGCTTCTAGATTATCTATTTGTTTGTGTTTTACTAGTTCTTTAAATCCCTGAACAAGATAGTCTTTTTCTACAACAAAGTCAATCGGGCGTTTGTCTTGAGAGACTGAGCAGTATAAACAGTCAAGATTGCAGCCTGTTATGCATCTTACTTCTATTATTGATGTGTTTCTGTCAATCAGTCCAAAAGCATTATGTCCAATCAAAGGAATTCCTGAGTTTTGATGAATATATATTGTTTTTTGCCTTGTTATCTTGTTTTTTAGGTTTTTGAATGCTTCTGCTAACAGAAAATTGAATTTTTTGCCTGCTTTTGCTTCTGCAGCATCAAAAGTGATTGAGTTTTTGGTAATGGAAAACTTTCCAATAGCTTCCAACTCTTTTTTTTGGATTTCTGCAGAGAATATTCTAAGGAAATTGATTTGAATACTAATTTCTTTGTCTTCAAATGATATATCATTAAATGTTAAAGTTGCCATAGGATAATGTTAAGGAAGAAGGTTTAAAAAACTAGCTGTTTAATTAGGGTTTGTCCCAAGTCTCGTTCGTTACGCATGAACTAATAGCTTACGCCAGGTATCATGCTAGAGCTGAGCAGTCTTACGAACCTTTCAAGCACTCACTGGCCATTACTGGCGACTTGGGACATACCTGTTTAATTACATAAATATTTAAATAAATAATCGCTTAAATGTTTTTGGGGGAAAATATGTCTGAAGTCAATATAACTTATGAAACTCTGTTTGAGCTGCTGAGAAGAGAAAAAAACAGGGATGAACTGCAAAAGCTTGAAAATGGTTTTTTCTCAGATGTTGCTGATTATCTGAAGGAAAAAGGTGAATCTCTGGAAGAGCTGAAGAAAAAACAGGATTTGTTTGCAGGAGAAGAGAAAGAAAAGTCTGAGAAGCAGATTGAAAATATAAGGAAAATATTGAAAGAGCTTTATGAAAAAAGAGAGAAAAAGATGATTGATATGGCTTTAGATGCTTCAAGAACTTCTTCTGTTGTTATTGATACTTCTAATATGCTTGATGAAGAGAGGTTATTCTATGAAAATACGCTTGATGTATTAAATACATTCAGGCAAGGGGTCCTGTTGAATCTACAGCATGCTAACACTCCTAAAATAGAGAAAAGTGAGATTAAAGTAAATGAAACAAAGGAAGAGCCTGAAGTTGAGCAGGAAAAGCCAAAATCTGAGCTTGAATCAGTTAAATTTACCCATGATGTTCCTAAGTTTGTAGGGCCTGATCTACAGGAATATGGTCCTTTTCAAGAAGGGGATACAGCTGAATTGCCCTCAAAAGTAGCAGATGTTCTTATTAACAAAGGTAGAGCTGAAGAAAGTTAATAATTTAGAAATCCAGCGTAAATTGGGAATTTACTGGGATTGCTAATCGCAACCCAGCGTAATCCTTTCAGAATTACTGGGATTGCTAATCGCAACCCAGCGT
>JAAOYC010000020.1 GCA_018221125.1 Candidatus Woesearchaeota archaeon
GAATAACCAGGCATTTTCAGAAGAGCAGATAAAGGCAGTTGTGAAGAATATTGCAGGAGAGATAATCAGCCCATTGCTTGAAAAATTCGATGATTATGCTGGCAGATTAGCTGAAACCAGGCCTTACAAAGAAGATGAAAACAAGCCTAATAGGCAAGATGAAAACAGGCCTTCTAGGCAAAAACCATCTAAAGATGAAGCTGTCCAGGAAGAACAGCCTACAGAGCAAGCAAGAGCAGAGCCTGCTGCAGAGAAAGCAGACAAGGCAAAAGCAGAAGTAGAGAAGGCAAAAGCAGACAAGGCAAAAGCAGACAAACCAGAAGCTGATGAACAGCCAGAAGCAGATAATGCAGAAGAGCCAGCAGAAGAACAAGAAAGAAAAATCATACCAATGGTTGGAAAAGGCATAAACGAGTTTTACAAAGCACTGGATGAATCAAAAGTGCTTGTCAGCACATTATATGTAGATGTCAAGAAAGCCTATATCGAGGCGCTTGATAACAGGAGAGTGGATGGAAATGTTGATTATAGCATATTCAAAAAAGCTGATGCAAGAGAGATGCTAAAAAAAGATCTAAGGGATAATTTAGCTGGGCTTGCAAGCAAATATTCAAATAGCGAGTCTACTGACATCTTTGATGTAAACAGATTGATGAAAGGTTATCTTGGATTTGACATGACTTATATCAATAATCTGGTTGAAAATAATCAGGATAAACTTAAATTAGAATTCTATGAAAAGGAGATATCTGAAGCAATAAAACCAGCTATCCAGACAATCAAGAGCACCCCTATTTTGACATTGAGCAAGGAAGATGCACAGGATGTTGTGAATTACACCAGGACAAAAGGAAGGATTGACCCTGACAAGCTGGAAATAGGAAACATGATGGGATTGCTTATAATGTACAGGGAAAATGGAGTGATTACTGAGCGTGAATTGATAGGAAGTGATATCCTGGCACAAGGTTATGACCCAGAAGAAACACTTGAGCAAAAGGTTGCTTAACAAAAAATATACAATGAAGGCAAAAGCCTTCAAGCATAATTTTTTTACAAAAAATATATATACTATGACATCTCTTGAAAATTTTATGGCAAAGGAAGAGTTTGAGCATTTAAAGAAATATAAGAAAAGGTCAGATATGCGTGATGTGCTTGTTGATACAACTAATGTTGCACATACTAAAGCCCATGTCTATGCTATTGATGAAGTTCTTAGGGACGAGAAAGGAAAAGTCCGTTATGAGAGAATGAAAAAAACCGAAACTCAGCTAAAATTAGCTGATAAGATGGCTGATAGTTATATCAAAGATGCTAAAAAATCTCTTAAAAGCGAGCTTTCTAAAGAAGATGAATTTGAATCTGAATTACTGATGAAAGCTTATGCAGGAGTTACACGGGCAGAGTTAAGAAGGATTGCTGCTGATGCAAAAGAGAAATTTACACTTGAAGAATTTGAAAAGACATATAAGCCGAAGTTCATGGAGACCATCAAAGAGACATTAAAGGGCGCAGTTGCTTCGCATCTGAGGGAAGAGCATATAGAAGATATTATCAAATACACTGGAATAGATAAACATGGTGTTGATTATGCAAGGGTTAGACTGCCAGAAGCAATACGATATTTAGACACATATCATGAAATAGGCACAGTGCCTCCAAAATCAATACCTGAAGAGCATAAGAAAAAAGGCAAGGTTATCAAAGGAGAGTTTGGCAAGAAAAAAGATGATGATGAGGAAGATGAATCACTTTCTGAAGCAGCTTAAATAAAGTTTAGGCGAAAGGCTTTTAAACAAATTCTATTTTCTATTTATTATGAAAGAACTTGATAGAGGAGCAGAGGCAACAATCTCTGTTGACGGAGATGTTGTTTTAAAGGATAGAGTTAAGAAAAGTTATAGATTGAATGAGATAGATGACAAACTGCGTAAATTCAGGACTAGAAGGGAAGCAAAAGTTCTTAATAAATTAGAAGAGCTTAATTTTCCTGCTCCAAGGCTGCATGCAATGTGTGATAAGCTAATGCAGTTAAGGATGGATATGGTTCAAGGAAACAAATTAAGGGATGTTCTGTATCAAAATCCTGTTGTTCTTAGTGAAGAGCTTGGAAAAAAGATAGGGATTATGCATACAAATGATATTATTCATGGTGATTTGACTACATCAAATATGATTCTGGATAATGAGATTAAATTTATAGATTTTGGACTTTCTTTTTTTTCTGCAAAAGAAGAAGATAAAGCAGTTGATCTGCATCTTTTGAGGCAAGCACTTGAGAGCAAGCATTATGATATCTGGGAAAAGTGTTTTGAAGCTGCTTTGAAAGGATATAAACAAGGCAATTCTGACAGTTCTGTTGTACTTGATAGGCTAAAGCAAGTTGAGGCTAGAGGCCGTAATAAGGCTAAATTCTAGGGTTTAAGAGCAGTTTTACTCCAAAGTAGTTACAAATAGAAAGTTTTATAAAGGGGAAAATATAATTATTAAATATGGCAGATGATATTTTTGATTTTGAAAATCTTGATTCAATTGTAAGAAAAGTGTTTGAACAAGAAGGGCTGGTTTCTTTGAGCAAGCTTAATGATAAAAAAGTTAGTATTCCTGCTGATTATAAGATAAAAGAGATCAATCTTGAGACAGGAGAGCCTAGTGAGATGAGGTTGGCAATTGAGCCAATATCCCAGGAATTTGAAAAAGCAGGGTACGGGCCTCAGTTATTCACTGCTTTGTATGAAGCTGTGCTTAATGCTTTTCAGCACGGCAATAAAAAAGATTCTTCTAAACTGATAAGAGTAGGCTATAAGATAAGTGAAGAGCAGGTAGATATCATGGTTGAAGATCAAGGAGGGGAATTAGACCCTAATTTTATTCCTTATATATTAGAGCATAGAGAGGAAAGATACAAGAATCATTTTAAGAATTTTTATGAATTTTCTGGAAAAGAAAAACCTTCTAAAAATCATGGAACAGGAACAATGTTTATGCACCAATATACTGACAGAGTTAATTACTACCACTCTGAAAATGATGGATTGATTGTTCATATGATAAGGAAGAAACCTGAAGAAAAAGTTTAAATAGTTGTTTGTTCTTAATTGTTTTTGAGGTGATTATTATGCCATGCGGAAGCTGCGGAGCTAAAAAGAAAACAACAAAAAAGAAAAAGAAATAAATATTACTTCTTTTTTATTTTTTATTATGAAATTTGGAATAGTTCTTAAGATACTAGCAAAACAGCAGGGTATTTCTATGCTTGGACAGTTTAGGAAGTATCCTGCATGGAAGATTCTGATTTCTACAATACTTTCTGCACGAGCAAATGATAAAGCTACGATTCCTGTTTCTAAAGAATTGTTTAAGAAATATTCTACATTGAAGAAGCTATCAGAAGCTAATCCTAAAGATGTAAAGAAGATAATCAAGAGATGTGTTTATTATAACAATAAGACAAAGTATATTTTGAATACAGCTAAGATATTATTGAAGAAGTATAAAGGAAAAGTGCCTAAAACCTTTGATGAATTGATGAAACTGCCTGGAGTAGGGCATAAGGTTGCTAATTGTGTGCTTGTTTATGCTTTCAATATTCCAGCCATCCCTGTTGATACTCATGTTGCAGTTGTTGCAAAGAGATTAGGATGGACTGATGAAGATGATCCAAAGAAAGTGTGGAGAGATTTAGAAGATAAAGTTCCTAAAAAGCATTGGCTGATTCTTAATGAAGTATTTGTTGTGCATGGGCAGACTATTTGTCTTACAAGAAAGCCTTTTTGCTATAAATGCCCTGTTGAGAAGTATTGCAAGTATGATAAGAAGAATTTGGGTTAATTCTAAAATCGAAAGATTTATATACTAATTATACATATTAGTGTGTATGTTTTATACAGATGAACTTGTTAAGATAAATAAGAAATTTGCAAATGGAAATATATTAAATAAAAGTAGTTTAGAGTTTGCATTGTCTTCAATCAAGTCAAAGGGCTGGATAGACCAGGTTGCTTATCTAGTCAGAGCATTGCTTATTGACCATGTTTTTGAAGACGGCAATAAGAGGACAGCAGCGTCTATAATTATTGTTTATTATACAGAATTTAGGGTAGGCTTTGATTCTGCTAAGGTAGCTAAAGTAACAAGAGATATCACTGCTAAGAATATCAATGATATTAGTAAAATTAAGAGGATGATAAAAAATGTTGTCAGGTAAAAAACTGTTGAAGGGTGTAGATTTGGCTATTGCTAAATACCCAGAAGTATTTGATGCTCTAGAAGAATATGACAGAACACACAGGTTGAAGAAGATCAACTATAAAGAAAGAGCTAATTTTACTATTGATAGTAATCTATTGAAAAGATTTAGAGAGTATTGCAGAGAACATGGGATGAAGATGAGTGCTAAGATTGAGCAATATATTAAGAAAGAATTGGAAAAAACTAAAAAATAAAATTTATTTTAAGAAGAAGTCTCTTGGTCTTGCGAAGTATTGTCTTTGGACTGTTCTTGTTTCGGTTTTACCATCTAATGCTTTATATGTGTTTTCAAAGTCTTTTGTTACTTCAGTATCTGCTCCAAAAACCCTTCTCATAAGTCTCAAAGATTCTTCATTATCTGCTGCAGCCTTTCCGTCGTATAATTCTAAATCAGCTCTTTCAGCCAACACCTGAAGCATTTTGGTTAAAGCTATGCTTCCATTTCCGTTTTTGCAGTTATCTGATAGTCCGATCATGACTGATATTCTTCCAAGTTTATGGCCATCTTCTACTTTTTCAACAGCAGAAACATATCCAATTGGTTCTCCTTCTTCTAGAATTGTAAAGAAATACCTGTCTTTTGCATTTCTTTTAAGTGTGTTTTGGTGTCTTTGTTCCCTGGCTGCTTGATATTCTTCGCTTTCTCTATAACTATCTCCATGTTCTGCTTTCATTCCTTTAATTGAAGGGGACCATCCTTTTGTAACAAAGTGTCCTAAGTGAGCTTTATTATCTTCGCTATACCAATGAGTAAAAGAATCAGCATGAGCTTCGTCATAAGGAGCGATAGCCACTTCTCTATCATGTGAATTTCTTCCTATAGAGAATGGTTCATTTATTCCTAGTTTTCTAACCAAATCGCTTAATTCTTCGTGTGCCATTTTCTTAATCATCTCAATAGTAAGTTTAACGTATTATTCCCTTATAAATCTTTCTATTTTTACTACTTTGGAGTAAGTATGGTAAAGAAGAAAAATGCTTATTTTTTATTATTTTCTATATTGTAAATAAATAAAATGAATATAGAGAAAACGTAACATTTATATATATGTAATTACAATTACATTACTATGGTAATGGAAACTATGCAAATAAGACTAACTAAAGGTTTAGTAGAAGAGATAAAAATGCTTGTAAATAAGGGTATTTATCCTAATTCTTCAGAGTGTGTTAGGGATGCTGTTCGGAGATTGATAACAGGAGCAGGAGGGAAGATGGAAGTTCCTGAAGCTCAGAAGGTTGTTGAGAAGATTGTTAAAGAGGCCAAGGAGCAGCTGCAAAAGCCAACTGGAACAACTGATTTTTATCCTAAAGAGATGGGAATCAGGAATAAGGTATTCATAAGCCTGAAAAGAAGTGCCAAAAGATTTGGTTTTATGCAGGTTGAGAGTCCTGCTTTTGAGACAATTGACTTGCTGACTAAAAAGTCAGGAGAAGAGATGTTAGGCCAGATATTTACTCTGGAGCAGAGAGGAGATGAGAAGTTTGGACTAAGGTTTGATCTGACTGTTCCAATCACAAGGATGTTCCTGGAAAAGCAGAAAGAGATTCCAAAGCCTGTTAAATGGTTTGGGCTTTCAAGGATGTGGAGATATGAAAGGCCTCAGGCTGGAAGGCTGCGTGAGTTTTATCAGTTAAGTGTAGAGTTGTTTGGCTGCGACAAGCCAGAAGCAGATGCTGAGATTATAAATCTGGCAATAGACTGTTTGACTTCTTTGAAATTAACTTCAAATGATTTTTTTGTAAAGATAAATAACAGGAAATTACTGCAAGGATTGTTGTTAGGAGCTGTTAAAGAGGAACAACTAGAAGCTGTTATAAGGATTATAGACAAAGTAAAGAAAATCAATGATGAAGAGTTTGAAAGAGATCTTAAGAATCTGAAAGTTGATCCAAGGGAGATAAAAAAGATACTGAAATGCCAGAGTCTAGAAGATGTTGAAAAGCTGAAGCTGAACAAGCAGGCAAAAGAAGGGCTTCAGGAGCTGAAAGCAATAATGCAATTAGTCGACGAGAAATTTGTCAAGTTTGATATCTCTGTTGCCAGAGGTCTGGCTTATTACACTGGAACAGTGTTTGAAGTTTATGACAAGGAGGAGAAATTTCGGGCATTAGCTGGCGGTGGAAGATATGACAGTCTTGTTGAGCTTTATGGTGGAAGTCCAACACCTGCAACTGGATTTGGAATGGGCTATAGTACTCTTAGTCTGTTGTTGAAGGAAAAAGAGCTGGTTCCTGAGCCTGGAATAGGAGTAGAGTATTTTGTTGTTATAATCGGAGAGGAAGTAAGGGAGAAAGCATTAGAGATTGTAAAGGATTTGAGGAAAAAGTATTCTGTTGATTATGATCTGGCTGGAAGAAATATCAAGAACCAGATGAATTATGCTGATTCTGTCAAGGCAAAGAAAGTTATCTTTATTGGAGGAGAAGAGATTGAATCAGGAATGCTTACAGTAAAAGATATGAAGACTGGAAAGCAGAGCAAAGTTAGTATTGATATTCTATAGGACCTGTTTGCAAGAAAACTCTTTTTGCATAATGGGGCATTTTTTTGAATTCTTCTTTTGTATGAATAGAAAACCAAGTTTAGAAATCTTACGACTTTTTCCGTTAGATTTATATAATGTATATACCTTATATGTTATGAGGGATTTTAATGAAATACGGGAAATTATCAACTTGCGAGAATTATCATGAAGCAAGCCAAAATATAGCAAGATTAAGACGGAAATTAACTAAAAAGAAGAACAAGCCTCTGCATGCATTGAATGACAAGGATATAGTTGATTATTCTGATGTTTTTATCAATCATAATTCTTTGGTTGTGGATACAATAGATGATTATGTTAAAATGCATAACATGAATCATTATACCTCAGAAGAATATGCTACTCATTTCAATTGGTATATGCTGTTTTTGTATCATCCTGGGAAAAAAGTTCTGAAATCGCCTTTAGGAAGGATTGACTGCAAGAACATCTTGGAACATCTTGAGGAAAAACTTGCTGCAGTATCTAAAAAAGAAAGGCTTAAAGCACTAATAGAAATAAAGAGGGGATAATTATGAACTATTCTATATTAAAAAAAGCAGCTGATTCAACAGACCCTAAGATTCCTAAAGAAGAAAGACCTGTATTAAACAAAGAGGAACTTGAAGAATTATCAAACTTTCTTTTTGACAGCATGGAAGGAAGGCATCATGTTGGGACAGCATTAGCTACTCTACAGGATATTCTTGGAGGAGAAAAAGTTTTTACAGAAAGATTAGGAAATACTTATACTAGCCAGGTTTCTTATTTTTATGCAGACCTGATGAATGGCAAACAACATGCCCATTATTTCTTTAAAGCATTGAGAGAACTTGTTGAGAAAGAAAATAGTTTTTATGCCTAGGCTTTTGTCAATATTTCACAGCCATCTTTTGTTATTAAAATAGTGTGTTCTGCCTGGCTTACTAATCCGTGAGATTTATCTATTAATGGAGGATATTCCCTTAATATCCCCAGTGTTTTTAATTCCCTTAAAGCAAAGCTTGTCTTTGGCAATCCGAATTTTTTTACTAGATGTCTTCTGCAGAATGGAAGTCCATTGTAAGAGTTAATCTCTTTTAATACCTGCCTTGTTATGATGCTTCTTACTGGCTTTTTCCCTGCTAACTGGAATATAGTTGGATTAGAGCTTTCATAGATAATTCCTGCTCCTGCTGATGCAAAAGGTTCTATAGCGATTATTGTTCCTTGCTCTAAAATTGTTGTGTCTTTGTTGTCATAATTTGGGATTGTTGGAGTTGTGTGGATGTTGTATTCATCTAATCCATGTCCTGAAAGGTTTCTTACAGGAGCAAATCCGTATTTTGTTATTGTATCTTGTATTGTTTTTCCTATCTCTCCTAAAGTAATTCCTGGTTTAATTATGCTTATTGCATTGTCTAATGCTTCTCTTGATGCTTTTACTAAATCTTTGTGTTTGTTGCTTAAATCTACAGTTGCTGCATTGTCTCCAATGAATCCATTTATATGGACACCAATATCAATTGAGATAATCTGGTCTTTTAAGATGATATTGTCATCTGCATCTGGGCAGAAGTGAGCAGCTGTGTCGTTTAAGCTGATCTGGACAGGGAAAGCTAATTCTCCTCCCAGCTCTTTTATCTTTTCTTCTGTCTTTTCACAGACTTCTAACAATGAGATTCCTGGTTTTACTAAAGATTTTGCAAACTCTAAAGCCTGGGCAGCTATTTTGCCTGCTTTTCTATAATCTTCTATGTTTTCCATAGATTGTTAGAAAAAGTATATGTATTTAAAGGTTACTTGTTATTTTAATTAGATATTAAACTTCCTTGTCCAAAGAATTCATCACTAAAATATTTTAAATCATCTGCTTCTGGCATGTTAGCAGCAGATACTCCTGCCATATGTGTGTATTCTGATATCCTGTCTGTAACTTTTTCTAATTCTTGCATGTATCCTGCTTGTGTAATCTGATCAGTTTTCATCAGAATTCTGCTGACATTGCTTATTCTTGTAAGGATGTTTTCTGCTTCTCTAAATTCTCTTAATCTAGCATATGTATCAGCCAGTCTATAGCTTGTTTCAATATCTTTTTTTAGATTTTTTTGATAAGGATCGAAGATAGATCCACTTTCTAATAGTTCTCTTCTTTCTATCTCTAGCAAGCTGTCTATTACTTTATCATTTCCAGATATCTGTTCTCTGTAAGCTTTTGCCTGCTCTACAATAGATTCAATTCCCTGTTCAAAAGAAGTTTTTTGAGATTGGTTTTCTAACATTTTATTTCTTGTGTTTTTTCTTTAAATTATCTAAGAATATTCTAGTTTCTTCAGCAGTTTTTTCTGCTTCCCTATTTAGTTTATCAACATGAGGGAATAATGGCTCATCTAGTACTTCACAAAGCAAGTCCAGGTCTTGCCTGATTTCTTTATGAGGGTCTTCGCTATCTGCTGGAACTAAATAAAGTATTTTGCCTTCTGGTTTGTCTTCCTGCTTTGGTTTAAGTTTTCCTAACTTGCTCTCTAGCTGGGAACAAAATTTATTTCTTTCTGAATCAAGGAATTTTATCTTGTCATAGACTACTGCTGCTGATTCATAATCTTCTGCTGCAACATGTCTGTCAAGAGCCCTGCCAAGTTTAGCTATTTCAGGGAATAATCCTGCTGAAAATGGATTCTCATACCTTAAGCAGTTTTCTCTTTTTCTGTCTCTTACTTGTTTATTTTGTCTTTCTAATTCTTCATCTGAGATTAATTCCTCGTCATTCAGCAAATCATTGTTTCTTAATACTCTTGAGAGTATTTCATTTGCTTTTCTAATATCACCTAATCTCATATAGTCTTCAGCTATTCTATAAGAAAATTCTGAATCTTTTTCTAAGTTGCATTTAATATCATATCTGATAGACGATTCTTCAGTACTATCTTTAGGAACATAATGATTTAAGGATTTTAACCATTCATCTGTTTCATTATTTTGTTTTTGATTCTGCATTATATCTACTTGTAATTCTTTTTTTTCTTCTTCTGAAAGAACTTTAAATATCTCTACACCCCTGTGTCCTATTGCATCATGGAAATATTCAAATGGATTTTTTGCTGTCATTTTTTCACTTTAGTAAATTATTCCGATTAACACTCCATTTATCTGCTCAAATCTTATATTTCCTGGATCAGGCTGTGATAGGTTATCTCCTTTTACAATGCAATACCAGCCCTGCTCATCTTCACTTATCTCAACAACCCTGTGGACAGTCAGTCCTGAAGCATATTCAGATTGGTAGGATATAACATCTCCAACATAGATTGATTCTGGAGATTTTGGCTTTATTTCAAAGGAATTTGCATCGAGATCAAGCAATGGGTCCATTGAATTTGTATCTAAAAACTCTGTCCATGACGCATCTTTAACATCAATTGTAATCCTGTCTGGAAAAACATGGATCTGCTCTTTCCTGATATGGTCATAAGGAGAACTTATTTCTTTTGCCTTATTTTCGCCAAATAAGCCAGAATAGAACGGTTTTTCCAAATCTAAGCTATCTGAATTGCTGAATATTGAGTTGGAGAACCATCCAATAAGGAATATATTCAAAAAAAGCATAAAAATCCCTATTCTTAGCAACAGTTTATGAACGTTCATGTTACTATATAGTGGTTAATTTAGAGTATATAAATGTTTCTATTATAACTACTATAAAGTAATCAATAAAGAATTCCCACTACAACGCCTGTTATCTGGCTGAACCTTACTTTTTCAGGGTCTGAATATCTGTTATTATCCCCTTTTGTGATAAAGTAAATGCCCTGTTCATCATCTCTTTTATCTATGATCCTGTGGATTATAATCCCGTTTATTGAACTGGATCTGTATGAAATAATGTCTCCTATGCTTAACTCAGATGCTTTTTGAGGCATTATCTTGATAGCATGGCTTTCTGCATCAATCACCGGGTCCATTGAATTAGTGTCAGTAAACATTGCCCATGTTGCGTTTTTTATCACTAAAGTAACTGCCTTGTCTCTTATCTTGACTTGATTTTCCTGTATCCAGTCTCCTGGAGACTTGATTTCATTGGAAGAAATAGAAAATGGTCTTTCCTTGCTTATATCAGTCAGAAAAGAATATGCATTGTTTGCAAACCATCCGAATATGAATATACTTAGGATAATAGCTAAAAATTTAAGTTTTGAACCGCTTCCATACATTTCAAACTCTCCAAATATTTATTGATGATATCTAACCAGAACTCTTTTTTAGAGGGTAAGTTAAGTTAATTTAAAAAGCTTATGGGAAATTTCAAAGTGGGAAAGTGCGGAGCGACCGAAGGGAGATAAGTCACGAGAACGCTAAAAACATAAAGGGCTGGGCTTACGTATCTGATAAGTAGTAAAGAAAGTAAGGTTTATAAGCATCTAAATCTACTAATATGGGATGGTAGAATATACATTTGACCTCACACAGGAAAGAAGACTAAGAGAAATTGTAGATGAATTAACATCTTCTGGATATGTAAAAAGAATTACAGAATATGATCCTAAATTTTTTGATACATGCTATGATTTATTTGAAGATGATTTAACAATGCCTGAATTCAGAGATGAAAAATTAGACTTAATAGCACAGGCAGACTGCACAGTAGTTCTTCCAATAGCAGACATATTACTTACTGCTGAGAATGAAGGCTATCAATTTTGTTTATTTGATGAAGAAACTTCTAAATCAGTGAGAGAACAACTAATGAAGTCTAAAGCATATTCGAGATTAGTTCATTATGCAGAACATGAGGGATTTATAAATCAAGAAAGAGCAGAAAAGTTTGCAAAACAGGTAGAAGGGTATGGTGTACATCCAAAGGATCTTAAAGTTATAAGGGGCCTTAGGGGACAAGTATTTAAAGAGACTGAACTCGAACCAATAGCTAAATTAGGTAAAAAAGATAGAGAGATACTTTTAGCAGGCAATATATGTTTTGGTAAAAGACCTGGTTTTGCAGGTATAAGGAACCTATACTTTTATGAAGCTGATCAATTAGTGGAAGTTGGAGATCAACAAAGATTTTGTCCTCTAGATGTTAGAGTTGTCCAACATGAAAAAACATTAAAATTTTTAAAAGTCTAGCCCAGCAAATAAACTAATTCTGTTTTATATAAAAGCGTCCTCGTGATTGAGCCTAATGATAGGTTCTTGACCCTCAAATTTTGAATGGCAAGTAATTCATTTAACTATACTATCTACAGAATCAAGAGGGATTTGTTCAAATTGGATTTTACCTTCTTCAGAAATTATTAATTTATATAAGTCCCTCATTTCTGTATGCTCAGAATCATTTATCACTTTAACATCTGCTGCTTTAACAAGCCGAGCACTATATTTTCTTTCCATAACAAATCCAATTAAATAACTGCCATTCTGCGGTTCCATAATCAGGCTCAATTGCAGTTGCTTATAAAGCTTACCTGAAAATTGCAATTAATGATGTTAGGTTCTTGACCCCTCGAACAAGTAACTTTATAAACATCCTATATCTTAACTAGTATATGACATCTGATTTTAAAATAGATAAATGGTATAAATATATTTTTTATGGATTAGGCTGGCTATCTGTTTTAAATATATTATTTATAGCATTAATCCTTGGAACATATATCAGAACAAGAAAAGAGTATGGAAAATTTTTAAATCCAGAAGTTAACAAACTGATCTTCATTTTTGGGATATTTTATGCTATTTTACCTCTAATAATCATTATTGTTGCTTCTTTGTAAGAATGTATAGAAAAAGATTAGATTATATTTCTACATAGAATGAACCCCTCCTGATATTTTAGAACTTAAACATAATGATGTTATGTGCCCTTCCCACGAATTTTGCCCGAACGACTGGAAAGGAGTTCTGGGTGCAAAATTCAGTGCTGGCAGGTGCGAACGGAGTGAGACAAGTTAAGGATTTGTCCATAAATTAGGGCGGGAAGGTAATGTTATCTGATTTTTTACACTACCGAAATGTTTATAAATTGTTATTTATTTTTTTTATTTCATGTTAAGAAAGACGATCATTTTACTAATTATATTATCAGTAGGTATTTTTTTTTCAAGCTGTGATGATAACTTAATTGAATTAGATACAAAAGAGACAGAAATTGTCAATAATATTAAAGGAGATTTTAATAATGTTAATTTTGATGTTGGGACATTTATAACTCCGATGAATTTTCCTTTAGGTTTATTTGATGAAAAATTAATTGAGGATTATTTTGATAAAACTAAAAAAATTGGTCCAATTGTAGGGATTCAAAGTAATTGGTTTGAAGCAGACAATAAAGATTTACAAGAATTAGGAAAAAATTTAGCTAAAAAGTCAAAGGAAAAAGGATTTATATTTATTTATCAATCAAATATTCATTCAACAGATGCCAAGACAATTAAAACTCCAAATTCAGTTAAAGGAAATAGTTTTACCGAAGAAGATGTTAAAAATGCATATACTCAAGAAATGTTAAGAGTTGCAGAAGAAATAAAACCAGATATTTTATTTATAGCTGTAGAGCTAAACAACCTTTTATTTAATAATAATGAAAAAGAGTTTAATGCATTTAAAGAGTATTCTAAGAATTTATATCAAATCCTTAAAGAAAAACATCCAGATATAACGATTTCAATTAGTTTTGGTTGGGACCATATGAAACTTAGAAATGAAGAACACGTATTGATGGATTTTAAAGATAATTTAGATGTATATTCTTTAAGTACGTATCCTGCAATTTTTGGATTAACTAGTGTAGATGATATTCCTGAAAATCACTATAGTGACATTTTAGAATATTTACCTGAAAATGCTAGAATTTCAATTGGAGAAAGCGGATGGAGTAGTATTGGAAAAGGTTCTTCAGAAGAAGAACAAAAAAAATATTATGAAAGACTTCCAGAATTATATAAAAAGATTAATCCTGAATATGTAATAATTTCATATGTTCATGACTTGCCCGATAACAATATTCCCAAAGGAACTGAAAATTATTTCGATTTATTTTCAAGACAAGGACTATATGACGTGGAAGGAAATCCAAAACCAGCTTTAAAAGTTGTTCAAAAGTATAATTGAATTATAAGTGAGATGATCGGAATACCATATCTTTCTTCTCGCCCTCTTTCTAGTTAAAAGACAAATCCTTAACTGAATAGAATGATGTTCTATTCCCCGACCTCTAGCTTTTCCTCCACGTAGCGAAAGCGGAGTGAGAGATGGAAAGCTCAGAGCTGGATGGCAAAATCTCGAAGAGATTTGGAGTCGTCGGGAGTGTAAAATAAAGAGAGTAGGGCTGGCAAGGGATGATATTTATAAATAACTATTAATTCTATAGGATTATGACGCAAAGTGATGATTACATTAAAGGTATTGAGTTATCTATTGAAGATTTGGCAGGTGAAGATAGATTTGAGGAAATTATAGATTTAGTCAGAACTATCTTAGATAAAGAAAAACAAAGACAAATATGCTTTATCACATTAGCAACTTATGGGACTGCCTTAGCAGCTAATGAATATGGTAGGGTTATAATGATAAATGATAAAAAAGAATATGAAAGAGCTAAACAGGGTATGGAAGATGTTTCGCCTCATGCTGTTCTTTATATAGATAAACACGAAAATGTACATGGTCTTGAGGGAATGTTGGAATTTGTCCATGAGGATAATCCTTTAATAAAGTATTATAGAGAACTTGATGAAGCTCTTCAATAGAATTATTCTTGCCAGCCCCTTTAATTAATTCTCCCGACGATTGAATAGAACATTGTTAGGTTTCCTTGCGAGGAAATTTGATGGTCAAAAGCGGAAGCTTTTGACCTTCTCAAATTTTACTCCTGCAAGGCAAAATCCGAAGGATTTTGAGTTTTGGGTTTTAGGAAAGCCCTTTTCCATCAGGTTTTTAAACAATGATTAATTGTTTATTCAATATGGATGAATCAACGTGGAGAGTATTTAAAAGAGACGAATTGAAATCAGAGTATCAAGCTAGTAGAGATGACTATAAAGATTTAGATGGAATGAGTAGAAGTTGCATATCTATGAGAGATAATTCTAGTTTATGCCTTTTTGTTAAGAACCATACTACTGGTCCTGCTGGCATGGCTACCGGAAGTAGGGATGGTATTACAGAATGTGTTTTAGCAGGAGTTGGAGGAACAGCATACACTGGAATATCAAAAGAAGGACAAAAAGTTGCAGATGCAATATATGAAGAGATGAATAATCCTGAATATGACGTGTTGATTCAAAGATTGGATGCAGAATTATTAGATCCTCTTTCTAGAGAAAATATGTGATTGGGCTTTCCTTTTAAAAACCCAAAATTAAACCTAACATAGTTGTGCTCCTTTTCCCTCGAAAATTTTCCCACAATTGCAGACGTGATTGAGGGCTAAAAATTTCAGAGTGGAAAAGCTTCTGAACGATGAGCGAAGTCGAAATCGTGAAGAAGAGTTACTCAAAACCAAAAATTAATACAATTAGAACAAAAACCGAAACGTTTATACTTAAACGGCAAAGCCGTTTGGTATAAATGTTCGTTTTTTTTATAAAAAAAACGTAACGTTTATATAGTAGGTAAGATACATCTTACATAGGTGATATAAATGGATATAAGCATAACAAAAATAAGCTCTAAAGGCCAAGTGGTAATACCTGCTGAAATGAGAAAAAACCTTCATGAAGGAGATAAATTATTGATAATTCAGAATGAAGATCAAATAATTATGAAGAAAGCAAGTAAGTTGGATAAAGAGCTAAAAGAAGATATGGAATTTGCTAAGAAAACTGAGGAAGCATGGAAAAGTTTTGATAGAGGAGAATTTAAGAGTATGGATTCTGATAAGTTCTTAAAAGAAATTGAAAAATGGTAGTTACTGCATTTGGACCACATTTTGAAAAGGGTTTTAAGAAGATAAAGAACCAGGCATTAAAAACTCAAGTGAAGAAGCAAATTGCAAAGATAATTAATAATCCTGAAGTAGGGAAACCTATGATGCATGCAAGAAAAGGGACAAGGGAACTTTATATTGCCCCTTTTAGATTATCTTATGCTTATATTAAGGCTGAAAATAAAATTATATTTTTAGGTTTATATCATAAGGATGAACAGTAATTCGGTTTTTGTCTTTCTTTTATTTTGGTTTTGAGTGATTGAGCATAACATCAGTTTTATCAGAAGTGAAATTTTGAGGCAACCCACAAAATTTCATTTGGGTGGAGAAACCTGTAAAGTTTCGTAACCTGATAAAACTTGTTATATTCTCCATAGGACTGAAATTTAGTGCAACGTCCCGAAGAGAAATTTCAGAGTTTGCCCCTGAGCGTTTTCTTTAATTTATTCCAAGAAATAACTTTTGCCCAATTTAGTAATGGCGGATTATTTAAAATCATTTTTGTCTCTTGTGGATTTCCAGAATATACATCAACAGCTTCTTTTAATATTTTAACATTATAACCGCGCCACTTTAATTCTTGTGCTGTACAAAACACACAACAATCAATGGTTAAACCAATCAAGACAACCTCATCTACTTCTTCAGGTTTACCAATTGTGGAATTTAACCATTTTGTAAAAGCCTTAGGTTCTTGGTATGGAATTCCTGGTTTTTTGTTTGGATTACCTATATTTTTTCTTGTCCAAATTGGAGAATTCATACATTTTATCCAAACATTTTTCAATTTTATATCATTAGGAATTTCAGAAATATAGCCCTCTTCTCCTGGACGAGTGGAATCATCAAGATCACCAGGACGAGGTTGTCGGTAATCTGAAACAATTTCAGCGATTTTAATATTATTTTTTCTTAAAAAAGGTACAAGAATATTTTTTATAAAATCAACATTCGGATGTGGTCTGTAGTGTAAACCTCCTTTTGCGCTAAATTCTTTCTGGAAATCCACTGAAATAATTTTGATATGGGGCATAAGTTAAAGTTATTTCTGAATTTTATAAAAGTATCGAAAGCGAGGGGGCAAATTGAGCACAACTGTGTTAGTTTCCCTCTCCCGACTTTTTCCGCAACGAAGCGAAAGCGGAGTTGGGCTGAAAAAATCTGGCTGCGAGGTCGAACACAGTGAGAAGTTGGGAAAAAGACCTTTTAATAAAGCACGGAGTGCAATTAAGGATAAGAAGCAAGGTGGAACAAAGCTTTAAAAGTTAGGTTATAATACCCTTAAATAATGAATAGTAAACTTGAGAGAATATTGAGGTTAGTCCAAGAAAATCCTGTAGAATTTACTAGATTTAGTGGTGACCTTCAGCAAATCAATCCTGAATCTAGAGTAGTATCGATATCAAATATATTAGAGAGAGTAAAACTCCCAGAACATTCAACTATTTTAGATATTGGAACAGGATATGGTTACGGTGCAGTCCTATTGAGTGCTCTTGGATATAATGTTATGGGAGTGGAATTAAATAGAGATAAATTAGAAGAAGGAATGGATTATTGGAAAAGATTAGGGATTGATTTTGAACAAACAGAAGATTTATCTTTAGCAACTAGTTCTTCTGGAAAATTATATTTTTCTGCAAGAGATTCAAAAAATCTAGGAGATATTCCAAATCAATCCATTGACATGGTCACTGCCTTCTACATTAGTGGCTATATGACTGGAGAAAAAGGCGCTTTTAGAGAAGTTGGAAGAATATTGGATGAACATGGAAATTTTACTATGACCACAGAAGGACCAATACAACTTCCCCAATTCTTAAGAGGATTAGCAGTAAATTTAGCTAGCAGATTTCTTGGGCCTAGTGATTTAAGATTAACATCAAGATTTACAATTAATGATTCTCAAGTTTACGACAAATTTGTTTTAGTTTATGATAAAGCATGATTGCTTTGTTCCGCCTCTTTACCAAATAGGTCTTTTTCTCAATTGAAACTAATGATGTTATGTCGCCAGAGGTTTATCCTCTGGTCGAGCATAGCGAGAAGTCAGTTTTGGGGGTACATTAAGGGCAATTTCCTTTTAGTTTTATAATTTAGTTTATAGTTAGGGGGTCGTTAAGAACAGGAAAATTCAAATATAACTAGTCCATATTAGATAAATATGGTTCTAAAAAAAGCAAATCCAAAATTATTGAAGAATGTAGGGGAATTACTTAATCTTTCTGATAGAGAAATAATGGCTCTTTCATTGGGTGAAAATGAGAAGTGGACAGAAAATTATCAGATGGCAATGACCATCAAATTAAGGAGAACTCTACACTCTCTAAATAAAGAGGTAATAAAATTAAGGAAATCTACTAATTTTAGTTCCTGCGTTATGATAATTTTAACCATAATTTTAGTGATTTTAACAATAAAATTGGTTTACTATGGTTAATGTGAAAGTCAAAAAAAAACTGTTTATTTTGTAATAAAGAATTTGAAACAAATAACACAAAGAGAGCTTTTGTAGTACTTCTTGCAATAAAAAATTGTGGGGGTAAAATCACTTATTCTTTTCTCACAAACTCACAAATCTTTTCAAATAATCCCTCTTGCTCTCCTTCAACAACCAATGTTCCTTCCATATCATTAAGGAAATCCTGTTGAGTTTTATAACTTCCAGGCATATTTACTTTCAAAGTTAATCTTGCAACTTCTTCATCTGGTATTTGCATGAATACTCCATAGCTATGATGAGAAAATTTAAACTTTTGTAAATCACATTCCTTTGAATATTTTCTCATTAAAAGACCTGAACAATAATCTTCAGAACCGAAAAAACCAACATTTATTGTATATTTGTCTTCTGTTTTTGGGTCTTCTATTAGGATAGCTCCATTATATTTTAAATTATCTATTGGTGTAAATGTTGTTCCTTTTAACGTCTTTACAACCCTTTCTTTATCATCATCTTTCAAAACTACTTCTTTATTTGTTTCAATAGAATATGCTCTCAAATCCCCTCTATCAACCATATCCTGAAGAAATCTTCCTACTGCATAAGCATTTTTCCCAACACTTTCCTCAACAACTTCAACTAGTCCAGTCATTTTATCAACCCTCCAATTCACCCCTCTAAAAAAGAGTTATATTTAGAATTATAAAAAGCTTATGGGGTTATTTAATCCTGATTGCTTCCAAGTCTCTGGGAGCATTTGTCTCTACTCTGTTCATCTTGTGCAGAGAACTAGCCAAATCTAAACATCTTGAGTTTTCGCCGTGGTTAACTATGATCTTTTTTGGCTTTGGACTGCATTTATAGACAAAGCTAGTCAGTTGTTTTCTGTCAGAGTGAGCTGTGATTTCTAATTTATGTATTTCCATCTTGATTGGAACAACTTCCTGCTTTGTTCCATGCTTGAATATGATTTCTCTTTCTCCTCTCTGGATTCTCTGCCCTAATGAGCCTTCTCCCTGATAACATGTGAATATCAATGTGTTTTTTGGATTATCTGCAAGATGCTTTAAGTATTCTACAGATGGTCCGCCTACAAGCATACCAGATGTTGCCAATATAACGCAAGGGCCTTTTTCTTCAATAAGCTCCATCCTTTCTTTTTGAGAGCCGACTCTCTGGAATATCTCTGACAAGAAAGGATTCTGGTCTTTGTGGAATATCTGTCTTCTTACTGTTGAGTTCAGGAATTCAGGATAAGCTGTATGGATTGCTGTGATATCCCATACACATCCATCAATATAGACAGGCACTTTTTTCATCTCTTTATTTCTTATCATGCTCTCAAGCATTATCATAACTTCCTGGCCTCTTCCTGATCCAAGAGTAGGCATTAATATCTTTCCTCCTCTTTTTACTGTTTCAGCTATGATTGATTTAAGATGATCATCTGCTTCTTTTTGAGGAGGCAAAACATTCTCTTTTCCACCATAAGTTGCTTCCATTATCAGTGTTTCAACTCTTGGGAACTGGGTATTTGCTGCTTCTAACAGATTAGTCCTTCCGAATTTCATGTCTCCTGTATAGACAATATTATGCAGACCATTTCCAACATGGAGATGGATTTCAGAAGAGCCTAGGATATGCCCTGAGTTGTATAATGTAATCCTTACATCGGGTGTTATATCAGATACTTCTCCATAATCCAGGCAAATAGTGTGCTTGACCATCTCTTTGACATGCTCTGTCTCAAAAATAGCATCTTTTCCTTCTGATTTCATGATCTTGATATAATCTAACAGTAACAGAGAACCAACGTCTCTTGTCGGAGCTGTCATGTAGACTGGTCCTTTGTATCCAAACTTGAACAAGTATGGAACAAATCCAATATGGTCAAGGTGAGAGTGTGTTATTATGATAGCATCAAGCTGTTTTATGTTAAATTCAGGTATTTCAAGGAAAGGGTATGCATTATCCCATGAAGCTACATTAACTCCGCAGTCTAAAAGGACTCTTGATTCTGGTGTTTGCAAAAAGAGGCATGATCTTCCGACTTCTCTTGCTCCTCCAAGAAAGCTCATCCTTATCCATTCCTGCTGTTTTTCCCTTATCCAGCCGTCATATATCCTGTGGCCTACTCTGTTCAGGAATTTTCTCCTGTAATCAGATTCTTTGTAGAGGACAGCCCTGATTCCTTCAATTATCTTTGATTTTATTGCAGGCGTACGTTTGATTAATGGGACCCATAATGTGTTTTTTCTTATCTCTCTTAATACTTCTCCCCGCTTTCCAATTGCAAGGCCTGGTTTTTCTGCTTCTATGATAACTCTTGAACGCTGAGGGTCAAAGTTGATGTTTGCAATTGCTGCTTCTTTTGGAATTATTTTTATGATTTCATCTTCTGCTTCTTCCTGCCCCATTACAGAAGAAGGGTCTGGCCTTAATTCTACACGTTTCTTGAATTTATCGACAATTTCCTTGATCATTCCTTTGTTATCTAGGAAGAAGTCCTTGTCTTTTGTGTAAAGAACAATATTTGCTCCTTCAAAACCAGAATCTGATATTTTTCCTTCTGGAAGTTCCTTTAAGATTTCTTTTAAGATATCTGCCATTTTTGTTTAATATAAGAAAATTAAACTTCTAGTTTAGTGTCTAATACTTTTTCCAATACTTTCTTGACTCCTTTGTCAGTTATTGTGTATACTATAACACCATTTCCTGAAGCAACATCTCTCTGCAGTGCAGAATTTATTCCTTTTACTGCCAAGTTAATTGCATCTTTTACAGCCATCCCTTCCTTGTATTGTGCTTCTAGTAAACCATATACCATTGGAGAACCTGAGCCAGATGATACAAAGTCGGTTATTTCTGTAATGCTTCCATCAGGGCATAAGTCATACATATGGAATCCTATGTTGTCTCGTCCGCCAACAATAAAGTGAGAAATTCCAGGTATTAAGCTGAATTTTCTTATGTTGTTGTAGACAATTCCCGATAATAGATTAGTTGCTTCTTTGACTGTGTTTATCTTGCCTGTTTTCAGTTCTTTTAGCTTTAGCTCTGCTCTGATAAGCTTTACTACAAGCTGTATATCTGAAACAGTTCCAGCAATTGTAACAGCAATATCCTCTGTTATCTTTAATACCTTTTCTACTTTCTTGTCTGCCAGAAAATAACCCGCAGTAGCTCTTCTGTCAGCAGCTAATACTAATCCGTCTTTGCAGACTAATCCTACAGTTGTTGTGCCAGTTTTAAGTTGTTTTTCCATTTTAATTATCACCCAGAATTATTACCTCTTATAGAATTAAGGGTTGGGTATTAAGCATATGAATAAGGAAGGGGTATTTAAATGTTATGGTTTTGAACTAATTATTTTATTCCTAGTTGTGTATATATCTTTCCAATTGGTTCTTGTTTTTCAAATTCTAAGTCATGTCTATCTAATAATAATGATAATAAATTATCGCGGTCATGGGCAATCAATCCACCTTCTTCTTGGCAATATAACAATATATTTCTAGCTTCAGAAATATTTGCGCAGCACCTTGGTAATCCGCAATTGTCTAAATCATAAGGAGAATCTTCATCTTCTACTTTTCTGTCTCCAATTGCTAGTTTCCATGTTTCTTCATCTGCTTTTACTTCTAGGAATTTTGAAGCAGCTTCTGCTTTTTCCCTGTCAACATAGAAATCACATTCTTTAACAAGATAAACTAAATCTTGTTCTGTTCCTCTTCTTATTCTAACCATCTGGTCTAAATAATAATTTGAGAGTATTCCAAGAAGACTGTCATTTTCTTTTATAACCTGTACTTCATATCTAATGATTTTTGTTTCTACTACTTTATTTTTTACAGGAACAAAAACTACTTGCTCAAGAGGATATGTCGGTTTAATTAATTCAAGATTTATCTTTTCTTCTTCTGCCATACTAACGTCAGTATTACATAATTTAAAAAGCTTTGTGAATTTTAGAAATAAAACACTCCTCTGCCTGAATTGTTTGCAACTAACTGCATGTCTATTCTGATCATGTTCCACATCTTGTTGAGTTCTTTCCAATAAGTGTATTTTTCTTTTTCATCAACATCTGGTCTGTCCAGGCTGTTGTTAATCATTGCACTGATCTGCTCTCTTTTTATGATTCTTTCAAGCTCTTCTTCTGAGAGGCTGTTATCTGAACCGAAATCCTGTTTTAATGTCTCCAGGAATGCTTTATATGGGTC
>JAAOYC010000021.1 GCA_018221125.1 Candidatus Woesearchaeota archaeon
CCAAGGATTATATACAGGATAAAGGATTCAACATCTTTTTTTGTCAGTTTTAATTCTTGTTTTTTCTTGTTCAGGACATACCATATCAGCAGAAAACCAATAACATAGACCAAGCCATAATATCTTATTTCAAATGGGCCTATATTCAATAATGTGGGATTTATATTATGTACGAACATAAAAGAAAAAGAAAAGAAAAAGATATAAAAAAGTTGTTATTTAACCGCAGCTTCCTGAACTTGCTGCAGCTTGTTCTTCAAAGCCAAATCCTGAAGAAGGGTTTGCTGTTGATAATTCTTCATCACATTCTGAAGGCTTTTCCTTGAATCCAGTGCAGATTGCATTTAGCAGGCTTGCAGGGTCTCTTGCTGTTGATGCTGTAACTCCATTGATAACCAGTCCTGGAGAACCTCTTATACCATATTTATCAACTTCTTTCTGATAGATTGTAAATATAGGGAAGTTTCCTCTCCATTTGTCCTTGTCTTCAAGGTTTTCAGTTATCTTGAACTTGGCATCTGTCACTCCTTTGCAAGTCTCTAATTGAAGCTTGTTAATTCCTGCAGTTTCAACGCAAGTATCTGATTCCCCTGCTTCTAAGAAGCATGTCAGATAATCAATAAACTTGTCGTTTTGCTCTGATTGGATGCAGTATTGGCTTAACTGTTCATAAACTTCTATTTCACCATGCATTGCATAATCACAGAACTTTAGTTCAAAGTCAATCTTGTCTCCCAGCAATTCAACAACTGGTAATAGTCCTTTTTCAATCTGTGTTCCGAATGGACAATGGCTCATTACAAAAGCTTCAACTACTGGTTTTTCCAGTTTTTCCATACATTTCCATTCACCTTCGCATGTCTCATCTTCGCAGTCTATTTTGCCATTTCCAGTGTCATCAATCTCATTGTCGCAGATTTCAGCTTCTGGATCAAAAGAAGAGCCGATCTTTAATGTCAGATAGTCTCCTGATTCTTCAACATACCTTTCAACCTGGTCATAGCCTTCAGCTGCTTTCAAAGCATCTGTGAATAAGATTGCAGGCAGTGCTGTAAGCTTTGCATCTTTATAGAATGATTTTCCTTCATCTGAACTGTAATCATATTCAACAATCTCTATATCCTGGAAAGTCTGTGTTAATTGAGTTTTAAGATTTGTTGTATCACAAGTATCACATCTTTCATCATTGATTATGACTGCTGTTAATCCTTCTGAATTTAGAACTGTTGCTCCTGTTGAACCCATTCCTTTGAATCCACCTGTATAAATAGATACTATCAATAGGATAGCTAGTACAACTGAAATTCCCTGCCATAATGTTGTTTTCTTTATTTTCTTTTTTGGCTTGTCTTCAACTTTCATAGGTTCCTCTTCAGATGAAAAGTCAGATATCGGAGAACTTTCTTCTCCTGAGCTGCTTTTAGCAGCCTTTGTCTGGGCACCAGGTTCATCAATCTTAATAGTTTCTGGCTTTTTTTCTTCAAATGATTCTTTTTCAACCTTTATTGGTTCCTCTTCAGATGAAAAGTCAGATATCGGAGAACTTCCTTCTCCCGAGTTGCTTTCAGCAACTTTTATCTTGTCACCAGGCTCTTCAGAGTATTCCTTGACCTTTATAGGCTCTTTTTCTGGTTCAGAGTCTTCTTTAAAATTAGTTTTGTTTTCGTCTTCCATGTTTATACCCCCATGTTATAATCTGGTTAAAATCGAATAATTTAAAAACATTGTGCTTTTTTCTCTATTTTATGGAAGTTACAGATGCAAATTTCAAGGAAAAAGTGATTGAAGCAAGCAAAGAAAAACTTGTTGTAGTTGATTTCTGGGCGAGCTGGTGTGTTCCATGCAATATGCTGGCTCCTGCATTGGAAAAAGCTGTAGATTCTTATGATGATGTTGTGCTGGCTAAAGTGAATATTGATGAGAATCCCAAATCAGCTGATGAATATGCGATAAATGCTATTCCTGCAGTTAAAATGTTTAAAGATGGGAAAGTTATTAGCGAGTTTACAGGAGTTGTTCCAGAAGACACAATCAGAAAGCATATTGACAAGGCTTTAGAATGAATAAGGAAGAACTCAAAAAATTTTCTGAAGATTATGCTGATTCAAAAGGGTTTAGGCTGCAGCCTGATGAAAGATTATTAGATGGAATTCTGACTGGATTGTTACATAATGAAGAGAAACACGGATTCAGAGTCTGCCCTTGCAGAAGATTTACTGATGATGATGAAGAGAATAAAAGGATAACCTGCCCTTGTGTCTATCATGAGCAAGAAATCAAGGAAGACGGGCATTGCAAGTGTTTTCTGTTTTTAAGAAAAGATAAATAAAAATTTATTTTTTCAGATAGATCATATATTCTGTAATCAATAAAAACACAGGGAATATACAACTTAAGACAATCTGAGTATCTAAACCAATTGTATTCAATGAATTTAAGATAAAGTATATAATAAACCCTAAACTAGCTGTTTGAATAAGTCCAAATACTAAAAACAAATCTTTTCCATTCTTCTTTTTAGCCATTTTATTATGCACCTAAGAATTTCAACAATTCAAAGATTATGAAAGCAGGCCAAACAAGCGCCTTTAATACTCCTAAAACTCCCATCCAAAAACCAGTAGCTGTTGAGATATAATAAATCACAGCTCCTATAAATCCCAGGAAATAAAAGCATCCTCCACTTCCACTACAACTAGAAGGTATCTTGCATCTAAAGCCATTTTCCTTTTCTTTAGATGCCTTAAATTTCTTTTCAATGAATTTTCCAAAGTCATCCCATGTAGGTTCTTTCTTTTTTGCTGTTTTTTTTGCCATTTTATTCACCTCCTTTTTATACTGAATTGACCTTATTAGTATATAAAAGTTTCTAAGCAGCTTCTGATAAGAAATCTTTATAAAGTGTGAACTTAATCTTTTTCTATTATGCCAATTGGAAATTATGATTCTCAGAAGATAGAGCCTGAAATGCTTAAGTTCTGGGATGAAAGCAAGATATATGAAAAGCTGAAGAAGAAGACAGCAAAAGGAGATGACTTCTATTTCTTAGATGGGCCTCCATATACTTCTGGCAAGGTGCATATTGGGACTGCATGGAACAAATCCCTGAAAGATGCTGTTTTGAGATTCAAAAGGATGAGCGGCTTTAATGTGTGGGACAGGGCTGGCTATGATATGCATGGCCTTCCAACTGCTCATGCTGTTATGAAGAAGCTAAAAATAAACCATAAAGATGATATTCCTAAATATGGTGTTGATAAATTCATAAAAGAATGTATTAAACTTTCTGTTTCAAATATGGAAATTATGAATAAAGATTTCCAAAGATTAGGAGTGTGGATGGATTTTGAAAATGCCTACCAGTCAATTGATCCGACTTTTATAGATGGGGAATGGTGGCTAATCAAGAAAGCGCATGAAAACAAAAGATTGTATGAAGGAGAGAAAGTCATGCACTGGTGTGCTGACTGCGGAACTGCATTAGCAAAGCATGAGCTGGAGTACAAGACAATATCTGATGATTCTATTTTTTTGAAGTTTAAAGTTAAAGATAAAAATGAGTATTTGATTATATGGACAACAACACCATGGACAATCCCTTATAACCTTGGTGTTATGGCAAATCCAGAAGAGGATTATATCAGGGCAAAAGTAGGGGATGAAATCTGGATTGTTGCTGGAAAGCTGGCAGGAGTATTTATACAGGGTGTTGCTGACAAAAAATATGAGGTTATTGAGCAGTTCAAAGGAGAGAAGCTGAAAGGACTGGAATATATACACCCATTGCATGATGAATTAAAAGATATCTATGATGGATTGAAAAAAGAGCATCCTAATGTGCATACTGTTGTATTGAGCAAAGAGTATGTTGATACTACTTCAGGAAGCGGCTTGGTCCATATGGCTCCTGGCTGCGGTCCAGAGGATTATGAAATTGGAAGAGAAAATGGAATTCCGCCATTCAACAATCTTGATGAGATAGGGGTCTTTCCCAAGGAGATGGGAAGGTTTGCTGGAATGACTGCAAAAAAGGATGACAAGAAGTTTATTGATTTTTTTGAAGAAAAAGGAAGCCTGATTGCTTCAACTCCTGTTGAGCATGAATATGCACATTGCTGGAGATGCAAATCTCCTGTTATTTTTAGGACAACAAAGCAGTGGTTTTTCAAGATTGAGGATTTGAAAGAAAAGATGAGGAAACTGAACAAGGAAGTATTCTGGCAGCCTGACTGGGCTGGGAACAGGCAGTTTGATGCGTGGCTTGATAATCTAAGGGACAATGGAATTACAAGACAGAGGTATTGGGGATGCCCTGCTCCGATATGGAGATGCGGATGCGGAGAATATATTGTTGTCGGTTCGGTCAAGGAATTAGAGAAGCTGAGTGGAGGAAAGCCAAAGGATCTGCATATTCCATGGATTGATGAAGTTGAGATTAAATGTGAATGCGGAGGAGTGATGAAGCGTATTCCAGATATCCTGGATGTCTGGGTTGATGCCGGAACAAATTCATGGACTTGCCTGAATTATCCAACCAAACCAGAGGATTTTGAAAGATTATGGCCTGCTGATTTTATTTTGGAGGGAAAAGACCAGATAAGAGGATGGTTTAACCTGTTGTTTGTATGCTCTATGGTCAGCATGGACAAGCCTTCGTATAAAGCAGTCTATATGCACGGATTTGTGAATGATGCACAGGGAAGAAAGATGTCAAAATCTCTTGGAAATTATATCCTGCCTGAAGAAGTTGTTGGAAAATATGGGGCAGATACTTTAAGATATTATACAATTGGAGGGGCAAATCCTGGTCTTGATCTAAATTATAATTTTGATGACATGAAATTAAAGCATGGGCATCTGATGGTGTTATGGAACCTGCATAAACTGCTTGTTGATATCTCAAAGGAGACAGGAAATCCTGCTAAGATGGATGAAGCACTGATAAGGAATATGCTTTCTGTTGAAGAGAAGTTTATCCTGTCTAAATTAAACAATACAATTGAGAATGTTACAAAGCTGTTCAAGGATTACAAGTTAAATGAGGTTCCACTGGCTATTGAGGAATTGTTTTTGGAATTATCAAGGACTTATGTCCAATTGATAAGAGAAAAATCTTCTGTTGGAAGCAAAGAGAAGAAAGAGGTTGTTGCCTATACTTTGTATAAAGTGATGATAGAATGCCTGAAATTATTTGCACCTGTTGCTCCTTTTATCTCAGAGAGGATTTATCTTGATTTGAAAGAAGAGTTTGGGCTGAAAGAGGAAAGTATCCATCTATTTGACTGGCCAAAGGCTGATTCTAAGATGATTGACAATGAATTGGAAGGAAATATGAAGATTGTAGGGGATGTCATACAGGGGATATTGTTTGCAAGGGAAAAGATACAGCAGGGACTAAGATGGCCTTTGAAAGAAGCTATTGTTGTTTCTTCAAAAGAAGATGTTGTCAAGGCTGTTGGAAAGCTTGGAGAGATTATTAAGATGCAGACAAATGTCAAGGAAGTCAAAGTGCAGGACAGTCTTGCAGGTATAAAAGAAACAGTCAAAGCTGATTACGGCAAGATAGGGCCGGATTTCCAGGCAAAATCTGCTGAAGTCATTGCTCATATTTCAACACAAAGTCCTGAGACTGTCTTAAAGCATATTGAAAAGAATGGAAAATATGAATTTGAGGTTGGAGGAGAGAAAATAGCTGTTACAAAACAACATTTGATCATTACACGGGATGTTCCTAATCCTTACACTGAATCTGAAATAAAAAGAGGATTGGTCTACATCAACAGGGAGACTGATGATGAATTAGAAGCAGAAGGTTATGCAAGAGAAGTGATGAGAAGAGTTCAGGCTTTGCGTAAAAAGGCTGGATTATCTAAGCAGGACAAGATTGTCTTGTTTGTTAAAGTCGATGAAGACCTGCTTGAGAAGATGAAAACCTGGGAAAAGCAGATAATCCTAAAATGCGGTGCTGACAAGATAAATATTTCTGAGATGAAGGCTGCAAGAAAACATGAATTTGTTGATAAAGTAAAGATAAGAGATTATGAGTTTGAAGTTGCTTTTGATAAGGTTTAGTTCTGAAATTGAGTCTAATTATGTTAGGTTTCCTTGCGAGGAAATTTGATGGACAACGAACGAAAGTGAGTTGACCTTCTCAAATTTCACTCTTGCAAAGCAAAATCCGAAGGATTTTGAGTATTGCGAAGGGCTTGGGCAAACTTAATAAATAGAAAGAATTTCTAATTTATTATGAGTTATTTCATAATCATAAGAGGACCAGCAGGTGTTGGAAAGACACTGGTTGGTAAGAAACTAGCCACAAATCTTAGTGGTGAATGTATACATATTGATAAGGTGCTTCATGAGAGTGGGTTGGATTATATTGTTGGTGAAAAATGGGTTTCTGAAAAGAATTTTTTCAAAGTAAATCAAATCATTTCTCAACATGTTAAAAAACAATTACAAAAAGGAAAAATAATTGTATTAGAAGGAAATTTTTACCATCAATCTCAAATTAAAGATCTCCTTGAAAAAATTCCAAATAAGTTTTTTGCATTCACTTTAAAGGCTCATTTAAAAGAATGTGTGAACCGTGATACAAAAAGAAAAGGTATTGGTAAAGAAAGAATAAAAGATGTATTTAGGCTAGTTTCTGCCTTTGATTATGGAGTTTTAATTAATACAAGTAAGAAAACACCTGCTGAGATTGTAAAAGAGATTATGTCTTATTTGCCCAAGCCAGAGTAATATTAAACCTAACATCGGGCTTAAGGGAAGTTTGATTTTTTCAAAGCTGGAACGCAGATTTTTTGAGGCAAACCACAAAAAATTAAGTGACCTCGAAAAAATCAAATTTGGGTGGAGCCGAGGAGCCACAGCACCGCAAGGCGGAACCCTTTAAGCCCTGTTAGTTTCTTTTTTCTGAAAGAAAAAACCGAGATTTTTGGAACAAAAATCGGAGGAGTTGAGAATTCGCCGTTATCAATAATTAAAATCGCCCTTTTATCAAGTGGGAATCGTTAGCCATCCCATTAAATAATGAGGAGTTGTCGCTTTTGCTTCTTTTTCTAAAAGAAAATAGAAATTTTTTGGTGGGGAGACTCGCTTTTGC
>JAAOYC010000022.1 GCA_018221125.1 Candidatus Woesearchaeota archaeon
AAAAATGCCAAAACAAGAACCTTTAGAAGAACAATTGAGGAAAATCAAAATAATTGATAGCCCTGCTTCTCAAGAATCTCTGGAAAAAACATTGGGTAAAATTAAAACAGAAAAGCCTGAACAAGAAGAAGCATGGATGAAAAAAGAGATTCCCAAGGAATTTGCAGTATTCAAGGCATTAAAAAGAAAAGAAAGTGAGAAAAAAGCAGCTCCTGAACCAGAAACTCCAAAACCAAAAACAGATTATAAAAAACCTTCAGATATTCAGACTAAACTAAAGGAAACTCCTAAACCAGAACTTCCAAAACCAACAATAGATTATAAAAAACCTCAAAAACCAACTGAAGATTCAAATATATCAGCTATTATAAAAGTTGCATCAGAAGATCTTGTTAAACTAAAGGAAAGAAAACAAACTAAAGAATTACCTTCAACCACATACAAATCTGAAGAAAAACCGAGTGATGAAGAAATCCCACTCACAGTAAAAGCTTTAGCAACAGTTGCTCTTTCTCTAGCAATAACATGGGGCTTTCTACATTATCAATGGAAAGCTTTAGATTATATCTTTGGAATTGATTCCTCAAAAAGAAAAACTGAAATTTCTGCTCCAGAAGAGATACAAGCTACTTACTCTATTGATGATAAAATTAGAGGAGACAAGTACTTCAAGATCATGAATGACAAGCTGATAATCCCCACTAGATTAGATGGAATAGGTATTGCTTTTTCAAAAAAAGATGCCAAAGGATACAAGCGTGTTGATACAATTAATTTAGGAGAAATAGGCACTGTAGATTCAGGAAAAAATATAGATTCTGAAGAGCTAGCAGATGTTCTAAAAGAATTTAACCTTAAATCACAGCAAGAAGCTTATCAAAGAGCATTTGATTATGCATTAAGTCATGGTGCAGATTATATGAGGGTAATCACAACAAAAAGCAGCCAAGGAAACAAAAGAAGTCTGAAAGCACATGCAGAGATTTACAGAGGTGTATCATCAAGATGACAAAAGACGAATCTTTAGAAGAACAATTGAGGAAAATCAAAGTAAAAGATAGTAAAATCAATAAATTCCCAAATGCTACAGACGAAGTAGCCTCTGCCCTCTTTTTTAGTCTAGGAAATAATTTAAGTAAAAAAGGAGATTTAGAAGGGGCTATAACATATCATAGAAAAGCAATAGAACTCAATCCAAAGTATGCAAAGGCACACAACAATCTAGGAAATGCATTACATGATAAAGGAGATTTAGAAGGAGCCATAGAATCTTATAGAAAAGCAATAGAACTCAATCCAAAATATGTAGGTGCATACAATAATCTAGGGAATGCATTACGTGATAAAGGAGATTTAGAAGGAGCCATAGAATCTTATAGAAAAGCAATAGAAATAAATCCAAATAACTCATCTGCATATACTAATATAGGTTGTGTTTTCTATAAACAAGGAGATTTCAATAGTGCTGTAAAAGAATTTAGAAAAGCAATCGAACTCAATCCAAAAGAGGAATCTGCACACAATAATCTTGGGATTGTATTATATAAAAAAGGAGATACAGAAGGGGCCATAATATCATATAGAAAAGCAATCGAACTCAATCCAGAGTATGCACAGGCACACAACAATCTGGGAAATGCATTACGTAATAAAGGAGACAGAGAAGGAGCAATAAAGGAACATAGAATAGCTTTAAAATTAAATCCAGAAGATGAATATACTCTAGAACTCTTAGAACAAGCTTTACAACAAAAATAATTAAAAAATGGCAAAACAAGAACCTTTAGAAGAACAATTGAGGAAAATCAAACCTTTAGATAGTTCTGCTTCAAAAGAACCAGCAGATTTAGATAAAATAATCAGTGTTTATGAATCTGTTTTAGCGGATAAAAAATCATATCCTAGCGGACATTCCTACGATAAGGCTAATTTTCTAAAAGTTAGCAAGGAAGATATCTACGAATTTGTTTCTTTTTTACCAGAATATGAGAAGAGTCCTAGATTTTTCTTACTAACAGGAGAATTTTTATCTGGTTTAATTAATAATTTAGAAGAAAGCGACGATGTTGTATTGGATTTAACTGGTTTAACAAAATTAAATTGCTTAGGACATAAATTAAGTTCTCGTACTTTATTGGTTAAGGGAGATGTCAGAGATATGTTAGGGAAATATATGAAATCAGGACTAATTATAGTAGAAGGCAATGCCGAATCTTTTGTAGGATTATCAATGCGCGCTGGAAAAATAATAGTTAAGGGCCATGCTAATAATTATGTAGGAAATGGTATGTTTTCGGGAAAAGTCATAATAAAAGGACGTGCAGGAGATTATGTGGGGAGTTATATGAAAAATGGAGAAATCAATATAAGATGCAACACAGGGAAATCTGTTGGAAAGGACATGACAGGAGGAGTTATTCATCTAAACGGCAATTACGAATCACTCTCAAAAAAAATCAAAGGAGGAGAAATCTACCACAAAGGAAATAGAATCTATCCATAAAAATGGCAAAACAAGAACCTTTAGAAGAACAGTTAAGGAAAATCAAAGTTCTAGATAGTTCTGCTTCAAAAGAACCAGCTGATTTAGATAAAATAATAAAGGTTTATGAATCTGTTTTGCTAGATGAAGAAGTTGATTATAATGATTTCTATGATAAAGCCTACTCTTTAATAGCTAGTAAACAAGACATCCACAAATTTACCTCTTTATTTCCAAAATATGAAAAAGAATCAAAGAGATTTAAGTATATGGGGGGGTTCTTATCAGGTTTAATTAACAATCTAGAAGAAAATGAAGAGATTACTTTAAATTTAACTGGTTTAACAAAATTAGATGACTTGGGGTATAAATTAAGTTCTCGCACTTTGATAATCAAAGGAAATGTAGGAGATGATCTTGGAAGTTTGATGGATTCAGGAAAAATCATAGTAGAAGGCAATACAAGATCTCATGTAGGATCTATGATGAAAGATGGAGAAATACTAATAAAAGGTAATGCAGGTATGGGTGTAGGAGGTCTGATGGAAGGAGGGGAAATTGTGATAAAGGGGAATGCTTATTTAGTAGGATATCTTATGCAAGCAGGAAAAATAACTATAGAAGGAGATGCATTAGATGAAAATGATTTAGGAAATAATATGGTGGGTGGTGTAATTATAGTCAATGGAAACGCAGGTAAACTCATTGGACAAAATATGACAGGAGGCATAATCCATCTAAACGGAGATTATGAATCACTCTCAAAGAAAATCAAAGGAGGAGAAATCTATCACAAAGGAAAACAGATTTACCCATAAAAATGCCAAAACAAGAATCTTTAGAAGAACAGTTAAGGAAAATTAAAGTAATAACTAGTGAAACTTCTGAACCATCAGAAGAATCATTGAACAGGGCTGAAGTGGCCCCTGAAGCATTAGAACTATTGAGGGAAGGAAAATCTCTGCAGCATGCTATTAAAGGCAATGATTTACGTAAACAAGGAGATATAGATGGAGCAATAAAAGAATACCAAACAGCAATAGAAATCTATCCATCTAGTCAATGGACGCATAGCAATTTTGGAATTGCATTGTCTGAAAAAGGAGACATAAAAGGCGCAATAAGAGAATACAGAAAAGCAATACAATTAAAACCCACATTCGCAGCTGCACACAATAATCTGGGAAATGCTTTAGGTAAACAAGGAAATATAAAAGAAGCAATAAAAGAATACCAATTAGCAGTAGAACTCGACCCAAAACATGCAGTTGCACATTATAATTTGGGAAACACTTTGGATGAACAAGGAGACACAAAAGGCGCAATAAGAGAATACAGAAGAGCAACACAACTAGATATCACCCATGCAGATGCACATATTAATTTAGGAAGATGCTTAATTCAACAGGGCGATACAAAAGGAGCATTGAAAGAATTCAAAACAGCAACACAACTCCAACCTAAAGATCCAGATTCACACTACAATCTAGGAATTGCTTTATATGGCCAAGGAGATAAAAAAGGAGCAATAGAAGAATTTAGAATAGCTTTAAAATTAGACCCTGAAGATGAGGGCATCCTTTCTACTCTGGAAAGCGTTTTAAAAGAAGAATAAAAAATGCCAAAACAAGAACCTTTAGAAGAACAATTAAGGAAAATCAAAGCAAAAGATAGTGATGAATCCACAGCTGAAAAATTAGATAAAGCTTTGAACCTATTGGGAGAATATCAAAAAACATTGTCTGGCTATGATTCTAAACTTGAAAAACTCAAACAAGAAAAAAAGCAGGATATTGATGACAGAAAAATAAATGACCTGAAGAACAGATTGGGATATTTGAAAAGTTCATATACGCAATGGTATGATTCTATAATGGAGGAATTACATGTTTCTTATTTTAGTTGTTGCCTTCAAACATTTAATAGGTTTCGGTTAGCTATTCAGAGGGAATTGGATGATTTAAAAGCCCAGGAATCAATTGTTTACAAACTTCATTCAGGCTCCCCTTCAGAATTAGAGTTCTTCTTAAAAAAGATTGGGCAAAAAGAACAAAGACATAACGAATTAAAAGAAGTTTATGCAAAAAACAATTTCAAAATTTGTGAAGATAAGGGGAATGACAACGTTCTAATGAGATTTTTAACAGTTCACACACACCCAAAAGAGCAATTGGACAAGATATTAGGGGCAAGTTAAATAAAAAATGACAAGACAAGAACCTTTAGAAGAGCAGTTAAGGAAAATCAAAGCAAAAGATAGTTCTGCTTCTAGAGAATCTGCTAATTTAGATAAGATAATTTGTGTTTATGAATCTTACTTAGAAACTATTTTTGGAGACTTTAAAAGAATACAATCTTTAGCAGCAAGCAAAGAAGAGATCTATAAATTTATTTCTTTACTTCCAAAATATGACAAAGCGGATCATTTTGATGTTTGCACTCCCACGATTTTATCAATTTTAGTCAATAAGTTGCCTGAAAATAAAAATATTACATTAGATTTAACTGAATTGACCAGACCTCAATCTAATTTAGGAAGTAAATTAAGTTCTCGTAATTTAGTGATAAAAGGAAATGCAGGAAACTTTCTTGGAGCAGAAATGAAATCAGGAAAAATCACCCTGGAAGGTAATGCAGGAGATCGTGTAGGACGAGATATGAAAGGAGGAGAAATCATAGTAAATGGAAATGCGGGGGAAAATATTGGATATGGTATGGAAGGTGGAACAATATATCTCAATGGAGATTATAAATCACTTTCAAAATTAATCGAAGGAGGAGAAATCTATCACAAAGGAAAAAGAATCTATCCATTAAAATGCCAAAACAAGAATCTTTAGAAGAACAGTTAAGGAAGATTAAATCAGCTTCTGCTTCAAAAGAATCTTTAGAAGAGTCATTGGGTAAAATTGAGGTCCTTTCTAAAGTAGCTCAAGGATATCAATCAGAAATTGAAAGATTGACTGAAGAGACCAAAAGCCTAAAAAAATTAAAAGGAAGCAACAGCAGAAAAATACAGGGTTATGAAACAAGAATCCAAAAACTTACAGAAAAACTGCAAACCCAGCAGGAAAAATATAATTCAGAAATAGAAAAACTGCAAACCCAGACCAAAACAAAACAAAAAGGGACCAAAAAAAGGATTGAGGGATATGAGTCAAGACTCCAGGGATTAGAAAAAGAAAAATCAAAGTTAGAGGGGGAGATAAGCAGTTATAAAGCCCGTGAAGAAATAGCTAACCAGCCTAAAGAAGAAATACATACTGAACCACCAAAACCAAAACCTCCTTACATTCCACCAAAACCCAAAGAAAAAACAGCCAGCCAAAAAGCAAAAGAACTATATGAAAAAGCAGAATCAGCATGGTTTAAAAATTCAAAAATAAAATCCTTAAGGCAGGCAGTAGAATTAGACCCTAATTTCTCAGATGCTCATTTTAAGCTAGCTTCAATTTATTTTCAAAAAGGAGAGTACTTGAGAGCTGCCAAGGAATATGAGTTAACAAGGGACATAAATAGAGATTCTGGAGAAAGCCTGGCAACAATGTCTTTTCTAATAGCAAATGCTTACATTGGTGCTGGAGAATCCTTTAAAGCCATCTCTAATGCTGAAAAGGGATTAAGCATACTTCCAACAAACTTATTTGGTATTGGTGTATTAGCCAGGGGTTTAGAAAATACAGGGGAACTTGAAAAAGCATTAGAATTGTACTATAGAAAAAAAGAAATGTCTTCCTGGCTTTCTAAAGATAGAAAGGCTGCCAATGAAGGAATAAGCAGATTAGAATCAAAAATCAATGCGCAAAAACAATCATCTATAAGGAGAGAAGTTCCTGTAGCAAGAGCTTATTCAGGAACTCAGCAAAGAGCTCCCCCTCAAACACAAGATTCACATTCCTTGTTTAAATCTGCCAGAGATTACATGAATAGGGGAGGAAGGGAGAATCTGGAGAAAGCAACCATTGCTTATAGAAAAGCACACGAATCCACTAACGACGAATCGCTTAAAAAATTAATAACAAAAGATCTTCATACGCTTTGGAAAAAAGCTATCCCTTATCAGGTAGAGGATGCAGAAAGTGGAAAGATGAATGCAGCAGAACTCTTGCATCTTGGAAAAGGATTCATATACCTTAAAGACAATGACCATGCAGGAATTTATTTTAAAAAAGCAAAAGAACACCCTTCTGCAACAACCCAAATTAAACAAGAAGCTTCAAATTTTATTAATCAAATAGAAAGAAGCTCAGGTTTCCGCTTAGGGGAATTCTGGGATCATTGGAATGGTGGTGGTAATTAATGACCAAAGAAGAATCATTAGAAGAGCAGTTAAGAAAAGTCAAAGCAAAAGATAGTGAAGCTCCTGAAGAACTAATTAAAGAAGAAAAACCTTCTGATGACCAGATAAATAATGTTGAAAAGAGAATAAAATATTTAATCAACTCTTATGAGGTATGGGGGGAAACACTATTTGAAAAAAGAGACGATCCTTATTACAGCTGCTGCATTAATGTATTATGGAGATTTGATAGCGCCATTGATATAGAAGTAAGTGAATTAAAGAACAGGCAGAATTTTCTTAAGGAATTAAAGGAGTGCACTGAATCCCAGTTTTACACCTTTTCAAATGAAATAAAAGAAAAAGAAAATAAGTATGGTCAATTAAAAAATCTTTATTCCCAAAATAAATTTAGGATATGTAATAATAAAAAATGGGATAATTTCCTTTTAAGGCGTTTTAGTGGATGCTATCATCCAAAAGAGAATACTTTATTAGAATAAAATGACAAAAGAAGAATCATTAGAAGAACAGTTAAGGAAAATCAAACCAGCTCCTGCTCCAAAAGAACCTTTAGAAGAGTCATTGGGTAAAATTGAAAAAGAAGCCAAACAAAAACCCAAAAAACCCGGTGTCAGCAAGGACAAGATTGATGAATTAAACAACATAACAAAATTGCTGGCTGGTTATACCCATAGATTGGAAAACTTAGATGTTCCTTTTGAATATTTAGCTAATAAGGATCAAAAAATAACAGAAGCTGTTCAATCTGGGAATCAATTAATCAAAGGATACTCATTTGACAAAGGGATTGTTGGAGAATATGCAAGGAACAGAACAGCCCTTATTAAAAGACTTGTTGAATTGGATGAACTGAAAAGATTTACTCCAAAAGAGGATAGTAGTCCAAAAGATATAGAGAAACCAAAAAAAAGTACAGGAAAAAAGATTATTTTAGGATTAGCAGGTATTCTTGCTGCTTATCTTGGATATTCTACTCTTTCGAATTCTGATATTGAATACTTCAGACAAAGAAGAATTGATAGATATCACCAAACAATGCAACAAATAGAAGAAGATACAAACTCAAAAAAATACAGAAATGCAGACAAATCAAGTGAAGATATTCAAACAAGATTAAAAAAAGAAAAACACTCTAGTTTTGCTTCATTAAGAGAGAGGATTATAAAATTTGATAACGAAAAGATAGACCCTCATATTAAAAGGTTAGATTATATCACAGAATTCGATGACATTCAAAAAGAAATTTCTCAAAAAAAATATGAAAATATCCATAAAAGGATTCAAAGACTTGCAGTAAAAATTGAAAAGGATACTTTTCCAAAAGATGATGAATTATTAGATACTCTTAGGAATTTTACTTATGACAAATTAGTGCTGGTTCCAAATAAAATAGAAAGAAAACAAGTGATGGGAGGAATTGACCAAAAAGTATGGGAAAATCCAGTTTATGAACATAAAAGAATATCGCTCTTAAATCCAATGACTAAAAAAATATTAGTCAAAGAAGGAAGATATAGAAAAATAGGGCATATTCCTCCAATTTATGAAAATTTTTTAATTTCTGCACACCATAGAAAAGTTCAAGCAACTCCCTTTTCTGGAAAAGAAGTTATTATCGGGACTATTCCAATAAAAAAAGAACAATTAAACTATTCATCTCTAGAAAAAGAAATAATGGAAAAATGGTCTTTAGATATTCCATTTGAATTTGATTGTTTTGGTGGAATAACAGAAGATAAACAAGTAAATATCAAAAAATCTTTGCCAATAAAGATTGGTAATCACCATGTAAATCTTGATATGCGTAGCTCCGAGTCTTTACATATCTACATTGAAAATAGTAAGACCCTCACTAATTACGTTACTCTAGGAGCATTTATAGGTGCTGAGAGGGATGGATTAAATAAAGATAGAAGAGCTAGAAATATAGGTTTTAAATATAATTTTAAAAATAATTCAGAAATCTTTTTGGAGTATGATAATAACTTTCTAGACCTAGTTTCTAAAACAAGTGAGGGGAATGGAATTGCCTGTTATGATTTTAGATTAGATAGTGGAGACTTGTTAAGGATAGTTCTGCAAATAGAATCATGGGGAGTAGAAGACAATCATAGAGTTGGATATAGAATCAATGGCAGCCCTTATAATTATCGACCAAAGATGAGTGGCAAAGTAAGAGTTTCTATCGGAACAGAAAGCGCTCTAGGAGCAAATCCAACAGTAAAATAACAAAATAAGAACTTAGAATTATTCGCCTATTCCAGGAAATTCTTTTTTCTCTTCTTTTACCCTTTCTTCTAACTGATTAAACAATCCTAAAAGACCTTCTCCTGCTTCTATTGCTTTTTCTAGCATTTTTCCTGTTTCATCTGCATTAAAATCTTTATAATCCATCTTTGCCAGCTTTCTGACAACTCTTTTTATTATTACACTAATACCACTTATCTCTCTGCATTGTTTTTTAATATCTTCATCCCCAATTCCTCTAACCTTTCTTGTAAGTGTTCTCAAATCTCTCCAGGTATAAACTGCTTTTCTTCTTATTTCCTTTAAAGGACCTTTAAATTCTTTGAAATCTCTCTCATCCCTGATTCCTCCTACTATCCCATCTTCCAGTTCTTTTAACTTTTCAACTACCCAGATAATATTATTTTTATCAATTGGTTCTCTTTTTTCTATCTCTTCAACAGCTTCTTCTTTTTCTTCCCTTTCTTTTGCCTTTTTTTCTTCCTCTGCAGCCAACTCAGCTCCATCTTCAGCAAGCTTTATTTGAGCGTCTGCTAATCCATCAAGAACCTCAGGAGTTTGGTCTATGCTAACATTTGCTAAGATTTCATCAATTTTTTCTTCAGTAATTGCTGCAGGAGAAGCTGCCATCTCTTCCTGTTCTTTAGTTGTTTCTGCAACTCTTTCCTGCCATGCATCAAGATTAACTATAACATCATTGATTGCGTTGATATCAGCTTCAATTTCAGGAGTTAATTCCTGGGATTCTAAGAATCTGATCTCTTCTACAAGAGAATCTCTAATTTCTTTTATAGATTTATTCTCCCTTTTTGCTAAATTCACTCCTTTTATAATTGCATCTAGTGCTTTGTCCCTTTTTCCATCTTTAAGAAATTCTTTTGCATCATCTAAATATCTCAATTTCCGTCTTTTGCTTCTTGCTACTTTATCTGCTAGGTTACTAACACCGCCGCCAACTTTTCTTAATCCGTCCCATACACCTTTTGCAAACCTTCTGACACCTCTTCCTCCAGTTCCACCTGCGCTTCTGGCTGCTCTTCCTGTAACATCCCCAAGATACCTTCCTATTTTTTCAGCATCTGCTTCTGTTCCTCCAAATATACCACCAAATGCTCTTACTAAGTTTATTATTGCAGCTATTATAAATATTCCTCCCATCAAATTTACAAGTCCTAATACTAACTCTATTCCAAAATCTGCCATTATTAAATAATAACCCCCACTCCTATCTTTCCTACCCAGTCAGACGCATTAGCTGTAAACCAAAGCAAAGCTCCTCCGACTAAACCAAATGCAAAAGCCCTGATTAACCTTTCTCCAACAGTATCTCCTTTGAAATTCTTATGAACAACCCAGAACAAAATCAAAGGAACAAAAACTCCTAAACACATAATGATAATATAAGAGTACAAAGCAAATATCTTTTTAATAGCCTCTCCAGGAATCATTATCACTGAAGCCAAAGACAACACAAAAGCAATTGTAGATGCAACTTTCTTCTCAAATTTACCTTTCTTTAATCCATAATCAAATAAGCTGAATAAAGCAATCCATAACAAGAACTTGAATCCATAGGCACCCATGCTTCCAAAATCTTCAAATAGAAGTTTTCCTATACTGGCAAATGTTTCAGTTAATCTAGCCCCAGTTTGAGCATAAACTGCTATAGAAAACATGCTGAATATAGTCAGAAATATTAATATCTGTATAAATCTTTTTCTATTCATTAACTAAACACCTTTTTGCTATAAAAATAAGAAATATCCTATATAAATGTTTCTAATGTGAATGAAATGAATATTAGCAACTCTGTAAATATGAAATATTTACTTTAGTTTCTATAGAACTAGTTTATTCAATCTTTACTTTGCTTCCAACAGCCTGCCCAGGCATTCCTGTATCAAAAATAGCCCTTACAGCTCCTGAATTGCCATGAACAGCAGCTATTTTCCCGCTTAGCTCTTTTCCAGCAGGGCTGCTCCATACAACTTTCTTTCCAACAAGCTCTTTAGCTTTCTCCTTATCAGAGTAATCTTTAACCTGGATAATCATCTGGTTTCCTTTCTGATGATGTCTTGCACTTCTGAAGTTTACAATTGTTCCTTCCATAAGAAAAAGAAGTTATCAACCATTTAAAAAGGTTGCTAAATTATTTTCAATTTAGCAATCCCCAGTAAATTGAGAATTTACGCCGGGTTGCGTCAAACAATAACCTCTACACCTTCTAACTTCTTGCTGCTGTCTTCTCTTAAATAACTAGCAGCTTCTCTTGTCTTGCTAATAGGATTTCCAGCAACTAATACAGCATATCCGCTGCCTGTACTAAATATCCTTATAACTGCTGTTCCTTCTTTAATATACTCCAGGCAATCCCTGGAATAAGGCAGTAATTCAGCAGAAAACTCATTGTCGCAAGGAGTTCCAATCACAATTACGTTTCTGTCATCCAGGCTTGAAATCTCATTATCTAGCTTTGTATCGATTGTATAGCCTCCTAATCCATTTGCCACATCAATCCCAGCTGTAACATCTGATGCAGAAGCCTTTGCTCCAACAACAATGACCACAGACTTTCCTTTGAATATCCCTGGATAATCCTTTAAATCAATGCCGCAATTACAGTCTAACAAGCAATTATCACAATCTTCTCCAGCTTCGCATTCATCATTTCCGCAGCAAGGCATAATATCTTCATTTACACATTTTAAAGAGTCAACATCAAAATAATCCTCTGTGCATTTATCATAATCATTGCAGGCAGGGCAGTCAACACAATCTTTTTCTCCTTTTTCACATTTTCCATTGCCGCAGCAGGGAACAAGATCCTCATTAACGCATTTATAACCTGTATCCTCACTGCAAAAATCCTTGGTGCATTCATTCCCATCATCACAGCTGGCAGGGCATTCAAGCTTAATAACTTCAGGCTCTTCAGCTGCTTCTGGAACTTCTTCCACTTTTCCGCAGCCGCTCAGCATTAACATAAGAATTATTCCGATTAAGATTATTATTTTCATTTTATCCAACCAACTCCTCCAACTATTTAAAAGTTTTTATTAATAAAAACATAAAATTTAAAAACAACCTTCTTTCCCTTAGTTAAAAATGAAACCTTTATACAAAGTAACATTGGAATACGAATCTGAAAAACATGTCAGACAATGTATAGATATTATCAGAAACAAAGAAGAAACAGGATATTTAGACAATCCAGATATAGTGTGGATGGATGACTCCAAAATGAGAGTGAGATCCGCTCACTGCGGCTTAGAATTAGTTAGTTCAAACAGCCATTTGGAATTGATAATTCATGGCAAAGATAAAAACGCAAAAGAAGTAGAATGGTTTAAAAAAGCTGTTCAAGTATGGGGATATGGAATAGCAGTTTATAGTGTTCATGAAATCAAAGAACAAACAAAAGACGCCCAAGTGCATTAATTTCTTACTTCAACTTTTTCAAAATATTCAGAAGCAATTTCTTTCATTTCTTCCAGCTGCTCCATAGAATAAGGCTTGATCTCCTGCATTTTACTGTCAATCAAAGGTCTTGTCCCTCTAAAATTCTGTATAACAAACTTTTTGCTTCCTTTCAGCATCTTCCCAATCAAAAATATCTCTTTTTTCCCGACTAAACCAGGAACAACTGTTGTCCTGAATTCATGATCAACACCGGAATTCTTAATCAAGTCAATGCTTTTCTTTATTTTCTCTTTATCTACTTTAACACCAGCAACATCATCATATTTATCTAAAACATTCTTTATATCCATTGCAAAATAATCAACTAGCTTCCTTCTCAAAAGTTCTTCAATAATTGGAGGATTGCTTCCATTTGTATCCAGCTTGACATTCATCCCAATCTTTTTTATCTTGTCGATCAGTTTGGGCAAATCAGGATGGATAGTTGGCTCTCCTCCTGTGATGCAGACCCCATCAACCCACATCTTTTTCTGCTTAAGATAATCCAGGATATCTTTTTCTTTGATATCATCAATAGCAGAATGATGCACAACTAATTCAGGATTATGGCAGTAACCGCAGTTAAAGCTGCACCCTCCTGTAAAAATAACAGAAGCAGTATAAGGAGAATAATCAATTAAAGATGTTTTCTGCCAGCCTTTGATAGTTACCATTTTTCAATTGTCGGGGTGGGCACATCCACACTTTAGTAGCAGTAGTGGGGAGGCTCAATATGCGACAAAGTCGCATGTCCCTAAATATCACTCAAAGTTCTATTCTCTATCACTCTTTTGACTTCCTCAATAGTTGTTGCTCTTGAAACCTCTTTTCCATTTTCATCTAAGAATATAACAGTTGGCACATTGCTGATCTTAAACTCCCTTGCCTTTTCCAGGCCTTCTGGAGTTGCAGCATCCAGCCATTCTTTTTCCAATTGCTTGTCTTCCATAAATTCCTTTATCTTAGGGCATTTAGGGCACATTGGTGTGAAAAATAACAGGTATTTTTTTATCATATTGCATCCCTTCAAGCATAAAAATAAGAAGCAGCATAAAAAGTTTATGCTTCAACTTCTATTGGCTTTTCAATTGCTTTATCAATCTTGCTCTTGAACTCTGATTTCAAGCTTTTTTCTTCAGCAAACTCAACTCTCTCATTATATTCTTCTCTCTTTCCTTTATTCCAATTCTGTACTGGTCTGAAATATCCAACAATCCTTGTATAAACTTCACACTCTGAACCACATTCAGGACATTTAAACTGTTCTCCTTTTAGATATCCATGTGTTTTACAAATACTAAAAGTTGGTGTTATTGAAAAATAAGGTAACTTGGTGTTATAAGCAATCTTCTTAACAAGCCTTTTGCAAGCCTTTCCATCAGCCATCCTTTCTCCTAAGAATGTATGGAATATTGTTCCTCCTGTATACAATGGCTGTATCTTATTCTGATGTTCAATTGCTTCGATAGCATCTTCTGTAAGATCAACAGGCAATTGTGTTGAATTAGTCAAATAAGGCTCGTCTGTTCCAGAAGTTATTATTTCAGGATATCTTTCTTTATCTGATTTGGCAAACCTATAAGTAGTTGATTCAGCAGGCGTTGCTTCCAGGTTATACAAATTCCCTGTTTCTTTCTGAAATTCTTTCATCTTATCTCTCATGAATTCCATAACTTCAATAGTAAATTCTTGTCCTTCTTTTGTTTCAATGCCTTTTCCTAAGAAATTCAAGCAGCACTCATGCATCCCACATAATCCAATTGTTGAAAAATGGTTGTTAAATGTTCCCAAGTATCTTTTTGTAAAAGGCACTAATCCGTTTTTCAGATTTCTGTCAATAACTTCTCTTTTAATCTCAAGAGAATCCTTTGCAAGAGTCATAAGATAGCCAAGCTTTTCAAAGAACATCTCTTTATCCCTAGCTTCATAGCCTACCCTGTTCATATTCATTGTTACAACTCCAATGCTTCCTGTTGAATCTCCAGGTCCCCACATGCTTCCAGGTCTATTCATCAATTCATCCTGATTTAAATTCAATCTGCAGCACATTGCCCTGATTGAACTTGGGTCCAGATTGCTTCCAACATAATTCTGGAAATAAGGTAGACCATATTTTGCAGTTAAATCAAACAACAAATTTGCATTTTCATTATCCCAATCAAAATCTTTTGTTAAATTATAAGTCGGAATTGGAAATGTAAAAACACTTCCTTTGGCATCCCCGTCTATCATCACTTCTATAAATGCTTTATTTACAATATCCATCTCTTTCTGTAGCTCTCCATAAGTAAAATCTTGTTCTTTTCCTCCAACCAGTGCTGGATCATTTTTCATATCATCTGGAGCAACCCAGTCAAAAGTTAGATTAGAGAATGGATATTGACAGCCCCATCTTGAAGGAATATTCAAACTAAATACGAGCTGCTGCATGCATTGCTTAACTTGCTTGTAAGTCATTTTATCTGTTCTTACAAAAGGCGCAAGTAATGTATCAACAGAACTAAATGCCTGTGCTCCAGCAAACTCCATCTGCAAACAGCCAATATAATTAACCATCTGATGAACTAAAGTATTCATATGCTTTGCAGGCAAACAATCAACTTTGTTTGGCACTCCTCCAAAACCCATTATTATCAAATTCTTCAAACTCCAGCCAGCACAATAACCTACAACACCTTGACCTAAATCATGAATATGTATTTCTCCTTTGAGATAAGCATCGGCAATTGGTCCTGTATACATTTCATTTAAAGCATAATTTTTCATAACTGCTGCTGCAGTATACTGCACTAATCCTGAAAAAGAAAAAGCCTCATTGCTGTTCTCTTTTACTTTCCAGTCTTTTTTATTAATATAACTTCCAATTGTGTTTTGCACATCAATAAAAGTTGTTTTTGTCTCTCTTATTTTTTTGTGCTGTGCCCTGTACAAGATATAAGCTTTTGCTGTTTTTGCATGTCCTTCTTCAATCAGCATTTTTTCAACAGCATCCTGTACATCTTCAACACTAGGAACTTCTCCTTTAAATTTAGCATTGATTAACTCTGCAACTTTATTAGATAATCTCTCTGCTTCTTTTCTGTCATGCCCTCCAACAGCTTCAGCAGCAGCAAAAATAGCTTTTGCAATTTTCTTTTTATCAAAATCAACTATCTTGCCATCTCTTTTTTTAACATGAGTAGGCCCTGCTTCATTGCCTTCGATTCTTTCATAAGTTGTGAATCTCTTTTCGCACTTTAAGCATTCCCTTCTTCTCCTGTTTGTTCCTAAATCCTCTGTTTTTCTTTTATCAACTACCTTTGTTTCTCCAGAATTGCAGTATGGGCACTTCATATTTTCACCTCAGTTGGATATACTATATATTGTGTGTTTTTTATAGCTACCACTATATCTAGTAGTATAGCTTATATAAAAACATTTGTTACAACTCACAAATACGCACAAGATATTGTGCTTATTTTCAACTAATGCACAACATATTGCGTTTTGTTAATTTTTAGAAAACAGAACTTATATTTAAATATAATCAAACTGAAAAATATAGTTTTTAAAATGAATCATTAAAAAATAACTAATCCATTACAACTAAAAGTTCATTAGAAAGTTGTAAAAATCATTTTTTTTTAAATGGGTCAAATCTTTGCTTCATCAGATTCTGCATTGGAATAAACAAAGGAGAAGGCAAATCTTCCAGAGTAAACCATCTCCATTCCTCACATTTATGAGGCTCCATAATCCTGACTTCTCCGTCATGATAATCACTCAGCATAAAAATAGTGATATAATGCTTCTCCTCGTCTTTAAACATATCATTTGTTATAGCTCCAAATCTAATATTCTTTATAGCCACTCCAGCTTCTTCCATCACTTCCCTCTTAGAACACCCTTCAAGTTCTTCATTAAACTCCAAATGCCCTCCAGGCAAACACCAACTGCCCTCTCCATGAGCATTCTTTCTTTTACCTAGAAGAAACTCTCCATCCTTGATAACAAAAACACCAACCCCTACTTTTGGTCTTTTTTCTTTTAAAAATTCCATTTTCAAATCTTACTCGCTAAATCTCGTAAGTTTCCTTTATTTCTTTTTCTCAACAGCTTTATTCAGATCTTCAACCAGCTTCTTTGCATCAATCCCATGCGCGCAAGCTCCTTGCTCAATATTCTCAAAAGCAGCAACAGCACATCCAACACAATGCAATCCATGTTTTAGAAATACTTCTACTGTCTCTGGATACTTGCTAACACATTCTCCAATTGCCATCTTTCCTGTTATTTTTTTTGTTGCCATAAGAAAAAGAAATCCTCAGCCATATATAAATCTTATTCTGTTTCATTTAATATCAAGAAAATTTTTAAACTAACAAAACTTAATTTATAATATGGAAGAACTTTCTGAATTAGCAGAAGATATGCTTAAACACTGGAATGTTAGCAAAAGACAAAAAGATTATCTGATGAGAAGATTTAGTGATGCAATAGAATCTGGTTATATCTCCTCGTCAGAACAAATTCCTGATTTCTTAGCAAATTGGATCGATAGATTAAACACCCCTTATAAAGAAACATTTGGATTAAGATTAGATGCAGAACTAAATAAAGGTTCAAGCAGAGTAGGAACATATCATTCTATTATTCCTGCAACAGATTTACCTCCTATAGAACTTCTTATAGAAAAAGAAGAAGGCAGAGTTGGTAATTTTGTTTCATTTGAAGAAGCAATTGAAATATTAGGTCCTAGAATTTCTACAGCACATAGAAAGGCTCTAGAAATAACCTTGGGTGAAAATTACTTAAATACTATCTCAGATTTAACAGAATCTGAAGTTATAGAGCATTCTGATGAATTAATAGGCAGATTAGATGAAGTTGTAGCAAGATTGTATGAACATACGATTTTAATTCCAAGAATTACTACTGTTCATTTTGAGAATGGACTCTTATTAGTTTCTTATAAGGGAAAATTGCCTTCAGAAACAACTCAGGCAATTCTTAATGCGCATAAGGAAAAATTAAGTGCTTATAAGATTGCAGCAAGAACAGATGTATCAGACCTAACTGTTTTAAAAATATGGAGGGCTGCTGGATTAGAACCTCACTTTAAACAAAGAGGTAGACGTATTTCTGAAGAGCAAGTAACTAAAATTTTTGAAGGACATAAAAAAGAGTGGGGTATGGAGAAAACAGCAAAATATGCTGGAGTATCCATAACAACGGTATTTAAATATTGGCTTAATAAAGACTTGCCAGTAAAAACACAAGATAATACAAAGCCAACTAAACATAATTCTACAGATGGTTTAAAGACAGAACAAATAGAAGAAATAGTTGAAGCACATCCTAAATATCTAGGAAAGGTCTCAGAAGCAGCAAGAAATCTACCTTATGAGGAGTATACAATTGCAAAATACTGGGATGAAGCAGGTCTTCCTAGGGTTAGAAGAAAAATGACTACAGAACAAATAGAAGAAATAATTGCAGCACATTCTATATATGAAGGAAATGTATCACAAGCAGAAAGACATATACCTTATTGTAGACATACAATTACAAAATATTGGGATAAAGCAGGCCTCCCTAGAAATACAAAAGAATCTTTAACTGCCAAACAAATAAAAGAAGTAATTGCAGCACACTCTAAATACAAGGGAAATGTCTTCCAAGTAGCAAGACACACCCCCTATGGAAGGCATACAATCACAAAATATTGGGATGAAGCAGGTCTTCCTAGAATGACAAAAGGAAAAACATTAGAAATAAGAATCAAAGAATAAAATATAAATCTTATTCTGTTTCAACAATCTTCTTCCCGCACTGTTGGCATAAATATTCTTTGCTAGAATCAGATTTCCTTCTAACTCTTTTTACTTTCTTGCCGCAGCCTTCGCAAGTAAATTCCACTTCCTCGTATTGCATAATAAAATAAAAACAAAAGAACTATTTAAACTTTCATAAAACAAAGAACAGAATAACAGGCAGCAGCAAACATCCCATTGCCAATGACTTCTTAACACCGACAAGAGAAGGAATCATTCCGATGAAAGTACTGACTCCTAAAACCAACAATCCAATCCATGAGGAAAAATAAAATACCAATCCTGCAATCAACAAAATAATCCCTACACATAAATATTGATAATTGATCTTTGTGATATATCTTGAAAATACTCTTGTCAAATACATTGCCAAAAACGTAGCTATCCCTCCTGCAACCAAAGCAGCAGCTAAAAACACAACCAATCCTATCAAGTCAATTGACTTCAGAATCTCCAGCACAGCAACAACAGCTCCATTACGCGCTTTCTGCAGTGCATAAAGAGTAACCAAACTAAAAGTAAAATTCACAGTATTAATTCCTCCAATCAATATAATAAAAGAATATTCTCCAATCTTTCCAACTATCTGCGAGCCAATTATAGCAGCTTGTGCAGCTCCTAGTCCTGGAAACAGAGCAGTCAATGAACCAGAAAAAGTTCCAGCTCCGACAATCTTAGCCAAATTTCCTTTGCTTATTTTAATTGTTTCAGAAATCTTCTGCTTGGGAATCTTTACTTTGTTAGACATAGATATCAACAGCAAACTTATCCCAAACAATCCACTTAACATTCCAAACAAAGGCTGCTCAAGATTAGGCAGCCCGCTTAAAACAATTATTCCTAAAATTCCAGTGATTAAAAATACAAAAGCTCCCCATAATTTCTTCAATAATCCCTTTTCCTTTAAAATCATAAACACAACAACTACAACCAATATCCATCCGATATAAGGCTGGATAAAAGAATAGATATCAGCAACAAAGAAAACTAAAAAGGGAATAATCAAAATCGTTGCAATCAAGCAAAGCAGACTTCCAATTGTCGCTAATTTAACAGCTTCAAAACCTTTTCCCTCCATCAGTAATTTATGCCCAGGCAAGACAGCCAAAGCAGTATCAGCATCAGGCGCTCCTAAAAACACAGAAGGGATAATATCAAGAAAAGTATGTGTAACAGCCATTGCAATAATAAACACACCTAAACTTAATGAATTGACAATCCCAATAAAATAACCAGAAATACTGATTAACAATAACGAAACTAAATTAATATGAATGCCTGGAATCAAGCCTGTAACGACTCCAGCTCCTGTTCCGATGACTATAGCTAATAAAATCTCCCCAAACATAACTTATTCTAAGCATATGTCCTTTATATGTTTTACCAATCCCAAACACCACTTTTACGTTTCCAGATACTCTGAGGAGATGCTCCTTTATATATTTTGTAATGCATTGCTTATGCATTTTTTATTTGTTAAAAATGGAGTTTATGAGAAAATCTATCAAAAAGGATAATAATCATATTTGAAAGTTTTGGTTATCCTGAGAATAGCAAAATCCCTGATTACATTTGAAAATCTTTTTCTTATATCTGTTAAAATCTTATAAAGTTCATCTTCATTTTCTGTTTCAAATTCTATTTCTAAATCCCAAGAACCTATTAGTTTCAAGAATTGCGTTGCTTTTTTATGCTGGGCAACATAAGATTTGATCCCTTTTTCTGACTTTTCATCAAAATTCTTTGTCCTGAAGATTGTCTTATAATGATTTATTTCAAGATTATGCAGATTAGGATAAGCTCTAAATTGGACTATGATTTTGTTCTGAAGCAATTTCTTTAATCTGTAATTGATTACATCTCTCGTCAATCCTGTTTTTCCTGCTAATTCTATTATAGGAATTCTTGCATTTGTGGATAACACCTTTAGAATTTCCCTGTCAGTTTTGTCTAACTTGTAAATCTTAGTTGGAATTCCATAAACAAATTCTGATGGCTTTGTTTCTGTTAGATATTCCCTTGCATATATTGGAGAATATTCTGTTAATAAAACATCTTTTTTTAAAATAAATTTCGAGAACCTATTCATGAATGAGTTTAAAATTCTTCCAAATTCAAAGTTTGATCTTGCTAAAATAGAAACAGCCAAATCCCATTTGCCCCTTATTTGAGCAATCCAGATAGAATTATTTGCTTTATTCCAATACTCAATTATGTTTTTTTCATCTTCTAATGTTATATCCTGAAATTTAAAATAAATCTTGTATTGTGAATAGCCCAGTTTAGTGAAATCAACAACAGTATAATATGCAAAAATAACATTATTTTTCTCAAATCTTTTTAATCTGTATTCTACTGCTGGTTTGCTTAATCCCACTCTTTTAGCAATCTGGCTATTGGAATATCTTGCATTTCCATCTAATAAAGTTAGGATTTTCTTGTCTTTTTTATCTAGTTTTATTGCCATATCTCTATAATCTGTGTTTAATCTTTATAAATCTTACGTAAAAGTAAGAAAATAAGAATAATAGTTTAATATATGTGTAAAGCATTATTACTTACATATAGCTAAAAGGCTATTAGAGAAATAAAAATGGGAATTGAGAAAATGCTGGAAAGCGTGCCTAAAGAACAATTGGAAAAAGCTCAGGTATTCAAAAGAAGATTGCTGGCGTATCAAAACCCTGTTGAGTTTGTGAACAACATGTATGGTTGTCACCCTGATGATATGGGCGGAACTTACTTTCAGGCAATCTACAAATAAATTAATAGGAGATCTGAGTTAATATGTCTAGCGATAGCTTTCTTGAAAAATGGAGAAATAATATTGAGGACTTGGTTGGAACACATCCTCTACAAATTATTAGTTGGGAATCTACAAGACGATGTAATTTGAATTGTTTACATTGTGGCTCTCCATCTGAAGAAGTTGAATTACAAGAAGAACTTACAACTGATGAAGTTATTGGAGCATTTAACCAGATAGCAGAAGATTTTGATATGTCTCTATTTAGGCACATAAACATAACTGGAGGAGAACCATTTGTCAGAAAAGATCTTTTGACAATTTTGGAAGAAATCAGCAAACATCCTTTCTATAGAAATATAGATATTCAAACTAATGGAGTTGTTTTAGCAAGAAATCCAGATTTATTTGAACAATTAAAAAAATATGGAGTCACAGGAATTGGAATAAGTATTGATGGTATCCAACAAACACATGATACTTTTAGAGGAAGAATTGGCAGTTACGATCTGGCTTTTAAGGCGGCAAAAACTGCTGTGGAAAGCGGATTAACAGTAACAGTTTCAACAGTTGCAAATGCAACAAATATCAATGAAATTTCTCAATTATATGACTTAGTAAGAGAAGAAATCAAACCAAGAATATTTAGAGTAATGACTTTAGACCCGATAGGCAGGGCTTCTAATGAAAAATATTTACTTTCTTCAGAACAAACTCAGGAAGTAATTGGGTTCTTACTTAAAGAATATACTGCAAATTGTGAAGATTATCATGACCCTAAAACAACAATGGTTGAATTAGGTTGCGGTGGATGGTTAGGAAAAGATTTGGAAGGTTTAGTGAGACCATTTATTTTTCATTGTGTTGCTGGGATAAATAATTTAGGAATGTTATACGATGGAAAACTTGCAGCATGTTCTAATATACCGAGAGAATTTGGATTTGAAGGAGATTTAAGAAAAGATAGAATCAAAGATGTTTGGGATAACAAATATCAAAGATACAGAAATTTTGAATGGAAAAAAACAGGAGATTGTCAAGATTGTGGAGAATGGGATTATTGTCATGGTGGACCAATGCACAAAAGATCTATTAATGGAAGCATGACTGATTGTTTGTATCAGACAATCGCTAATGGGAAAGATTATTGGGTTTGTTCATCGGGTGATTCAAAATGAATCCAGTACAAGAATTTTATAATAATCCTTATTTTGAGAATTTGCAAGAAACACAGCCCTTCTTAGAGTATCTAGCAAGAGAAGAAAAGGAAATTAGAAGAAATATCTCTGGAGGCAGGGTTTTAGATATAGGTTGTGGAAATGGGAGAAGCACAGCAATATTGGCAGATGTCGCTGATAAAGTAATCGGAATTGATTTGAGTGAGAGATTGTTGGAACAAGCAAAAGAGAGGTTAAAAGATAGAAAAAATGTTGAATTATATCTTGAAAATGCTAAATCAACGCATTTTGAAAATGATTATTTTGATTGTATTGTAATGCTTTGGAATACTTTTGGGAATTTATATTCTGCAAGAGATAAAGTTTTTAGAGAAGCTGTAAGAATAGTAAAACCAAATAGGAGGATTATTTTAAGCGTATTTTCTGAAAACGTTTTGCCAGCGTATTCATCAATGCTAGCAAAGAATGAATTAACGATAGAACATCAAGATGAAAATTACGTTTTCCTGAGAGAAGGTTTAGTCTCAAAAAGATTTAGTGAAGAAAAACTGAGAGAAATTTATAGTAATTCTCCTTTAGGAACAAAATACGAAATTAAAAAATTAACTGATATTTCTTATTGGTGTGAGGTAAGATGCCAAAAACACTAGAACTAGAAAGAGAATTCTTCAAGGTGTCACAGAATTTTGAATACTGGGAAGATGTAAGAAGACATTTTATGAAAAAAGTAAAAGAATTAGCAGAAGATTTTATTGATTATAAGATGAGGTGTGAAGTTGCTGGACTGAAGCATAGGAAGAAAAATCTCAATCACCATCTTTCAATCTCATTATCACCTTATGCAGTTCTTCAAACTTCTTTTCAAATATCAAATCTTTGTTCAAAGCAGTTTCTCTGAGATAAGCAGATATTGTTCTAAAACCTCTGGATTCAGCATTATTGAGGATGCGTTCATATTGGTATTTTGTTACTCTGAATTGTATTAGTTTTGTTTTTTGCATCTTCCAATAACCTTTAGTTCAGTAAAATATATCTTTGAGCTGATTTCTTCATAATTTGCTATGTCAAAAAGGCTGTGCCTTCAATATGCTAGTCTTAGACATTGTAATCTCAAAATGTCAAAATGCACACACTCCTTATGCATTCTTTAGAAAACGTAAAAACCTGTGTTTCTGGGTTTTAGAAGCCTGTAATAATCCCAGCAAAACATCCAATCAAAATAGCAATTAATATCTCTAATAGCATCTATCTCACTTTCACAGCATTTGCAATTATGCTTTTTTCTCCGCCAAACTCCTCTAATTCCCCAACAATCTCAACAAAATCTCCTTTTTTGATCTTGATATCCCCTTCTTTGAACAAAACAACAGAAATCTTCTCTATCTTTTGCTGCCCAACCTCTAGAAACATAACCTTCTCAGTATCACTTACCCTCTCAACCCTCCCAATCACTTTAATTTCTTTTCCAATATCAGCATCTGTTATCTTTGCAATATCTATTTCTTCAATTTCTATGCTGCCAGAAATAAAAAACAACACTCCTAATCCAATTATAGAACAGATTAAAGCTATCTTAAACAGTGTTTTCTCTTTCATTTATCTTGCCAACCTACTCATCACACCACCAATTGGTGTATCTAATAAATAACGTGTTAAAAGAAGACCTAATTTATCACTAAATGGTTTGTATGGTTTACTTATTATTGACTCAACACCAGCAAGGTTTCCAGCTACAATATCAGTTAGATACCTATCCCCCACCATTGCAACTCTTGAATCTCTAACAATTCTCTTTTCTTGAATATTCATATCAATAACTGCTTGAAGAATAAGGGGGTCTGGTTTTTTGTAATTGTAAATAATTTCATCAAGAAGTTCACCATTACCATTTTTTAATTCATCTGTTTTATCCGTAATTTCATGTGCTTCTTGGTCATAGCTTAATATTCTTAGTTCAAAATCCCTAATTCTCAAAAGATGAGGGATATCTCCTCTTTGTAAAAATCTTACAAGTTTACTTACTGGAAACAATCCACTATAAACATCCCCTATTTTTAAAAATTCACTAAAAGAAGAATTAGAAACAAGTTCAGTTTTAGGAGCAACAAGCCTTAATGTGCCTTCAAATTTCTCAACTCTTTCTTTTCCATGATATTCTTGTAGAAAACAATCTCTATCCAGAATTAAAAGACCATAATGCTCAAAAAGATATGCCAAATCATTAACATCTTTTATCCTACGCGCAACCCTATAAGAATCAGGTCTTAAATAAGCTCTGATAAACCTAAGTGCTTGCACCGCTGTCTTATGATGGTCTTTCATAATAACCCCTACTATCAGAACTCTTTTTTAATTAAAAAAATTATTTAACTCCAATATGAGCCTGCAATAAGCTTTGCGTCTGGAACATCTTCTTTTACTTCGTTTAAAGTGCTTTCAAGCTGTGAAGGTTCTACTTCAACAACATCTGGTTGTCCATGTCCACTATTTCCTAATTCTTTCCCAACCACAACATCATAACCTTCAAACTCAGCAGGATCACCGCGACTTTGTTGAATTAAATACCTAGACATTCCTTGAGAGTCGGATGACCTTCTAACCCCTTCGCACACATCATCTGAATTTGTTCTCAAATTGTATTGTGCTAATTGCTGATTTAAGTCAGCGATATCTCTCGCTTGGAATCTCTTTCCTACCATTAAATATGCTATTTCCATTTTTATCTCTTTCTATCAGAACTCTTTTTTAATAATAAAAAATAAAAATAATTTTATTCAGTTACAGTAATTATTCCATTGATCTTGTCAAACTTGGTCTTGCTGCCCCATTTATAGCTGCCTGCTTCTTCAAAAGTATATGAATATTCTTCATTAACCCAAAGCTCTACCAAATCATTTATCCACTTGGTTTCATACTTGTTGCTGTCTTCTCTTTGAGGCAATATTATGACTATATTCTTATAACTCATCTGGTTATCCCATGTAACTGTTGTTCCTGCTTTGATATTCAAATCTTCAGGACTTCCTTTGAAATACTCAATGACAATTATAGCACTTTCTGATGTAACTTCTTCAGCTTCCTCTTCTGTCTCTAACCCAGCTTCTTCACTTAGCTGCTTGATAAGATCTTTGACATCAACTTCTTCTGCTGTTTCTTCTTCAGATACTTTTTCAGCAGTTGCAGCTCCAGAAACTTCATCTTCTACAACTTCTCCTGCATTCTTGCATCCAGCTAAAGAGAGCAGTAAAACAATTGCAATCAATCCAATTATATAGTGTGATTTCATTTTCTTCTCCTCATAGGTAATAATTAACAATATGGTAATATACTGCCTTTATAAAGATAACGGATTTATAGCAATCCAGCATAACCTTTATAAAACACTATCCTTTCCAAGAAATCATGCCTAAAAACCTGGATTTTAAGTCAACAAAAGAGATAAAGGTTTCTGAAAAAATTGTTGATCAAGTAGTTGGACAAGAAGCTGCTGTAAAAATTATCAAAAAAGCAGCCCAGCAAAGAAGACACGTTTTATTGATTGGAGAGCCTGGAACAGGAAAATCCATGCTAGGCCTTGCTTTAGCAGAACTTTTGCCAAAAGAAAAACTGGTTGATATTCTTTCTTTCATAAATCCTTATGATGAAAACCAGCCTATAATAAAAACAATGCCTGCTGGAAAAGGAAGAGACATAATCGCAAGAACAAAACTTCAATCAGTAAATATGTTTAAATCTCAAAATCTCATAATTTTCATATTAGCGATATTAGCAATGCTTGCTCCTTGGTGGGTAAGATCCTACTATAAATCAGATATTATGTTCGCAGCATTCTTTATAGGAGGGATGTTTTTCTTAGGAGCCTTTGTCATATTCATTAACATGAACAAAAGATTTATTGGAAAAGAGACACACTCTCCAAAAATCATCGTAGATAATTACAACAAAAAACAAGCTCCATTTTTTGATGCAACAGGAGCCCATGCAGGAGCATTATTAGGGGATGTTCTGCATGATCCATTCCAGACAGGAGGCTTAGGAACACCAGCACATGAACGTGTTGTTGCAGGAATGATTCACAAGGCAAACATGGGTGTTTTATTCATAGATGAGATTGCAACTTTGCAGCCAGCAACACAGCAGGAATTACTGACATCACTGCAGGAAGGAAAATTTGCTATAACAGGGCAGTCAGAACGTTCAGCAGGAGCTATGGTGCGTACACAGCCAGTCCCCTGTAACTTCATCATGATTGCAGCTGGAAATACTGAAACATTAAAGCACATGCATCCAGCATTAAGAAGCAGGATAAGAGGTTATGGTTATGAAATCCATATGGCTGAAACAATGCCAGACAATCCAGAGAACCAATCTAAACTTGTCCAGTTTATTGCCCAGGAAGTTATCAAGGACAAGAAGATTCCTCACTTCAGCAAAGCTGCTGTTTTATCAATAATAGAAGAGGCAAGGAGAAGAGCAAACAGAAAAGACCATTTAACTTTAAGGCTTAGGGGATTAGGGGGATTGATTAGGGCAGCAGGTGACTTGGCTCAGGAACAAAAAAGCAAATTAGTAGAACCAATACATATCAAAGAAGCAAAAAATATTGCAAAGACTCTGGAGCAGCAGATTGCAGATAAGTACATTGAAAGGAAAAAAGAATATGAAGTTATTGTCACAACGGGGAAAAAGATTGGAAGAGTCAATGGTCTTGCTGTTATAGGGGGAGAAGAGGTATTTTCAGGCATAATACTTCCAATAGAAGCAGAAGTCACTCCAGGCGGAAAGGAAAAAGAGATAATAGCAACAGGCAAGCTTGGAGATATTGCAAAAGAAGCTGTAAAAAATGTTTCAGCTATAATCAAAAAATATTTTGGAGAAGATTTAAAAGAAAAATATGATATCTATGTCCAGTTCCTGCAGACACACGAAGGTGTTGAAGGAGATTCTGCAAGTATTGCAGTTGCAACAGCAATCATATCAGCTCTTAAAAAAATACCAATAAGACAAGACACTGCAATGACTGGCTCATTATCAGTAAGAGGAGATGTTCTTCCAATAGGAGGAGTTTCAGCAAAAGTAGAAGCAGCACTTGAGGCTGGAATAAGAAGAATCATTGTCCCAAAATCAAATATCAATGATATTGTTATTGACCCAAAAAAACTAAAGCAGATAAAAATCATTCCAGTAGAATATGTCTATGAAGTTCTAAAAGAATCACTAGACTGGAAAGGTAAGCAAAATATTCTAAAAAAGCTCTCTAAAAGATAGGGTATATACTTTATTTACGCAAACTTTTTAAATAATCTCCATTATTTTTGAATTATGATTAAAGATATTAAAGAAGTAAAGGAATGCCCTGAATGCGCATCCACAAACATCATACATAACGAAAAGAAACAGCAGGTTATTTGCAGAGATTGTGGTATGATATTCGAGCCAATGGCTCCAGAAAGAGAAGAAAAGTTCGAGAAAGCAGCAGGCATTGAAAAAAAAGAATAAGTTTATTTCTTGTTTTCTAAATAGATAATTCTATCTATTTCCAATCTACATTAACTTCATCTGTTCTTTGGTAAGGATCTATAATAGATTCATTAATCTTCATCCTTTTCCCAGCTTTATATTCCAGAATTCCCTGCCATGCAATCATTGCTCCGTTATCAACATTAAACTGATTTTCTAAAATAAAACATTTTGCTTTTCTGTCCTCACACATCTTCTTAGCCATCTCCTGCAGTCTGATATTGCACGCCACTCCTCCTCCTAATAATAACTCTTTCTTATCGCAATGCGCCATTGCTCTCTCTGAAACTTCCAGCAGCATTGCAAAAACCGTTTCCTGAGTTGAATAAGCCAGATCTTCATTGCTGAATTTTCCAGAATCAATCTTCTGCTTGATATTAGTCAGCAATCCTCCAAAACTAACATCCATTCCTTTGACAGAATAAGGCAATTCAATAAATCTTTTCTTTTTCAGACTTAATTCATAAATCTTTGGCCCTCCTGGAAATCCATATCCCATCTCCCTGGCAACTGAATCTAAAAAATTCCCAACACCAATATCTAAAGTTTCTCCAAATATCCTGTATTTCCCGCCTTCATAAGCAATAATCTGGGTATTAGCTCCAGATGCATATAATAAAACAGGATCTTTTGCTCCAGTCAAAGCTTCTCCAATTGATAAATGTGCAATGCAGTGATTTATCCCAATCAAAGGCTTTCCATGTTTCAAAGCCAAAACACGAGCAGCAAATGCTCCAATACGAAGAGTATGCCCAATCCCAGGGGACATTGAATAAGAAATCAGATCAACATCTTTCATTGTCAACTTAGCTGCATCAAGCGCTTTCTGAACAACCTCTCCACATTTTTCAGCATGATGGTCAGCAGCTTTTGTAGGAATTATCCCGCCTTTCTCAGTTGTATAACTATCTTTAACATTCGCTAATACATTTCCATCATCATCCATAATCCCCACGCCAAATGTATGCGCAGTCGATTCAATTCCTAAGCATATCATAGTATAGAGCTAACGCTAAGTTATTTAATAAGGTTTTGTAAAAAAAAAGAATAAATGAAAAACCATGCATAAACTGAAGTAAAGTATGAACGGTTGGAAATCGCATGCTGAATACGTCGCCGAAGCTTCGTACTTACACATCGATCCCATCAAACGGATCTTCTATCCGAGTTCAAGATGTCTCTTTTTAAGGAAGGTTTCGTACTTAGATGCTTTCAGTACTTATCCTCTAAGGCGTAGCTGCCCTGCCTACCTTGTCAGATAACAGGTAAACCAGTGGCCTCGAACCTCCGTTCCTCTCGTACTAAGAGATCCTTCCTTTCAGACATCCAACATTTCCAGTAGATATCAAACAAACTGCCTCACAGCGTTCTGAACCCAGCTCACGAACCCTTTTAATTAGTGAACACCTACACCCTTGGTTGCTGCTGCACAACCAGGATAGGATGAGCCGACATCGATGTAGCAAACCGCGCCGTCGATTCGAACTCTCGGGCGCGACAACTCTGTTATCCCCGGAGTAACTTTTCGGTCATCTCAAACCCCCATCAAGGAGGAGTTGAGGTTCGCTAGACCAAACTTTCGTTTTTGGAGTTCTTCTTAGTGGAAATCCAATCAGGCTGACTTTTGCTCTTGCACTCTACATCCGATTTCTGACCGGATTGAGTCAACCTTTGGGCACTGTTGATATCATTTCAACAGCGTGCCACCCCAGCCAAACTGTCCGCCTATTATTGTCTTGGGATTGCTCCCAGTAAGCAATGTAAGTTTTAGAGAGTAGTGTTACATTGGCGTCTATTTTTGGACTTGCATCCAAAACATAACGACTCCTACTTACGCTATACAACAAAACTCACATCGCAGTAACAGGTTACAGTAAAGTTTCACGGGGTCTTCGCTTCCCACTGGAAATCTCTGGCCTTTGCACCAGAATGGAATGTTCAGAGGATTCTAATTGGGGACAGTGGTGATCTCGTTACGCCATTCATGCAAGCCGTCATTAAAACGGCAAGGCATTTCGCTCACATTTGTTACTTTCCCTTCAGAAGAAGGTACTAACCATTTTCATGGCGAGCAAACATTTCTGTTCGCTTCTCATTATCGCTAATGAGGTCGGACTATATCTTACAACAATAATCAGTTGTTCCGGCGTATAGTCTCTGAGGGGTCAATTACGACTTCCCTGCTGATTGTCCGCACTTTTTTCGTTGCCAAAAAAAGATTCATCGGATGTTCCAGCATACAGCCAAATTTTTATCTCGACCTTGTTAACGTATCTGTTTAACTTTCGAGTCTTAAGGCAACTAATGCATACCTTAAGAGAGTTATAGTTACCCCCGCCGTTTACCAGCTCTTAGCTCAGTTGAAACCGAGTTTCAAGTACTGGCACTGGGCAGACGTCACCTTCTATACACACCTTTGCAGGCTGGCAGAAGGCTAAGTTTTTGTTAAACAGTCGGACC
>JAAOYC010000023.1 GCA_018221125.1 Candidatus Woesearchaeota archaeon
ATGTATAACACCATGGGCAGAGATCTTATGCTCAGGAAGATGAATATTGTGTGATTCAATCCATACATAAGCGAAATCAAAAACATAACACTGGCTAAACCTGGATTTATCACCTTCATAAAAATCCTGAAATTCTTTAGGCTGCCATTTATCAAACAATAATGGGCAATCTTCTCCAATTAGTTTTACCATAAAAAAGACTATTAAAGAACTTATTTAAACCTTATGCAATTTTTGAAATTAAGGAATCTAATCCTCACGGTTGACTAATAGTGATTTGCATTCCTCTTTAAGAACTCCGCCTTCAATCTCAATAGGATTGCCAATCTGTTGATTCAATGCTTCTGCTTTTATCTTCCAGTCTCTATGGCCTGCTTCAGCTAAATCTTCTAAATCAAGTCCATAGACTATTCTAGGTATTTTTGCAGAGTATGCTGCACCAAAACACATCAGACAAGGCTCAACTGTAGTATAAAGTGTACATCCAGGCAAATTCTTTGATCCAATCTTCTCTGATGCCCTGCGTATAGCATTCATTTCTGCATGCGCTGTTGGGTCTCCATCTTTTTTAGCAGTATTGTATGCTATGCTTAATATCTCTCCAAGCTCATTCACTACTACTGCTCCGACAACAGTCCTTTCCACAGCAAAATCAGCTTTTTTAGCTGCTTCTATCGCAGCCCTCATAAATTTATAATCATCCATAGAAAAAGGTAATTCAATATTTTATAAAAAGTTTATCTCTTTTTTTAAGTTCTTTTTTGTAGGAAAAGAATTAGTCATCTTTTACAGCAACTATCCTGCCTTGTGAATCGAGATTGTTGGGTTTATCGCATGAGCTATCAAGACGACAATGATCTGCGATAATAGAGTATTTTTCATGTCTTAGTCTAAGTAAACCAGAGCCTCTTGGAAAAATATTTCTATCTCCTCGTCTATATTCTTTAGGCAAACCCGTTTTTTCATCAATATCTCTTGAATTAAATCCTGCTGGTTGGCATGGAATGTCGCAAGGAATCACTTCTGCATCTTCTCTAAGATCAAGAGTTAATGAAGAACTATATGCATAACGTCTCAAATCTAATGATGCTAATGGAATCATAACTGGAGGCTCATGGCACCTGTCAGACAGTTGTTTTGTTAAATGTTCAACTAAATCTCTATTTTTATTACCAGGATATCTTCTTAAAATCAATCCTGTATCAATATAAACTCTACTTAAATTCAATTCTTCTGATTTTATTGTTCTTTCAACATCCGCAGGAGTTGCCGTCCTTAATCCTACTTCTCTTAGAATTTGATTAGCTAAAACAACTGCATAAACATTTGAACCAATAACTATTCCTTTTCTTCTCTTAAGGACCCTGAATGGGGCTTCAAGAGATGGATAGCTTGCATCACTATAATCTGCCTTTACTCTTGCTTGATATTCTTTAAAGAAATCTCTTCCAAAATCTCCAGATAAAAAAGTTGGAACTCTGACCAATTCTCCTGGGCCAGCTCTTACAAATTCATATTTTGATAATCTTGATTCTGCTATTTGTTCTAACGCCATTCTAATATATTTCAGTTATAGAAGTTTATAAACCTTCGGCAATTAAAAACTTTTGAGTTATTTTTTGGGATGTTAATAAACCTTTTTTGGTTGTATTTTCTTAAGAACAATCTTTTCCTTGTCTTGTTTAAAAGTTATATGAAAATGTTCAAAAAAACCATGTCTTCCTAATAAAAGAGGAACGTCTTCATTTTTATCTTGCAAAATCAAAGCAGGAACATCTAAAGGATAATTTTCTCTATTACCTTTTAATCTAAATCGTAATCTGGAATTTCTAACTTTAACTTTGCCACCTATTCCTCCAGTGTCATTTTCCTTTTTAGATTCTTTCAAACCAAGAAGTTCTGCTAAATCTTTAGGCACCACAGTATAATCTGCTCCAGAATCCAAAAGAGCTATAACTTCCATACTTCTTCCAAATTTATTTGTAACATGTACTGGAATAAAAGGGGCTTTTCTTAATGTACCATCTGCTCTTGGTACATGCGCATATCTAAATATAATTGACATTTTAGAAAATCAAAGTTTCTTTTTTAGGTATTTTAGCAATAACTGGTTCTTTTTTACATTCCTTTATTTCTTTCTCTATTTTATTCAGGTTTTTATCATGAGCAACTACTTTATTCTCACATATAACTACCCATTGTCCCACATATCTTGAGAAATCAACTTTTGATGGTAAAACTTCGTTTATTGCCATTTATTATTTATAGGATTAAAATGTATATAAAACTTTCGGAAAATAGTATTTTCACCTTTTCTTAACATGAACATCCATCTGCGGGAAAGGGATTGAAATCTTGTTCTTGTTCAAAGCATTGTAAATCAGTGTAGTTGCCTGGTCTATTGATTCAAATCTATTTTCATAGCTTTCAATGTAGAAATAAGCTTTAAAATTAAGAGAACTGTCAGCCATCTCTAAAAATCTGACAAAAGGTTTCTTCTCTTCTTCGCGGATGTCCAGTCCTTCAACTTTTTCAATCTCTTTCAGAACAACTTTCTTTACTTTCTCAACATTAGAGCCATAAGCAACTCCAAATGGAATAACAATCCTTATAGAAGGCTCTGGTTTTACAACATTCTGGATATTCATCTCTTCTAGTTTGCCGTTTGGAACTATTACATATTCATTGTCAAATGTTTTGATTTTTGTGCTTCTCAGGCCAATATCAACTATTGTTCCTCTCATCTCATTTTCCAGCACAACAACATCTCCTACACTTATTGATTTGTCAAGTATCATGGAGATTCCGCCAAACACATTTCCAAGAGATTTCTGCAGAGCAAATGCAATTGCAATACCTCCTACTCCTAATCCAGCAAGCAAAGGCCCAATCTCTACACCCCAGACCTGGAGTATAGCCAATAATACAGCAATAAAGAAAAAGATATTCATTGCTCTTTTGATTACAGATATAAGATGGTCATCAGCAGTTGATTTTGTCTTTTTTGCATATGTTTCTCCCCAATAATCAAGTATAACCTTGACTATCACGACAGTTAAATAGATAGTGACTATTGCAATCAATGAATTAGTGATCTTTATTACTACTTCTTCTACTCTGCCGCCTAAAGCAAGAGCAATAAGAGCCAATCTAAATCCTACAAACATCAGCAGAATTGAAATAGGCCTTTTTGTCCTTTTTATCAAAAAGTCATCAAGCTTTGTCTTTGTTTTCCTTGCCAGCTTTGTAAATATCTTTTCAGTAATCAGTTTTATTATCTCTGCTGCTAAATAGAATATGATAAAGATAGCTAATGCTGATAAATAATTGTTGTCCTTGATATTCATTGCGATTTCTTTTAATTGAGAAAAGTCCATCTCTACACCTCTTACAATAAAACTTTAGAAGGAATATTTAAGCTTTTCTATTTAAGAACAATAACATTCCCTCTGCCTTTCTTGATCTTCTCAATAACTCCTTTGCTTTCCAGTTCAGTTATAACCAAAGATATCTTTGCTTCAGAACTAGGAAAATGTTTTCTTATGTCTTTCTGTGTTGTCCTTCCCTTCTCTTTCTTGATAAAATCAACCACCTTTTTCTCTAATTCATCTGTCAATTTTGATTTCTTGATTTCTTCTGTTACTTCAGCCAAATCTTTTCTATACTTTAACAGGAAATAGATGACAACCCCTATTCCTGCGATTGCAATAAAGAACATAATAAATGTCATAATGCCTGCATCACCTTCCAGAACAATCTCTTCAACAGCAGGTTCTTCAACATACATCAGCAATTCTTCCTCTTCTTCAAAACTTGGAAACAAGATCAAATCAAGGATAAACTTGCCTTCTTTTTCTATTTTGATATTCTCACTGACAAATTCTTTTCCCTCATCACCAAAATAAGAGGCAGTTATTGTATACTTCCCTAATCCCAATTCAAAACTGTAAGTTCCATCTTTTGAAACAATTGTCTGAGCTGGACTAGAATCAACATTTACAATTGCATCAGTTCTTTCTTCCAGATCATAGGAATAAACAGTGCCATGTACAGTTGCAGCTAAAGCTGTATCTATTAATAATACAGCCATGATAAGATATAGCAATTTTTTTCCCATCCTAGCATAAAAAATAGGAAATACTATAAAAAGCTTTGTCATCTGGAAACAAGCCTTATTTAGCTTCTATAAAGTTTTAAAACTTCTAATAAACCTTTGTAAAGTTTTAAAGCAGTTAATAAACCATCAAATTTTCCTCCTAGAAAGTGTATTTATAAAGAAAATATGCTATATAACTATTAGCGCAAGCGCGCAAAAGGCTATCAAAAAAACCGGGCATGGGAAAGATACCATGCCTTTTTTTTCCTTTCGGAAAAAAGCTCAGAAATTCAATGCTGACAAGGAGGTCAATAAAATGAAAAGATTAGCAACAATATTGGTTTTAACTATGCTTGTATTAAGCATTATGCCTGTTGTATTTGCTGAATGCAGTACCTGCAACCAAAAGGTATCACTCACAACAGCAAATTCTGGAAATGCAGAAGACACAACAGATGAGGGTATAACTGCAGATGAAGATGCAGATACAGAAGATGCAATAGTAAGGCAGGCAATTAAATCAAGAGTACTTGTAGCAAAACAAAGACTGCAAGTGGCTGGAGAAAGAATTGCAGCAACAAGAACAAGATACCAGATAACAAGGGCAAACTATGCAGCTGCAAAAGAAAACTATATTGATGCAAAACAGAAGATAGTTGCAGCAAGAACCAGATTAAGAGAATGCGAGGACGGCGAATCAGAAGAATGCGTCCAATTAAGGCAAAATATCAGAATACATTCCAAAGATTTCTTGATCAGCTCAGCTGATAAAGTTCTGAATGTTCTTGACAAAATCAAAGAAAGGATTGAAGCTTCAGAAATGGACGAAGAAACAAAACAAGAACAGCTTGCAGATATCGAAGAGGCAATAGCTGAAATAGAGGATGCAAGAGCAGTTATCGAAGACTTGGATGAAGAAAGCACAGACGAAGAGATAAGAGAAGCCACTCAAACAATAAGAGATGCATGGAGAAGAACAGCAAGAGTTGCTGCTAAAAGGGCAGTTGGAAGATTAGCAAATGCTAAGATCCATAGTATAATCATAAGGTCTGAAAAGCTTGAAACAAAACTGGAAACAATGCTTGAAAGACTGGACGAGCAAGGCTATGACATATCTGCTGCAGACGAATACCTTGATGATTTCAAGGCTGAGATAGACTCTGCAAAAGAGAATTATGATAAAGCAAAAGAAAAATATCAGGAAGCAGATACTCCTGATGAAGTGGACACAGTGATGAAACAAGCAAATGAGTATATGAGAGCCGCTCATACAGATCTCAAGGAAGCTCATACAATCTTGAAAGATTTGCTAAGAGCAATAAGAGACACAAAACAAGCAGGTACCCAGGCGAGTGAAAGCGAGTCTGACTCTTCGCCTGCTGAAGAAGCAGAGGAAGAAGAGGAAACAGAGTCTGAAGAAGACGAAGAAGAATTATAAGAATAAAGGTGATGTAATATGAAAAAAATAATAACTTTATTGTTGGTTTTAACCTTGCTAAGCTCAGTAGTTTTAGCCCAAAGCAAAGGCATACATGAACCAGGAACAGGAATAGAACAGCCAGAATTAAAAGAAGCAGGACAAGGAACAGGACAGGGTCTGGAAGATGGAGAATCAGTAAGGGCTCAGGAACTGCAGCAAATTCGTGAACAAAACAGGGAAAAACTGCAGACAGGACTGCAAAATGCATTAGGCAGGGTCAAAAACGAAAACGCAAGGCAAAGACTTCAGCAAAACATCGAAAGATTCCAGGAAAGATATCAGGCAAGACTTCAAAGAATGGAAGACCTGGAAGTTGAAGAAGTTGATGAAGAAACAGGTGCTGTTAGAGTTAAAGCAAAAGAACAGGTTAAGTTCTTCGGCTTTATCAAAGGCAGAGCAACAAAGAGATTTGAGATGGATAACAAAGGAAACATCAACGAAAGAGCTCCATGGTATAGGTTCCTATACTCAGAAGTTGAAGAAGAGTAAAGCTTAAATAGAAGAAACATAAATAAGGGCAGTAGAATGAAGAAACTAATAGCCCTTCTATTTATCCTATCTATATTAGCTTTGCTAGTCGGATGTCAGCCAGCAAGAGTAGCAGAAACAGAAGAAGACCAGGAAGCAGCAGAGATAGAAAAAGAGATTGCAGAGATTGATGATCTGGACATTGATGCAGAACTCGCTGAACTAGACAGCCTTGAAAAGGATTTGGCTTTAATCTAAATTCTTTTTTTCTTTTTTATTACTCATCCTATCCCTATATATATCCTAAAGAAGAATCATTTCCTAGAATGATTTTCCAATTCTTTTACTAATTTAGGGACTTCATAAATAGCTTCTTTAACAGTCTCAACTTCAATATCATTGCCATAATAGTTTATCCCATTTCTTAATTTTCTATATCTATCAAATTTTTTGAAAAGAGATTGTTCTTTTAAGATATCTTTCAGAAAGAATCCTATTGATTCATGGTCTAGAAATTTATATCCATTTAGATAACCTATTGCTTCACAATATTCTCTTAGTCCTTCATAGAGTTCTCTAAGAATTGTTTTTGAAGTATTTGTAGTTAATGGGATTCCTTTTGCAGTTTCAATAGCTTGAATAGAAGATTTGAACAAACTTGAAGCTCTTATTTTATTAGGCATGACCTTCTTTGTTTTTCCACTATTCAAACTAAATTCAAAATTCATTATAAAACTTCCAATTCTCCAGATAAAACAAACCCATTACAAATA
>JAAOYC010000001.1 GCA_018221125.1 Candidatus Woesearchaeota archaeon
ATAATCTAAGTGAAATTTATAAATAAACCATGTTTTCTAAAAAGAATTATGGCAAAAGATCATACAATCATTGTTGGTGGTACAAAAGGTACTGGCGTAGTCATAGCTAATGCGTTTGCAAAAAAAAGCAATGTTGTTTCAGTAATTGGAAGAACAAAGCCAAAAAGAAATCTCAGTGTGGATTTCTTTGAGCTGGATTTAGAAAAAACTGAGAATGTAAAGAAAGTCTTAAAAAAGGTTATTGATAAGAATGGGAAAGTAAAAAATCTGATTTTTACCCAGAGATACAGAGGAAATGAATATTCTTGGCAGGGAGAACTACAAGTAAGCGTTAATGCAACAAAGGAAGTTATTGAGTATTGCACAGATAAATTTGAGGAATCTGGTTCAATAGTTATTATTAGCTCTGTAGCAAGCTTATATATCGTTAAGGAGCAGCCTTTAGCATATCATGTAGCAAAAGCAGCTCAAAACAAGATGGTTGATTATTACGCTGCTAGGCTTGGAGAAAAAGATATAAGGGTAAATGGCATCCTTCCTGGCACTATTGATAAAGGTTTAAAAGAACCCAGCAAAAACTTAAAAAAAGAAGTTCCTTTAAAGAAAATGGTCACACCAGCAGAAATTGCTAATATGATAAAATTTCTTTGCAGCAATGACGCATCTGGGTTAACTGGACAAAAAATAGTGATGGATGGCGGTGTTTCTCTTCTTGGACAAGAATCATTAATTGATAAACTATCCTCATCAAAACCTTTATAAAGAAATTGGGGATTTTATTGAGGATTAGGGGGTTAAAGTGGACAAGTTAAGTCATAAGCGAGAAAAATGCAGGCTTTGTGAGAGTAAAAATCTTAAGCTTGTTGTTAAACTTGAGCCTACACCTATTGGAGATGATTATGTTTCTAGTGACCAGTTTGATAAAAAACAAGTAACTTTTCCTGTCGAACTTTTTTTGTGCCTTGACTGTGGACTTGCCCAACTTTTAGAAATACTAAATTCAAAAAACATTTATGTTAATTATATCTATAAGACAAGCGATTCTTTAGGTCTTGTTGAGCATTTTAGAAGTTCTGTTGAGATTATCATGAAAAAAGTTGAGCCAAAAGAGAACTCTTTTGTTATTGATATTGGAAGCAACGACGGCACATATCTGCAATTTTATAAAGAGAAAGGGATGAGAGCGCTTGGAGTAGAGCCTGCAAAGAGTATCGCACAAAACGCTATAAATACCGGCATTGAGACTCTTCCCAAGTTTTTCAACAGCAAGACTGCAAAATCAATAAATGAAAAGTATGGAAAAGCCACTATTATATCAGCAAACAATGTGTTTGCAAATATTGATGAACTCATTGATATGATAAAAGGCGTTCAGATGCTTCTCTTGGATGACGGCGTGTTTGTCTTGGAAACAGGGTATGTTTTGGATTTACTAAACAAAACTATTTTTGACAATATTTATCATGAACATCTAAGCTACTTTTCAGTAAAACCTCTAAAAAAATTCTTTGAAAATAATGGGCTGGAATTAATTGATGTTGAAAGGCTGGCTCCCAAAGGCGGTTCTATTAGATGTATTGCTCAAAAGAAAGGGGGTAAAAGAACTGTGTCAGAATATGTCAAGGAAGTAATTGACCTTGAAGATGAAAACAAGCTTCATGAACCTCAAATATTCTTAGATTTTGCAGACAGACTAAAAGATTTAAAAAAGAAAATACAAGAAATAGTAGGAAAAATTAAAGATGAAGGAAAAACTGTTGCTGGCTATGGTGCTTCTGTTGGCGTCACTACAGCACTTTACAATTTTGGACTGGATACTGGTAACCTTAGTTTTTTGGTCGATGACAATAAAAACAGACAGGGCCTTTACAGCCCAGGCCTTCATGTACCAGTTAAGCCGCCAGCTGAGCTCATGCGTAAAGAGGTAGATTATACTATCATTCTTGCTTGGATGTACAACAAACCTATTTTAGAAAGAAATAGTGAATATTTAAATAAGGGAGGAAAATTTATCAAGATTCTTCCAGAATTTAAAACAATTGAGGTAGGTCAAGAATGAAAAAAGTTGTAGTTATTGGAAGCAATTCTTTTTCAGGAGCAGATTTTATCGATTACTTACTTGAAACTGGAAAATACTATGTTATTGCCATGAGCAGATCAAAAGAAAAAAAAGAGATTTATCTTCCTTACAAAAAGCAAAAGCTTGACAACTTTGAGTTCCACCAGATTGACCTGAACAAGGATTTGGACAAATTATTTGATATCCTTGAAAAAGAAAAACCTGATTATATAGTTAACTTCGCATCCCAAAGCATTGTTGGATACAGCTGGAAGCACCCTGAACATTGGTACAAAACAAATGTTCTTTCACTAGTAAAGTTTATTGATAGACTAAAAGACAGTGATTATCTAAAAAAATATGTTCATATCACAACACCAGAAGTTTATGGAAACTGTACTGGTTGGATTAAAGAAGACACCCTATTTAATCCAAGTACACCTTATGCTGCATCAAGAGCTGCAGGCGATGTTTTTATTCAGATGGTTATTAAACAATATGATTTCCCTGCTGTATTCACAAGAGCAGCAAATGTTTATGGACCAGGCCAACAGCTTTTCAAGATTTTGACAAGGGCTATTATTTTCATGAAAAAAGGCAAGAAAATTCCTCTTCATGGCGGCGGATATGCTAAGAGGTCATTTATTCACATCAGAGATGTGAGCAGGGCAACTCTAATCATCATGGAAAAGGCAAAGCCTGGAGAATCATATCATATTTCCACAGACGAACTTATTGCAATTAGGGATTTAGTTAAGAAAGTCGGAGAAAAACTTGGCATAAAGTTTGAAGATGCTGTAGAAGATGTAAAAACAAGAAGAGGGCTTGATGATGCATATATTCTTGATTCATCTAAGCTAAAGAAAGAGTTTGGCTGGAAAGCAAAGATAGATTTAGATGAAGGCATTGACCAAACAATTTCCTGGATTAATGATGATTGGGATGTTATTTCAAAAGAGCCGTTGGATTATATTCATAAAGAGTAAAAATGCAAAATTTAAACCAGATAGAAGGAATAAAACGGGTTGTGATACTTGGACATTCAGGATTTATTGGAAAAAACATTGTTGATTATCTTAAAAAGAATTTTCCTGATATAGAGATAGTTGGAAAATCTTTTCCGGAGTTTGACCTGACAAGAAAAGAGGATTCAGATACTTTAAGAGAATTCTTTAACATAGAAACAGCAGTTATCATGCTTTCTGGCATTAAGCCAAATATTGGAAATGACACAGAGTCATTTGAGAAAAACGTGCAGATGGCACTTAACGTTTGTAAAGCATTAAAACAAAATCCTGTCAGAAAATTCATATTTTTTAGCTCTGCTGCAGTATATGGTGAAGATGTCCACAACACAAGCATAAATGAAAAAAGCCTTATTGACACCCAGTCATACTATGGAATGGCAAAATATGTTTCTGAACGGCTTTTATGGAAAACATTTTCAGAAATAGAGGGCTCGACGTTTGTGGTTTTTAGACCTCCCGTAATTTATGGTCCGGGAGAAATGGCTGCTACTTATACCCCATCTGGTTTTTTAAAGACTTTAACAGACAATAAAGAGATAACTCTTTGGGGAGATGGCGATGAGCTTCGAGAGTTTATTTATATCGATGACCTTGTAAAACTTGTTCAAGTTTTCACATTCAATGATTATGAAGGCGTACTAAATATTTCAAGCGGTAAAAGCTTCACATTCAAGGAAGTTTTGGATATTATTTCAGAGTTTGTTGATTTCGATTTTAAGATAAAAACCAGGGAGAGGTCAAAGGACAAGGTTGACAATGCCTTTGACAACAGTCTGTTAAAAAGTTTATGTCCTGACTTTAAGTTTACATCCTTAAAAGATGGCCTAAAAACAACTTATGAATCAGATTACAAATAAGAAGGTGCAAATGTGGGAAAGTGTATTTTTTGCAAAAGCAATGTTGATGTATTGATTGATTTTGGAAAACAGCCAATTAGAAATAGATTCTTAAAATCTGCAGAAGAAGATGAAACCCTATATTCTTTGGTTGTTGGTCAATGCCAAAAATGTGCTCTTATACAGCTGATTAATCCTCTTCCTGCAGATGAGCTTGCTCCTCTTTTTGACTGGATAACTTATGTTGAAGCAGAAGACCATCTTGATGACCTTGCAGATATCATGGAAAAACTTCCAGGATTGTCTAATAATTCTAAAATAATGGCATTAAGCTTTAAAGATGATACTTTAATTGAGAGAATGAAAAAAAAAGG
>JAAOYC010000024.1 GCA_018221125.1 Candidatus Woesearchaeota archaeon
ATCAAATACTGGGTAGCAGAAACCAATTTAATGAAAGATGCTCTGAAAACAAAAAAAGTTCTAAGAAAATCTGGAATAAAATAAATCTCGCCACCGCCACTTTTCTTCATCAGCTTTTTATATAACCTTCATTTCTCAAAAACTATGGAAGAATGGAAAACTATTGAAAGGCCAGGAATATTTGGAAAGAAAAAACAGGAAATTCTCAGCCAATATGATGAAAAATATAGCCATGGAAACTGGAGAATCGTGTGGAGATGGGGAAAAGAAGGAGAATTAATAATTCCATTCCAGGAAGCCTGCCAGATATATGAAGATGGCTATTACCATGATTCATTCAAGAGAGAAGGATTATGGAAAGACTTAATCCTCACAGCAAAAGATGTATATGATCAGGATAAATCTGATGTTGAATCAGGATTAGATTATTTAGTGCAAAAAGGAGCTGCAACCCATTTGCAGGATATTTCTATCAGGCGCGTTGTCATGAGAAGAGGATGGAAATTTGAAGGAGAGGAATTAGTTCAAATAAGAAGCCACAGCAAATACTGGGGAGAAAACCTAAGTCCTGGAAAAGTTACATTCCACCGCCCTGAAATGATTATAAAGCCCCATATCTGTCCAAAATGGTGTGATGATTATTCTATTGAATGCTTTTATCAGGATAACAAAGTTCTGCAAATCAAATCTTAGCAATATCTCCAATACCAGGGATAATACACTCATATTTACCTAATTTCTGCTTCAATTCCATTGCACTTCTCAGCTCTCCATGAACAAGAAATATTTTCTTAGGCTTCTGCTTAAATCCATGAACCCATTTTTGGATATCTTCATAATCAGCATGTGCAGAAAAACTGTTTATCTTTTCAATATCAGCTTTGACATCAACAAACAATCCCATAAATCTCACTGTCTTCTTTCCTTCCAAAATCCATCTTCCTAAAGTTCCATAAGCCTGATAACCGACAAAAACAACAATATTCTTAGGATCACTCAACCCATATTTTAGATGATGCCTTATCCTTCCTGCAGTGCACATGCCGCTTCCAGCAATTATAACACAGGGCTTGTCATAATCATTCAGGCTCTTGCTCTCATCAGTAGAGCTTGTATATACCAAATTAGGAAAATTAAAAGGATTTTTGAATTTTGTCAAAGCTTCCTGGTCAAAAAACTCAGGATGTTTTTTAAAAATCTCTGTTGCCTTTATTGCCAAAGGACTGTCCAGGAATATTTTCATATCAGGAAATTTCCCTTGCCTGATCAATTTATTGAAAGAATACAACAGCTCCTGTGTCCTTTCAATTGCAAAAGAAGGGATAAGCAATCTTCCCCCTCTGGAATAAGCTCTTTCTGCATATTCCAGCAGTTTTACTTCTCTGTCTTTCACATCCTCATGAAGCCTGTTTCCATAAGTACTTTCTAAAATCAGATAATCTGCTTTTTCAACTATAGTTGGGTCATTGATAATCGGGACATCCCACTGCCCAAGATCCCCTGAAAAAACAATCCTTTTCTCTTCTCCATTATCATCTACAATAATCTCAAGAATAGCGCTCCCGATTATATGCCCTGCATCCCTATAAGTCACTTTGATATGTTTTGTAACCTGGATCTCCTGATTATAGACCACTTTCCTGAACAAAGGAAGTGTTTTTGATACATCCTCTTTGGAGTATAACGGCTGTCTTAAAGGCTTGCCCTTAAATTTTAACCTTTCGTTTTCATATTTAGTATCCATCTCCTGTATATGGGCAGAATCTTCAAGCATGATCCTGCACAAGTCAATAGTAGCGTCTGTAGCAAAAATCTCTCCTTTAAATCCCTGCTTGACTAGCTTAGGAAGCAGTCCAGAATGGTCTATATGAGCATGAGTCAACAGAACATGAGATATCCTTTTTGGCTCGTATTTAAATGGCTGGTAATTCAACCTTGTGATATTCTTTCTGCCTTGAAACATTCCGCAGTCAACAAGAATTCTTTCACTGCCTACTTCAATCAGATAATTTGACCCTGTAACTATCTTTGCTGCACCGCAGAACTTAACTTTCATACATCAACTCAATCTCTAAACTATTTAAACTTTTTCATAAGCTTTAATAAACAATTCATTTTTCTTATAGAATATGAAAAAACTATTGTTGCATGTCTGCTGCGCTCCATGCTCTACACATGTAATCGAGAAACTAAAAGAAAACTATGAAATAACTCTGTTTTTCTATAATCCAAATGTTGAGCCAATAAATGAATATGAGCAAAGATTAATAGAGGCAGAACGTTACGCAGAAGCATTAGAACTTCCAATAATAGTTGGAGACTATGACAGCATTGAATGGCATAATGCAGTGCAAGGACATGAACAGGATAAAGAAGGTGGAGAAAGATGTTCTATCTGCTTCAGATACAGATTAGAGAAAACAGCAATGCTAGCAAAAGAAAAACAATTTGACTTATTCACAACAACATTAACTGTTTCCCCTTACAAAAACGCTGAAATCATAAACAAGATAGGAAAGGAAATTGACCCAGAAAGATTTCTAGAGCAAGACTTCAAAAAAGACAATGGATATATGCACAGCATAGAACTTAGCAAACAGCATAATTTATACAGGCAAAATTACTGCGGTTGTTTATTCTCAAAGAAATAAAAAAAATTATCTCTTTAGTTTTGCGATGAACAAAACAGCAAAAGAGATAATTATTCCATAAGCTAAAAGCAGGATATCAAGAGGAAGATATCTTGACAAAAACATTATGCTTCCTGCAACCAATGCAGCAATCCCTGTCAATAACAAAAACCCTTCAATAACACTTCTGAATATCTGCGCTTTGAAATTATACAGAGCATCCAGAACATTACTCTTCACATCTTCTACTCTCTGCTTTATCTTAAGTCTCTGCTCTACAAATCCTGCTACGACCTGTGAAAACATGTCAATATAACCAGTGAATTTACTCTTCTGGCTATCTTTTTTCTTTGCAGCCATAAATACACCTCAAAAAGTTTATTTCTTTTTCTTCTTCCTTACAACCGCTGCTGCTGCAGCTCCGATTGCTGCTCCGATTCCAGCTGCAATTGCTGCTGCTTTTTCAGGATTTTTCTTGATAAATCCTCTGACCTTTTTCTCCTGTACCAGGAATTTAGCTTTTGCTTTCTTAAGCTCTGCTGTTGCTCTTGCAGCCTGCTTTTTCATGCCAGCAGTTAATTTTTTAACAGGTCTTCTAGCAGCTTTTTTCTTAACAACTTTTTTCTTTTTTGCCATATGATGCACCTCTTTTATTCTTCCTTTTTCTTTTTCTTAAACCCAAGAAGTTCCTCAGTCATCTCTTCAACTTTCTCTCTGTCAACACCATGAGTCCTTGTCCTAGCTTCTGTCTCTTTCTTCTCTTTAGCTCTCTTAAGCATCTCTGCTACAAATTTATCAGTTTCTTCTGTCATGGTTTTATATAGAATTAGCTACTATTTAAACTTTTTTAATAACATAGCATCTCCAAAACTAAAGAACATATACTTCTCTTTAACAGCAATCTTATATGCATCTAAAATCTTTTTTCTTCCAACAAAAGCACTGACTAGCATAAGAAGTGTAGATTTTGGCAGATGAAAGTTTGTAATCATTGCATCATATTTCATTTTAAATCTATAACCTGGCTTGATAAACAATTTTGTATTACCTCGCTTTGCTCGGACTTTGCCTTTTTCAGCAACACTCTCTAATGCTCTCATAGAAGTTGTTCCAACAACAATTAATTTTCTTTTCCTGTTATTAATCAAATCAGCATTTTTCTTATCAATTTCAAAATATTCTGAATGCATCTTATGTTTCTTCAGATCTCTTACAGGCAAAAATGTTCCAAAATCAACATGCAAACAAATTTTTGCAATCTTAACACCTTTTTTCTTTATCTTTCCAAGCAATTCTTTTGTAAAATGCAGTCCAGCAGTTGGAGCTGCTATTGAACCTTTTTTCTTGGAATAAACAGTCTGATATTGTGAATCTCTATCCAGCTTCCTTTTAACATAAGGAGGAGTAGGCAGCTCTCCAATCTTTTTCATTATCAAATTAACATCTGCATTAAAGACAACTTCAACCTCTGCTTTATCCTGTTTTACAATCTTTCCTATAAACTTTCCAAAAATCAGTCTATTTCCTGTTTTAGGATTCTTTGATTTAATCCAGCATTTGCATCTATTCCCATCAACCTCTTCAACAATCAGCTCAACCTTTGTCCCAGTATCCTTCTTCCCAACTAACTTGGCAGGAACAACCTTTGTCTCATTTACAACAAGAACATCACCTTTAGAAAGATAATCAATTATCTCAAAAAAAAATTTATGCTCAACACTGTCTGAAACAATCATCAATCTGGAATTATCCCTGGGAGAAACAGGCTTCTGCGCAATCCTTTCTTTAGGCAATTCATAATTAAAATCAGCTAACTTCATTTTTTCTTCCTTACAACATTCATCACTCTTCTGAACTTCCTGGGATAAGCCAGCAGATTAACGCTTCTAAAACTTTGACTTAAGATCATATCCATTGCTTTCAAAAATATCCTGTTATAGCTTATCTCCTTTACTTTTCTTACTTCTTTTAATTTAGGCAAGAAGAATGCAGCAGTTCCTAATCTTAAAATCCCAGAAATCAAAAACACAAGATAATATTTTGTCCAGAAAACATTATTGTACTTTATGATCAGGCTTCCAATAGTTGCTCCTAAAAATATCATTATCCCATTTATAACATTATAATAAGAGACGCATCTTGCTCTTTTCTCAGTTGTTGTTGTGTCAAACACAAAATTAAAAGAAGCCAGCTCAAAACCAGCCCACATTATCCCCCCATACATTTGTATCAATATCAAAAAATAATATTTTGTTGAAAACAGCCAAAATAAAGGTGAAAAAGCAATCAAGAATCCTGTCAACTGCAGTAATTTCTTTGTTCCATATGTATCCAAAAGCTCTCCCCACACAGGCAAAGACAGATACTTTGTGATAAAAGCAGTGGAAATCAGCATCATATACATCAGATAGCTCAGTTGCAGATCATAAAGCATGTAAGCAACAAAAAAAGGAGCAGCCAGATAGACAGAGAAATTCATCATAGTTAAAAATATTACAAACAATCCGTAATTCCTAAAACGAGCCTGCTTTAGAAAAGCAGTAAAACTGAACTTATGCTCTGCTCTGATCTCTACATAAGGCTCATACTTCTTGCTCAAGAAAAAAGCAGACATCAATCTAGAAACCAAAGCTACTAAAAATATTATAGCAAATCCAATATACTGCCTGTCTGCCCCATTCTTGAACAGATCCAGTATAATTCCTCCGGATACAAATGAAACAAAGATGACCAATCCAGTAATCCTGTTTCTCTTGCTAAAATAACTTCCTCTTATCTTTGCATCAACCAGGTCTCCCATCCAGCTGTTCCACGCAGGAACAGCAATCATTCCGCTGACCCAATAGACAACTGCAAACAAGATAAGGAAATACACCCTGAACTTTCCAAAGAAAAACACAAGCAATATCGGAAGCCAGGTCAATGCCTGGATTATCGAAGAGGTAACAATAAATTTCTTCCTGGTCTTGAATACATCAATAAGCTTAAGAGAAAGGAACTGAGACAAGCTTGAAAAAAGCAAAGGCAATGATGTCAATAATCCAATCTGGACATTTGTTGCCTTAAGAAAAACAGCAAAAGCAGACAGATACTTCTCTCCCATCCCAAACATAACACTCCAGAAACTGCCGTCTACTATGGAATAGAATAAGCTTTTCTTGATTCTCTTTGGCTGTCTCATTTTATAATGCCCTTGACGGGATTCGAACCCATGTCAGAGCCTTTTGCTGACAGCAAAAGACCAGGAAAACTAGTTTTCCGCTGCCTCGAGAAGGCTCTATGCTTGGCCAGACTACACCACAAGGGCATAAGAAATAGAACTAATCATTTATTTAAAAAACTATCTAGATATGCTGTCTCTTCCTTATAATTGCTCTTTTTAATTTCCAGGAGATGATCTTATTGGAAAACCTTCTCTTAAGAATCTCTAAGTTCTTGTTTGCCCACATCTTTCTCATCCTTTCTTTTTCTATCAGTTCAACAACCTTGCTTATTGACTCCTTGTCAATATTGAACCTGTCCAGGCAGACTGTCTTGAATTTATGCTTTGCAATATCCTTGACAAAAACAGGATATGTATACACAACAGGGATCAGTCCTGCAGCCATTACTTCAAGCAGATTATTCCCAAACCCTTCTATCTCACTAAAATAAGTGGATATTCCTCCTAATTTCGTAAAGATGATAGGAAACTCTTCAAAAAATATGCCGCTGTCCTTATGATCCTCTGCAAATATCAAAAAGAAGTTTCTTGTCTTGTATGTCTTTGAAAGCTGTTCATTTAACTGGATAAGCTTTCTTTTGTAATTCCCTGTTTCATCTCCGCTATGGCCTGAAACAAAGAATATCATTGCTTTTGTCTTTCTTTTTTTCTTTAAAGTATCAAACAATTCATAAGCATATCTCAGTCCAAAGTCTATCCTTTTTCTTGGGACTACTCTTGTATGCTGCAGGCAGAACTGCACATTAGAAAGATTAAGTTTTCGCCTTTTTATCAGCCTGTTTATCCCAAAAGCCTTCAAAAACTTTTCTGTCCTTTCTGTAAATTCATCTCTTTCCAGATCCTTGTAAGAATTGATGACAGTAGTTGCAGTATTATAGATAACCGCGTGATTATGGAAAATGCTGTCATAATAACCATGATATTTCTTGTCTAATTCAAGAAAATAGTTCTGGACTTGATCAAACTGCAGGCTGTTTATGAACAGGATATATTCAACAAATCTTCCAGGAACTCCCTGCATAAGATATCTTTTTACATCATGAAGAGGATTTGCAAATCTTTTTCTCTCAAGATGAGAATCATGCCACCACACAATATATTTTGGGGTTCTTCTTCCTTTTTTGATCTCATTTCTGTAATATCTTGACAATGCAACAGAAAAAATAAAATTCACAGGATGACCTGTATTGTGTGCAATAATTACATCAATATCCTTGTCATCAACAAAAGTTTTTATTTCATCAACAGCATGGCCTATCGCTCTTTCTATCTTCTCGCTTCTTATTCCCCCATAGCCTTCCTTGAAATGATTCAGCATAAGCTTGTTAATATGGTATTTATGCCAAAGATATCTGCACACTCTTATTCTGGGAGAAGTATTTTTGGTAGCACCAACAAGATAATTGATATTGCTCTTAGGAATCTTCATATATTCTGTCATTACAGATTCCATCTGCCTCATGACAATAGAAACACCATCACTAAACCCCACCTGAGAATGAATAATCCCATAATTCAGCTTTGGAATACTCCTCTTTTCAAATTTAATTAGCTCTTTTTTGATACGCATTTATAGAATTAGGAACTGCTTATTTAAAAAAGTATCTTTTAATTCAAAAACCTTCGTTAAAATTTAGAATTATTCTTTTTTACTTTGATTTAGAATCTGAATTAAAGCACAGTTAGGATGTTCTTTATTTTTAATTCTTCCTTCAATCTCTCCTTCCGGAATTCCACCTTCAGAAGGAGGATCATAAATAGCTATCAAAGCTAAGCAACTATATCTAGCAGCAACACTATAACCTATAATGTCTAATCTATTATCCTTTTGCTCCCAGTTTTTATATACAGGACAAACTTCTGTATTCGGACATATTAAATTTCTCATCTTGGCAATAGTTAAAATTAGTTTATTTAAAAACCTTCGTTAAAATTAAGAAAGAGTTACTTCTGACAAATAAAAATATGTCCTGGATGAGAATTACCACTAATTGTTGTAAAATCAGGATTTTCATAAGATAAAACTTTCAATCCTGCTTCTTCAATTAATTTTTCTAATTCACTTTTGGCAAAATTATGTGTTCTGAATCTTTCAGTTTCATCAGGATTTTTTACAATAACTGTCCCATATTCTCCTGTAGCTTTAGCATGTTCCTCATATTTTGCATTTTCATCTATTTGCCCAAATTCTGAAACACACAAAATCCCGCTTGGTTTAAGAATGCGATAACACTCGCTGATTAACTTCTTTCTTGCAGGCAAATCCATACATGCAAAAACTGCCTGAGAAACAACTACATCAAAGAAATTATTTTCAAAATTTGTATTAGTTGCATCTTGCACACTAAATTCAATGTCTTTTAATTCAGGATTTTTCTTTGCTTCTTCAATTGCATTTTCATTTATATCAATCCCATAAACTCTGCATCCCTTTGAAGCAAAAAATCCAGATAATCTTCCATATCCACACCCAAGATCTAAAACAACAGAGTTTGGTTTCAAATATTCCAGAACTTTTTCTGAAAATCCTGATGTAGACGGAACATCCTTTCCCTCAATATTTTTCCATGATTCATAAGTCATGTTTTTGGTTAATAATTAACTCTATAAAAAGTTTCGTCAATTTTAGAGAAATTACCTAGAATGTTTTAATTGGTGCCTTCTTAAACTCTCATACTTCACCAGTTTATCATAAAATCCAAGAAGTTCTTTTTTTACTGTTTCTGCATATCCTGGGCTTCCTAAGATTTGCGCATTACCTTCTTTTACATCCTTGCCGTATTTTAATTGCTTTAAGATAGTTGCAAATTCATCTAATTTACTAAAAAATGCTACTGGCTCAGGTCCACTCACATTTGGATCAACTTCCATAACATGATTAAAAGCAGCCAGTTCTTCCTCATAATTTTCTCCAAACATTTCTTCCTTAAGGCTAATAAACCCCATTTTAGCATTTTCAAAATATTGAATCCCTGCTTCTAGAACTTCTTCTCTCCTTACATAATCCGGGTCTCTACCTTTTAATTGATGTATGATCCTTTCAACACAAAAAGTTAAACCTAAGGATTCACCAGTCTCACTAAATTTTGTATCTCCCATAGAAAAAAGTAATCCTTTATTGTTTAAAAAGGTGATGTTAAAATAAAATCACGAAGCTTTTTAAATTATCAACATTTCAAAAAATATTCAGGGTGAAAAAATGCCTATAGAAGTAATAGAAAGTGCTACAAACATAGAAGAAGTAATTAAATTATGTAAAAAATATTCTATTGTACCAGCATCACAACCCACTGCAGTATTCTCAAGATTTGCTGAAATACTTTATAGAAAAAATCCTGATGCAAAATATGCTGTCTGCTATTCTGAGGCCAGGGTTGAACTTGTAGATTTCAGTAATGATGAAACTGCGTTAGAAGATTATGGTAGACAAAATAACTATGAATTAATATCGAGAGTAAATAAAGATGGGAGTGGAATGGTTATTCCTTTAAGATAAATTAATTCTGCTCAAAGCTTTGCAAAATCTTTGTGAATTTTAAAAAACGCCGTGACCCGGATTTGAACCGGGATGCCTCGAAAGGCCAGGCTTTATGGTTTTTATTTCCAGGCCTGTGCAATGCCAGATTATGCGATCACGGCATAGAATAAATAGAAATTCTCTTCTTTATAAAGATTTCTTATAGATAACTTAAAGCAAAACCTAATAATGCAGCTGCCCAGCCTTTTCTCTGAGGTTCTGGCTTGTAAACAATCTCTTTAACAGGCTCAGGTAATGGAGGAACATCATAGCCTTGAGCCAGCATATAATCTCTGATTTGTTTATGGCATTCAGGATGTTCTTCATCAACAAGATTGTTATCTACTACTCTATCCTCGGAATACACTTTAAATGCTAAATGAGCAACAATAGGGCGTTTTTTTAAATTAGAATCTGTATATGAAAGCCATATTGCAACAAACTGCTCATCATAATTATACAGGCTAACACGAACTCTAGAATTTTCTTTTTCTAAAGATTTTAGATCAGTTAGAATATCATCCAAAGAACCCGACGCAGGTTCTGCTTCTTTTGTTTCAGTTATAGTATCCAAGAAATATCATCACGCTCTTAATCAATCATCTCAATCTCAATATTCAGTCCTTCAGGAATAGGAACTCTCATAACAAGTCTTAAAGCTCTCTCATCAAGGCCTAAATCAATCACTCTTTTATGGACTCTCATCTCAAATCTTTCCCATGTTGAAGTCCCGCCGCCATCAGGGCCTTTTCTAGTAGAAACTTTTAATTTTTTAGTTGGTAATGGTATGGGGCCCCGCATATTAACTCCTGTTTTAGTAGAAATATCTTTAATGTAATCACAGACTTGATTTATCTTTGTGATGTCTGTACTTATTATTTTGATTCTTGCTTTTTGTGCCATTTGTGATCACAGTTTGTTTACAACATGATAAGCCCCAGTTCACCATGCAGGTAAAAAAATAAATAAAATTTTATTCTTTTTTCTTTAAGTCAATACACATGCCTGCAGCAACAGTAGCTCCAGAATCCCTGATTGCAAATCTTGACATCTGGGGGATATCTGTCTGCTTCTCAATTACCAAAGGCTGAACCGGCTTGATTTTTACAATTGCAGCATCTCCATTCTTGATAAAGTCTGGATTTTCAGCTACAACTTCGCCAGTTGCTGGGTTTAGTTTTTTCTCAATTGCTATTATCTGGCATGCAACTTGTGCAGTATGTATGTGAAATACTGGGGTATAGCCAACAGTAACAACAGTTGGATGATTTAGTACAACCATCTGTGCTGTAAATTCTGAAGCAATAGTTGGTACATTATCGCTATGTCCTAATACATCTCCTCTTGCAATGTCTTTCTTTCCGATTCCTCTAACATTGAATCCTATGTTGTCTCCTGGTTCTGCTTTCTGCATCTGTTCATGATGCATCTCTATTGTTTTAACTTCACCACTAACACCTTTTCCTTCTCTTCCAGGAACAAATGTAACTTTGTCGCCAATCTTCATAACTCCTGTTTCAACTCTTCCAACAGGAACAACTCCTATTCCAGTGATGTTATAAACATCTTGAATAGGTAATCTAAGTGGTAATTCAGTTGGTTTTTCTGGTTCTTTCAGGTCATTCATTACTTCTAATAGGATCTTTCCATCATACCATGGCATGTTTTCTGATTTCTTAGCAACATTATCTCCTTGTAATGAAGCTACGGGTACAAATGGAACTTCTTCTGCCTTGTATCCAACAGATTTCAATAATCCAGAAACTAATTCCTTTAATTTGTTAAATTTAGCTTCATCGAATTTTGCAGCATCCATCTTGTTGATTGCTACAATCAATTGAGTAACTCCAAGAGTTTTAGCTAAAAACACATGCTCTTTAGTCTGAGGCTGCAGGTCTTCATCAGTTGCAGCAACTACCAAAACACCAGCATCAGCCTGTGATGCTCCTGTAATCATGTTCTTGATAAAATCCTTGTGCCCTGGTGCATCAATTATTGTAAAATAGTATTTATCTGTCTCAAATTTCTTATGAGCCAAGTCAATTGTAACTCCTCTTTCTCTTTCTTCTTTTAGATTATCCATTACAAAAGCAAACTCGAATCCAGCTTTGCCTAATTCTTGTGCTTTTTCTTTTAATTTTCTAAGTGTTTGCTCATCAATAGCACCTGTATCGAATAGCATTCTACCTACTGTAGTTGACTTTCCTGCGTCAACATGTCCTATGAATACAAGGTTTATATGTGTTTTTTCAGCCATATTTAACTCCTCCATTATTGGTTAATATTAATAGTTCTAGGGATTTTCAGGGTATTTAAAAAGCTTTCGCAAATCTATGATTTTCAAAAGTTTGAGCGTCTTATACGCTCAAAAGTTGCAAAAATCCCCTTCTAAAAGCTTTAAACTCCAACCTGCCCTTCTGAAAGCCCTTTTCGCTGTATAATCTGCTTTACTATCTTTTCCTGAAGTTCCCCAGGCAGTTTTTCAAATGTCTGGTCAATTAAAGATGAAGTGCCTCTTCCACCAGTTGCACTTCTTAAATCTGAACTCCATCCAAGCATCTCTCCAACAGGCATCTTTGCCTTTGCTGTCACTGTAGCTCCTTCCTGGTTCATCTCTAATAGCTGCCCTCTTTTGCTTGTTATCAATTTTGATATCTCTCCCATGTAATCTACTGGAGCTTCTATAAGCATTGTCTGTATAGGTTCATACAATGAAGGAGCAGCAGTCATCATTGCTCCTCTTATACCTTCTCTTACAGCAGGATATACTTGCGCAGGACCTCTATGTATAGCATCATCATGCAGCTTCATGTCTTTTAGTATTACCTTTATTCTTATTGAAGGCTCTCTTGCTAACGGGCCATTTTCCATGACATCTTCAAACATATCCAATATAAGCTCAATTACTTCTCCTATATAGACCTGACCTCTTGTCTCATCTAAGAATAAGTTTCCATGATAGATATCTTTGACCTTGTCAGCTGTTTTAGATTCCATTCCAGTTGCAACCAAAGCTTCCCTTAATATAGGGTCTTTCTTCTTGACTCTTCCTTCTGGAATACTTCCTTCTTTTATTGCATTACAGATATTTTCATCCAGAGGCTCAACAACAAAATAGAACTTGTTGTGCTTATTAGGAGATTTTCCTTCCATCTCAGAAGATACCTTTCCAATAGATTCCCTGTAAACAACAATAGGAGGACTGGTCTTGATATCAACTCCCTTCTCAGACTTTATCCTGTTTTCAATAACTTCTAGATGCAGTTCTCCCATTCCATGCATCAGGTGTTCTCCAGTCTCTTCATTAATCTCAATCTTGATACTAGGATCTTCTTTTCCAACCTGCCTTAAGACATCAATCAGCTTTGGCAAGTCAGATGGCTTTGCAGCTTCAATAGCTTTTGTAATAACAGGCTCAAATATATGCGTGATTTCTTCAAAAGGAGTATCCTGCTCAAGAGTTACAGTCTCTCCTGGATATGATTTTACTCCTGCAATTCCTATGATATTTCCAGCAACAGCATTATCTACAATCTCCCTTTTTGCTCCATTATAGACAAAAACCTGCTGCACTTTTGAATTCTGCTTTAATCTGTTAAGATAAACTTCTGTTCCCTTGCTCATTGTTCCTGAAAATAATCTTCCAGCAGATATCTCTCCTGCTTGAGGGTCAATGACAATCTTAGTGATTACAAATGCAAGCTTTCCATTAGGATCACATTTCATCAGGCCCTGTCCCAGCTCAGATTCAACATCTCCTCTCCAGATTTTTGGAATCCTGTACTTCTGGGATTCAACTGGATTCGGAAGATGAGTGATAACCATGTCAAGAATAACCTCATGCAGAGGAGCTTTCTTAGCCAATGCCTTGATATCCTCATCTTTTCCAGAATTATAAGCATCAATTATATCCTTGAATGTAATTCCCTTTTCCTGCATATAAGGTATGCTCAAAGCCCAATTGTGAAACGCTGAACCAAATGCAACAGAACCTTCCTGAACATTTGTCTGCCATTTATCTCCATACTCTTTCTCAGCAATCTGTTTTATCAGTTTATTTACACTGCCAATGATCTTGACAAATCTTTCCTGCATAGCTTCAGGAGTCAATTTTAATTCTTTAATCAATCTGTCAACCTTATTGATGAATAGAACTGGCTTAACTCTTTCTTTAAGAGCCTGCCTTAAAACAGTCTCTGTCTGAGGCATTATCCCTTCTGAAGCACAGCATAAGACAATAGCTCCGTCAACAGCTCTCATAGCCCTTGTTACGTCTCCTCCAAAATCTACATGTCCTGGAGTGTCAATCAAATTAATTAGAAATTCTTCATCCTTGAAATTATGGACCATAGAAACAGAAGCAGAGTCAATTGTGATTCCTCTTGCTGTTTCATCTTCATGAAAATCCAAAGCAAGCTGTTTTCCAGCTAATTCTTCAGACATCATGCCTGCTCCAGCAAGCAGATTATCTGAAAAAGTTGTCTTCCCATGATCAATATGAGCACATATAGCGATATTTCTAATATGATTAGGATCTTTTGAAATCCTCATAACCCTTTCAACCATTTTTTCAGCCATTGTTATTCACCTTTATCATCTATTCCGCCAGCAAGTGGATTTCCATGCTTCAGTTCCTTGATTTTATCAGCAGGAAATCTTTTTTCATATTCCTGTAAAGTAGCTTCATAAGCTTTGGCAGGATCTATATCCAGCATCCAGGCAATCTTGAATACAAGGAATATGCTGTCTCCGATAAAATCCTCAAACTTATCCTTGTGAGCATCTATTATCTCTTTTTGCTTCTCACCATCAATCCATTTGATGATGCTCCATGCTTCGCCTGCTTCTTCGCAGATATTTAAAAGGAAATCTTTGAGAAATTTTGTATCTTTTCCCCAGTCTCTTGCTTCATTAAAACTTTTTTGAAGCTCTATTGCCCTGGGAAATGTCATCTCACTCATTTTTCTCTTCCCAGTCTATTTCTTCTTTTTCAACTATTTTTTTCTCAGTAGGATAAATGACATTAGAAAGCTCATGCGGTTCAAACCACAATTTAATCTCTCTTTCAGCCTCTTCTTCGCTTGCAGATGCATGAACAACATTCTCAAACACTCCTGTTGAACTTACTATCCTTCCATATCTCCCCCTTATTGTAGTGGGGGCTGCCTCTTCTGGATTTGTTGAGCCAGCTACTTGCCTTACTTTTTCTATTGCATTCTCCCCTTCATAAACTAAAGCCAGCACTCTGCTGGTATGATAATGTCCTTGTATATATTTCAACACTTCCTCAAAAATCTCGTCTCCTTTTTCTTCTCTTAATTTGTTATAATGTCTTTCAGCCAGTTCCCTGCTTACCTGCACCATCTTGGCTCCAATAATGACCAATTTTGTTTCAGATAATGCAGTAAGAATATTTCCAGTCAATGATTTGACTAATCCGTCTGGCTTGATCAATACCAGTGTTTGTTGAGTTTTTCCTTCTGTCATTTTATTATTTCTTGAATAACTTAGTCCATTTGACTACAATAGGTTTTCTTTTAAGCTTCAGTAGATTCTTCTCGCACTTTGTTGAGCAGAAATGCAATATCTTGCCATCCTTCTTTACAAATATCTTTCCTGTTCCTTTTATGATATCATTTCCGCAGAAACTGCATATTGCCATTTTAAGATCCTCCTCCTCTTCCGCCTTTTCTGTTAAGAGGCCTTGCTTCAATCTCTGTTTCCCTCAGCATTAGCATATCTCCTAGCTTTACAGGGCCTTTCACATTTCTTCTTAGAATCTTGTTGGCATCTCTTCCTTCCAGCACTTTGCATCTGACTTGAACAGCTTCTCCTCTTGAGCCAGTCCTGTCAATTATCTCTTCAACACTTGCAGCAACAGCATTTGTAAAATGAACAGCTGCTTTTGCTCTTTCGTCTATTTTTGCAGGAGGTTTTCCTCCTCTTTTGTCACTTCCTCCTCTTTTGTCATTTTCTTCTTTCTTGTCGTCTGCCATTTTTATTCAGCTTTTTCTTTCTTTGCTTCCTTTTTTTCTTCAGGTTTTGCTTCTTCCTTAGTTTCAGCTTCGCTGGAACTCTGTTGGCCTTTGCCAACTTTAGGAGCAGTTTCTTTCTTTGCTTCCTTTTTTTCTTCAGGTTTTGCTTCTTCTTCAGGAGCAGCTTCTTCTTTCTTAGGAGCTTTCTTCACACTAACAGCATCATTGATCTCAGCTATCAGCTTTTTTGACTCTCCTTCCACAGTAATTGCTGCGCTCGCTGTAGAAACAGCTATTCCAGTTGAAGCTCCAAGCTCTTCTTTTGTTGGAACTGTCACGCATGGAACCCCTTTCTCTTCTGAAAGCAGAGGGATATGCATGACAATCTCAGCAGGGCTTGCGTCTTTTGCAACTGCTACCAGTTTTGCAGTGCCCCTCTCAAGAGCTTTTGTAACCTCATTAGTCCCTTTCTTGATCTTGCCAGTAGCTTTTGCTACCTCAATTGCCTCTAACACCTTGTCTATAATTTCTTTTGATACTTCAGTCATTTTTATGACCTCCTATTTTAATTAAATACTATAGAGGTAAAAAAATAAGAATAAAAAAATACCTCACTCAGGTTTCATTGCGCGATAGCCCACCTCACAACTCAACCATCATCACTCATTGGTTATTCTGCAGAATTGCGGGATTGTTTATAAATTTAATGGTTTTTTGAAACCCCAACAACGTAGTGATTTATTTAATGGTTTTTTGAAGACTTAGTTTCAAAAAATCTTGAAGTTCTGAAAGAAGTTCATTGGTTTTTTGTTATCTAAACAGAGCAGCTATTTTTTATTGCTGGAATAGAACTCCATTGCCTTTGAGAAGTCTGATTTTGTAAATTCAGGGAAATATTTCTGGGTAAAATATATTATTGCATAAGGAGTGTCCCACATCAAAAATCCAGTTGTCTGGCTAATCTTGCCGCTTTTGATAATCAGGTCAGGAGGAAGAAAATATGAGCTGTACAGATTCTCTTTTATTGAATTCTTGTTTATGGCATCTACATCCAGTTTTCCTGCTTTTATCTGCCTTCCAATAATCCTGCATGCATCTGCTATCTCTTCCCTGCCGTCATAATTCACGCATAGATTGACAAAAAACTTGTCATAATCCTTTGTTTCTTCCAGCACTTCCTTTATCACATCAACAGCCCTTCCTGGAATATCATACCATTTTCCTAAAGCGGATATCTTTACCTTGTTATCATGCACAAGACTTAACCTTTTGATAGAATTCAGAAAAGCAATAAGCTCGTCCAAGAATAGAGGATAATCATTTTCTTTCTTCAGCTGCTCTGGAAGGACATAAACAGAAAGAATCGGGATATTGTTTTTTATCTGAAGTTCAATAATCTCTTTTAATATGCTGAAACTCTTCCTGTATGTTTCCTGTATTGGGGCTTTCTTCTGCTCATTCCATCTCTCCATGCCATGCATTGTCAGAGCTAGATGCATTACAGCCTTTTTTGGCTTTCCTTCTTTTTCCCATAGTTTCAGCATTAACTTGAATCTTTCTAACATTTTGCCCCCTTTCTACTATATTATAGAAAATATTTATATATTTTGTCTTTATTTTCAAGAACAATGATAATAGACATCATCTTATTGACCCTTGCATTCATTGGATTGGTCATAGGGACGTTCACAGATATCAAGACAAGGGAGGTTCCAGACTGGATTAATTACAGTATGATCTTCTCAGGAATTGGGTTAAGATTGCTTTATTCTGTAATGACATTTGACTGGTTCTATCTGCTGTATGGCATTGCAGGATTAGCTGCATTTGTATTATTGGGATATCTTATGTTTTACACAGGACAATGGGGAGGGGGAGACAGCAAGCTGCTGATGGGCTTAGGAGCATTGATTGGATTAAAATTCACAATGCAGCCAATGCCTCTATTAATAGTATTCCTGTTTAATGTTCTGTTGATAGGAGCAGTCTATGGGCTTGTCTACAGCATCATACTGGCAGTAAAACATAGAAAACAATTCATCAAAAACTTCAAAAAGATAATGCATGACAAGAAAATAGCAAAACTCAGGAAAATGAAACTGATTCTGCTGATCATCCTTGTCATTGTATTGATATTCTTCCTAAAAGGCAAGGTTCTGGATATCTTTGTTATTTCTGTCCTGACAGCAATGGTAATCCTGCTCTACCTAAGCTTCTATCTTGTCGTGTTTGTAAAAGCAGTTGAACTGTCTGCAATGTACAGGATGGTTCCGCCAGAACAACTGACAGAAGGAGACTGGATTGCAAAAGATGTAATCATAAACAAGAAAAGAATAACAGGCCCAAAAGACCTGGGAATTGAAAAAGCAAAAATCAAGCAATTGATTGAATTTAAGAAAAAAGGCAAAATCAAAAAAATCAAAGTAAAATATGGAATTCCATTTGTTCCTAGTTTCTTAGCAGCGTTTATCTTAAGTTTGGCTATAGGAGCTTGGTGGATATATTTGTTTTAGAATTAAGGAATCCTTTCCAGCTGCTTAGCCATATCCTCATCTTTTTCTTCTTCATCTGCTGGTTTCTTCTTCTCTTCTTTCCCTTCAACTTTCACTGCTTCTTTTTTTTTCTCTTTCTCAAACTCTCCAATCTCAGAAGCAGCTTCTTTTAATTTAAGCTCAATAGAGGATACCTCTTCTTGTGTCATCTGCTTTGGAGTCCATTGGAAGTCAAGCCCATCTCCTTCTTTTCTTGGAATTATATGAACAACAACATGAGGAAGCTCTTGTCCAGCAGAAACACCGTTCTGCATGATGATATTTGTTCCTTGTGCCTGAATAGCTTCAAAAACAGCAATGCTTATCTTATTGACAACATCAAACAGATGCCCTATTTCATAATCAGGCATTATCTCAAATACCTGGTAATGTTTTTTAGGGAAAACAAGAATATGTCCAGGAACAGCACCTCTTGGATGCACAACTGCGACTACTTCTGCATCTTCATAAACCTTTTCTAATTTGGTTTTTCCTTCAACAGTATTGCAAAATATACAGTCTCCCATTTTTTAAATCTCCATTACAGCAAGTCAGCAATATCATCAAGATCTACTCCTGATTCCTCCTTTTTTGTTGGTTCCTTAGCCTTTGCAGGCTTTTCCTCGGAAGCTGCTCCAGTTTCAGCTTTCTTTAATTTGAATATGATATTTATTTTCTCCTGTATCTTATCCTTGACCTCTTTTAATTCCTTCTCAGGTATTGGATTTACAGGAATCTCCATCTTAACCCCGTCTCCCATCTTTCTGGGGATTATATGAAGCATGAAATGCGGAGCTCGCTGGCCAGCAGCAGAGCCGTTTGCAATGAATATATTTGCATCTTTTGTGCCAAGAGCAAGAGACATAGCACCCATGATAGCTTTAGAGACTATGAACAGGTGCTCACTGATATCAGGAGGCATCAAAGGCAGTAAAGGGTAATGCTCTTTTGGCATCAATAGAACATGCCCGGGATTTGCAGGATTGATATCAAGTATCCCCAAGCACTTGTCATCTTCATAAATTTTTTTAGAAGCAACCTTTCCATCAACTATCTGGCAAAAAACACACTGCTGTTTCTGCAATTCCTTCAGCTCCTCAGGAGACATGTTTTTTATCTCTTCTTCTGTAAGTTGTTCAGCCATAATCTAACCTAAAATTAAGAACTTTAAAAATTTAACGAAAACATTACGCAGACAGAGGCGTTCGTGCGACTTTAGGTCGCACTAACTCATCACGGGTGACCTTTAGGGTGAAACCCTAAGAACGAAAACATTTATATATAAATAATAAAGACAACTATAATATGAATAAGACTGCAAAAATTAAGAATTTTTGTCGGCTTGGAATTTCGCTTAGAAATTCGAAGAGGGGTGTTTCTCCATTAATTGCAACAATTCTGTTACTTATTTTTGCAATAGGTTTAGGTGTAATCCTGATGAACTGGGGCAGAGCCCAGGTTGAAGCTGCTTCTAAATGCGCTGTTAATATTGGAATAGATGTTATAGAGCTGAACAACATCCCTGAAGTGTGTTATGCAGGCTCAGGTGAAGAAGGCTATATCCATTTTATCATTGAGAATGGTCCTAATATCGATGTTAAAGCTCTTCATATCCGCGTGATAGGAAAAAAAGGAGTTTACAATGCTGAAATAATAGAAACAATTCCTATGGGATACTCATTATTAAAAGATCTTCCTTATAATTTTGACAAATTTGGAGAGATAAGGCAGATTAAGATATCTCCAAAAGTTATCTTATATGAAGGAGAAGAGCCAATTCTTTGTCCAGAACAAGCAGTAGTCCTGGGAAATATAAGGAGTTGTTGAATGACAAGAATAAAATTAGAGGTTGAAAAATCTCTTGAGAAAAATGCAGAATTCTATTTTGAAAAATCCAAAAAAGCAAAGAAAAAGCTGGAAGGAGCAAGAGAAGCACTCTCTCATAGCCTAAAAAAACTAGAGCAGGCAAAAAAACAAAGATTAGAGGAAGAGGAAAAAGCTAAAAAAGTTGAAAGGAAAAGAGCCTGGTATGAAAAATTCAGGTGGTTTCATTCTTCAGAAGGTTTTTTATGCATTGGAGGACGTGATGCAACATCCAATGAGATTATAATAAAAAAACACATGGATAAAGATGATATTGTCTTCCACACAGACATGGCAGGCTCTCCTTTCTTTGTTATAAAAACAAAAGACAAAAAACCATCAGAAGCCACTATAGCAGAAGCAGCCCAGGCAACAGCTTCTTATTCAAGGGGCTGGAAAACAGGATTAGCTTCAGCAGATGTCTTTTTTGTATCTCCAGAACAGGTCACAAAAGAAGCAAAATCAGGGGAATTTGTTCCAAAAGGGGCATTCATGATCTATGGAAAAAAGAATATTTTGACAGCAGAGCTAAAGCTTGCAATTGGACTAAAAGATGATGTGACAATTGGAGGTCCTGTTGATTCTATAAAGTCACAGACAGACAACTTTGTCATAATAATCCAGGGAAACAAGAAAGCATCTGACACAGCAAAGAAAATAAAGAAACAATTAAAAGGAGGAAGCATGGATGATATAATACGTATGCTTCCTGCAGGAGGCTGCAAGATACAATGAAACTTATTGAAAAAAGAGGGGAATACAAAGGAGAAAATGGAAAAGTCCTTATTATAGGCGGTTCTAAAGATTATATAGGTGCTCCTGCTGTGGCAGCATTAGCAGCATTAAGAACAGGAATTGATTTGTCTGTTGTTGCTGCTCCAGAGCAAGCTGCATGGACAATAAACTCAATGTCTCCTGACTTGATAACAAGAAAGTTAGAAGGAGATTTTCTAAACTGGGATAATGTAAAAGATGTTATTGAATTAGCTGAAAACTTCCATGTCATTCTGATAGGCAATGGCATTGGTTTAGAACCAGGAACAATGGACTTGGTAAAAGAAGTTGTTGAACGCCTTCCACAGCCAAAAGTTATTGATGCAGATGCATTAAAAGCACTGCAATATGCTGAATTCACAAATGCAGTGTTAACACCTCATTCAAAAGAATTTGAAATACTCACAGATGAAAAACTTCCAGAAGATTTAAGGCAAAGAGCAGAGCTTGTAAGGCACTTTGCAAGAAAAGACAAGATATTCATCCTAAAAAGCCCTGTTGATATAATTACAGACGGTTCTGCAGTCAAATACAACAAAACAGGAAACTCAGGAATGACAATAGGCGGAACAGGAGATGTATTGGCTGGAATAACAGCAGGACTTATTGCTCAAGGCGGAGATTTATTCAATTCAGCAGTTGCTGCAGCAGAATTAAATGGAAAGATTGGAGATTACTTGTTAAAGAAAAAAGGAATTGGCTTTACTGCTTCTGATATGATTGAGTTGATTCCAGTAATTAAGAAAAAGATGAAGATTTAATTTATTTTTTCTTTCTTATATAAAATCCTACAACTCCTGCAATGATAATTAGTCCTATAATTATGCCATATGTTGAGAATTCTGGGACGCCATTGCCATTTCCATTGCCATTATCATCTCTGCAACAAGGATTATTAGATATTTCTACAAAGCCATCAGGGCAAACAATATGTTCGTATTGACAGCCACCTAAGGCGTCATCACAGCCTGTCTTAATAAAACAATCCTTTGAAGGACATAATTTATCATCTTGTCCACATCCAAGTAAAGGAGAACACCAATAATCTATACATTCTGTATCGGTACCACAATCTACTTTGTCACTTTTACAAACATCATTTTCACAACGTTCATTTTCTGTACATTCATCAACATCACTGCAGTCTATAGATTGACATCCACCTTGTCCATCATCTTCTTGACAAATAGGACATCTGCAACCGCCCTGGCCGTCTGGAATCTCAGGAGGATCACAAGAATCATCACAACTAGACCACAGACTCCATTGACATGTCACCATACAATCTCTGGTTCTAGATCCTGTTTCAGGTGGCTCGCAGTCCTCATTTTGAGTTTCTGGAGGAGAACATTCCCAATTGTCAATATCATTTTGCAAATCATTTGCCCAACTGCTTCCTGAACTACAGCTAGAACTTCCAAAAATTCCAGAATTAAGTATATCTTTTAACTCATTCATCTTATCAATATCACAAGGATCGTAGTTGCTTACACAATCACATATTGCTTGTTCAGCATCATCCTGAGATGGAAGACCAGGACAATGATCAAGAGCACCTGTGTTTAGGAGATCAATATAATCCATATATCCCTCAAGATTATCACAATCTAATCCCTCATAATAATCACCTATACAAGTACATAATAGATCATCAACATCTCCTTCAGAAAAACTCGAATCACAGCACGCATCGAAGCCAGCGTTAAAAAAATCTTGTAAATCAAAGATTTCGGCTATATCGCAACTTGATTGAGCAGAAGAATAATCATCCTCTACTTCATCACATTCTTCCTCCCCTATTCCAGTGCAATCAACAGCTAATACAAATCCAGAACTAACTATAAACATAATAAATACAATCAATGCAATGAATATTTTTTTCATTAAGAATATAATACAAACACTTAGTATTTAAAGTTTTCCAATAAAAAAACCACAATCTTTATATACTAAATATTACTTTATATTATAAAGTAATACAAAATAATACTATGAAGGAAAGAATATCTGTAACATTGGATAAGGAAATCATTCGCATGCTTAATTCCATAGCTAAAAAAAGAAGGTATAGAAATAAATCTCATGTCGTAGAGATGGCTATTGAAGAATTAAATAGGTTGGAAAATGAAAGATACTAAGCAGATTATACAAAACGAAAAAGAATTAAAGAGGAATAGATAATGATTGATCAGGCATTTATTGAATTAAGCAAGATAGTATTTATTGTTATAATAGTTGCAGGCATAATGAAATTGCTAAGGCAGCCTCTGATTATAGGTTATGTCTTCACAGGAATTTTAGCAGGCCCTTATGTGCTGAATATTGTTTCCTCAACCACCACAATCTCAACTTTCTCCCATATTGGTATTGCTTTGCTTCTTTTTATGGTAGGATTGAACTTAAACCCTAAAATAATAAAAGATGTTGGAAAAGTCTCCTTGATAACAGGGCTAGGACAAGTAATCTTCACTTCATTAGTAGGATATTTCATACTTAAGCTGCTTGGATTTTCTACAATTGTCTCAATCTATGTTGCGATTGCTTTGACATTCAGCAGCACAATTATAATAACAAAATTATTATCAGATAAAGGAGACTTGGAAACACTTTACGGCAAGATTTCTGTAGGATTTTTGATTGTCCAGGATTTAGTTGTAATATTAATCCTGATGATTATTTCAGCAATCCCGTCTGGAATGAATCTGATTGATTTGGCTGTTGGAACAGTTTTAAAAGGACTTGGATTGATAGTATTTCTATTCTTGCTTAGCATTTATGTTATGCCTCAATTAATTCAAAAGATTGCAAAATCTCAGGAATTTTTATTGCTGTTTGCAATCGGCTGGTGTTTGACACTAGCTTCCCTGTTTTATTACCTTAATTTTTCAATGGAGATTGGAGCATTGCTTGCAGGTATTACTTTAGCTGCATCTCCTTATCGTCATGAAATAAGTGCTAAGATGAAGCCTCTAAGAGATTTTTTTATTATCCTGTTTTTCATACTGCTTGGGTCGCAGATGGTGTTTGTAGATATAAGCCAGTATATCATCCCAATAATTATACTGTCCTTGTTTATAATTATAGGAAATCCATTGATAGTGATGATATTGATGGGTGCATTAAATTATACTAAAAGAAACAGCTTTCTTGCAGGATTGACTGTAGCTCAGATAAGCGAGTTTTCACTGATATTCATTGCTCTGGGAGTCAGCGTAGGACATCTATCAAATGAGATATTATCCTTTGTTACTGTTATCGGCTTGGTGACCATTACAGGCTCTACATACCTTATTCTTTACGCAAATAAGATATATTCCATATTGTCAAAATATTTGAAAATATTTGAAAGAAAAGGGGAAAAAGTAGATGAGCACAAATATCATAAAGAAAATGTCTATGAGATAATTCTTTTTGGGTGCAATCATATGGGCCATGACTTGATTGATTCTTTTAAAAAAATGAAAAAGAAATTTCTTGTTATAGATTATGATCCTGAAGTAGTGGTTGGTTTGGCAAAAAAGAAAATTGACTGCAGGTATATAGATATAGGGGACTATGAAGCATTGAATGAATTGGATTTCTCCAAATTAAAAATGGCAATATCAACTATATCCAACACTGATACAAACATGATGCTTATAAACAAGATAAGGGAATCAAATAAAAAATCAATCATAATCGTAGTGTCTGAACAGATTGACGAAGCAATCAGCCTGTACAAAAAAGGTGCAACTTACGTGCTTATGCCTGAATTTTTAGGAGGGAGCCACACATCTGCAATGATTGAAAGGCATGGCCTGGATGTAGATAAATTCCTAAAAGAAAAAGTTTCCCATTTAACATACTTAAAGAACAGAAAAACATTAAAACACAGGCATCCGAAGAGGCGCAAATGACATTAAAGAAAGAATTAACTGAAAAAGCAAAATCCTTGGAACCAGTCTTAAGAATTGGAAAATCAGGATTAACTGATGGAGTAATTGAAGAGATCAAAAAACAGCTCAGGAAAAAGAAGTTAATCAAAGTAAAATTCCTAAAACCTGCTTTAGAAGGTAAAAGCAGAAAAGACTTTGCAAAAGATATTGCAGAAAAAACAGATTCAGAATTGATTCATCAGGTAGGGTTTGTTGTTGTATTGAATAAAAGATAAATATTTAAAATATAAGTTTCTTTTTACATTATATGGGAGAAGATATTAAATTTGATTATGTTGGTTATTGGGAAAAATCTGATGAGGTTGGTTGGTTTGGAATAATTCTATCTGAAAAAACAAGAGAAGGAATAATAACAGGAACTTGTGTTGATAAAATAGGGTTGGCAAAGATAGTAGGAATGATAGACAGTGAAGTTGTTGCATTCGAGAAAAGATATCATGAAGGATCAGGAATATTCTCATATAGAGGATTCTCAATGAAAAGAGAGGAATGGAGAGATATTAGTGGAAAAGTGATTAGGTTGAGGAATGGAGGCAGTCATGTTAGTGCTCTAAGAGACATTCCCACATATGATGGAGAATATAAAGGGATTGCAGTCCCAGGCAGATTCAAATTACAATCAGGAGAAGGATTAGAAAAAATGCTTCTCGATCAATTATCAGAATATTATAATAGATTCAAATATCAACCAGTTACTCCTTAAAATTTTCTTTTTAACAAACTTTTATATACTCTCTTATTCTCTTATTTTTTATGGCTTTCCAGGATATAAAACCAATTGAAACAGCAGACACATATCTAGACATTGCTATAAAGAAAGCTAAAAAACAGACAGCTAGATTAAAAGTAAGAGGAGACATGCTGAACAAGATAAAGACTTTAGAGATTAAAAACACTTTTTTTATCAAGGATGAAATAACATATAGACTAAACAAGATTGCTCTGGCATTTCCAAAACCATCTGAATTAAGTCCTTTCTATCAGAAGTTATTGGAATTCACAATTGGAAAATCTGCTTTAGAAAGAGAACTAAAAAAGCTGCATATGACAATTATAAAGATAAATGATGTTTTCAGTATCACTAACAGAAGTTTAAAGCAGGCAAAAGAGGTCAAAGATTTGCACAGGATTAAAAAATCATTCTATGGAAGAGTTGCTTCTCTTCTGGAAAATAATGATTTCAAATTTCTTAAAAAAGCAAGAAATACTTTGCAGTCTTTCCCGACAATAAAACAGAAATACAAGCAAGTTGCAATTGCAGGCTTTCCAAATGTTGGAAAATCAACTTTATTGTCAAAGATTTCAGGCTCAACACCAGAAATTGCTACTTATGCTTTTACAACAAAAGGCATAATGATAGGTTATACAAAAGATATCCAGTTATTAGATACACCAGGAACATTGAATCGTTTTAACAAGATGAATCCAATTGAACAGCAGGCTTATCTTGTGTTAAAGTTAGTTGCAGACAAGATAATCTATATCTTTGACTTGACAGAACCTTATCCAATTGAAGACCAGATTAGATTGTACAAAAGAATAAAAGAACTGGATAAGCCAATTATCATTTATTTATCTAAAACAGATATACTTCCTAAAGAAAAAGTAAAAGAATTCTCTAAAAAATTCAAAGCAATAACAAGTATTAAAAAATTAAAAGAAATTATTTCCTGACCATGCTATAGATAGCAGCTTTTTCTTTTTTTCCTAACTTTTCAGAAAGATCCTTTGCTTTCCAGAAACCATAATTTATTTTCTCGCAAAGCTCTAATGCTTTTTCCAGATTTCCTGCAGATTCATATAATTTCATTGCTTCCTCATCATAATAACCTTCAAGAACTTTTGCTCCTTGTTCAAACATCCCATCTTTATCAAACAAAGAATAAATATGGAATATCCAATCTAAATTACCATATGCAGGATTTACCTCTAAATCTCCAGCATCAAATTCATATTCCTTCCCGCTGTGAGGGCATCCTTTAGGAAGAGAATCTTTTTCAAATTCTTTCTTTTTCTTATGCTTATAATGGAATGGAATAAAATTAGGATTATCTAAAATAACTTGTGCTGCCTTTTTTTCTAATTCAAGCGCTTTTTCACTAAGACCTAGCCAATTAGCACGGTGAGCTTTCTGAATATAATAGGTAATTCTGATGTAATCAGATTTGTATTTCCCGATTACAGGTAAGACTTCTTTAATTTCTACCTTTTTTAGGCTTTCATTTATTCCTTTTTCTGTTGGATCATAAATCAATGAAAAAGCATATTCTTCCAGACCATGTTCTTTTGCTGTATCAAATGCATAATCCATGTGCCCGCATTTTAGCCAGCATTCTATTGTTTTCTTATATTGTCCAAGCTGTTTTGCTAAATACCCCAATTCATACAGGTTTTCTTCAGACATGCAGGGAAAGTTTGTTCCAGGCATGGATAATTTTGCATTTTCTAAAACCTTTAAGACATTTTTTATATCATGTTCATGCGTATTTTCAAGTATTTTTTCTAATGTATTATGATACCCTCCTCTGGCAATCAGCAGCAATCCTTCCATGTCTTTTCCCAGCCACCTAGAAACAACTCCTGCCCATAGAAATCCTCTTTTATTTTTATTTTCAATTCCTTTTTTGAATTGTTTTAATGATTCTTTTTCCCTTCCATGCAGCACTAATATCTTTCCTGCTTTGATATATTGTCCTTCATATTCAAGTTTTTGAACAAGAGAATCTATAAATGATTTTGAAAACTCATATTTTGGTTTGCTGTAAGTGCAGCATGCATCTCCAGTATTTACTTCATCATCTCTTTCATCTTCTCTATGAAAAACTAAACTCTCTTTAAATCCTTCTCTAGCTTGCTCAGGTATCTTGCTTAGAATCTCATCAATAAGTTCATCTGATAGAAAAACGTGCCCTTCTTCCTTCTTTTTGATAATTCCTTGTATTTTCTCTGCTAATTTAATCCCAATCCCTCAAATTACTTCAAGAAAAATCTTGAAGTGGATTCTACCCACCTCTTTTAAAACTTACTTCTTAGGATTCTCTTTCATCACTATCTGGCATCCGCAAGGCAGTTTATGCCCGAATCTTTTCATTGCAGTTTTTGCAGTATCTAGACTTGATTTATTAACTCTAATTTCTGCAATTATCTGCCCTTTCTTGATTCTTGCAGCTGAACCGATTGGATTTCCAAATGAATGCTTCATACCAGTGCTCATCCTGTCAGCTCCTGCTCCAGCAGCTAATGGATTTTCTCTCATAATATGGAATGGATAAGTCCTTATTCTAAGGAAATACCCTCTTTTTCCAAGAGTATTTTCAAGAAGCCTGTTGCTTGACTGTCTTGCTGCTTCAAAAGCATTATGCCTTATCTGGCAGTCTATTTTTGAGATTAGCTCAAGAGTATAACCAAACTTCTTATTACCAGCTCCCATATTAAATCTTACAATATTGATATTAGGAGTAGTCTTGATAAAAGACTTATGTCTAAACTTACTTATCCTTGTATAAGGCCTTTCTAGCCTTCTATAAGCGCAAAACTTTCTTGTCTTTGCCATTTTATGTATTTAGAATTTTGAGGAGGTTTAAAAAGCTTTCTTATTTAAGATATATTCACGAAGATTTTTAAAGAAA